>JBBQVR010000039.1:0-25432 GCA_038211355.1 Rhodobacterales bacterium | reverse complement strand
GGTTTCACACCCTCCAGACCTCCCGTGGGATATTTTTGCAGACAGGAAGGCGCAGGTCAGGACAAGTTCAGCGAACGCTTTCGATGGGCCCTTCCGCCCGGCCGTGGATGAACTGCTGGACGTAAGGATCTGATGTCGCGTCCATTTCGCCCACTGGTCCGGTCCAGCGGATCACCCCGCCGTGCAGCATGGCCACGGTGTCCGCAATTGCACGGACCGAGGACATGTCGTGGGTGATGGTCATCGCGGTTGCGCCCATTTCCACCACGATCTCACGGATCAGGTCGTTGATGACGCCGGCCATGATCGGATCGAGGCCGGTGGTGGGTTCGTCAAAGAAGATGATCTCGGGCTCGGCCGCGATGGCGCGGGCCAGACCCACGCGCTTTTGCATGCCGCCTGAAAGTTCGGATGGGAAGAGGTCGGCGGTTTCAGGCTTGAGGCCCACGCGACGCAGTTTCTCGATCGCGATTTCACGCGCCTGCGGTTTTGGCAGGGCTTTCGCGCCGCGCATCAGGCGGAAGGCGACGTTTTCCCAGACGCGCAGGCTGTCAAACAGCGCTCCCCCCTGAAACAGCATCCCGAAGCGGGCAAGAAAGGCGTCGCGGTCGGCCTTTGTCACATCCTGGCCGTCCAGCGTGATGCTGCCGCTGTCGTGATGGACAAGGCCAAGGATGCATTTCAGCAATACGGACTTGCCCGTACCCGACCCGCCAATGATCACCATCGACGTGCCCGAAGCGATGGTCAGGTTCACCCCCTGCAACACCCGGTTGGCCCCGAAGGCCTTGTGAACATCGGTCAGCGTGATCATGAGGTGAAGAAAACCTCGGTCAGGATGTAATTCGCCGCCAGGATCAGCACGCTTGCCGAAACGACGGCGGATTTCGTCGCCCGGCCCACGCCTTGCGCGCCCCGGGCCGAATTCATCCCGTGGTAGCAGCCCATCAGCGCCACGATGAAGCCGAAGACCGCGCCCTTGACCAGACCAGACCCGATGTCCCATGGCTCAAGAAAATCCACGGTGTTCTTGAGGTAGGTGGCAGAGTTGAAGTCCAGCCGGGTGATCCCGACCAGCCAGCCGCCCATGATCCCGATGGCGTCGCCCACGGCGACCAGCACCGGCATCGACAGCGTGGCCGCAAGGACGCGCGGAACGGCAAGATATTTCAACGGGTTGGTGGACAGGGTGACCAGCGCGTCAATCTGTTCGGTCACCTTCATCGTGCCAATCTCGGCCGCGATGGACGACGCCACCCGCGCCGCAACCATCAGCCCGCCCAAGACCGGCCCCAGTTCGCGCGCCATGCCGATGGCGACGATGCTGGGCACCACCGCCTCGGCGTTGAAGCGTGAGCCGCCGGCGTAGATCTGCAAGGCAAGGGCGCCGCCGGTGAAGATCGCGGTCAGGCCGACGACGGGCAGCGAATACCAGCCGATCTGCAACAGCGACGCGCCAAACTCGCGCAAGTAGAACGGCGGGCGCAGGATATGGCCGAGGATCGCCGCGGCAAAAAGTGCCACACGGCCCACGGCTGCCAGTGCCTCAAGCACCGGGCGGCCCAAGGCGCCAAGCGCTGCGGTCACTGCGTCCGCTCCTGATAACGGCGGAGATAGCGGGGACCAAGGCCGGTCAGGATCTCATAGCCGATGGTGCCACCGGCCTCGGCCAGGGCGTCAACGGTCTGATGGGGGCCAAGGATATCAAGGCTGCGCGGCACCTCGGCCAGGTGGGTGATGTCGACGGTGATCAGGTCCATCGACACCCGGCCAACCAACGGGCAGGGCGTGTCACCATCCCACAGCACCGCCGCGTTCGAGAGCGTGCGCGGCAGGCCATCGGCATAGCCTGCAGCCACCGTGGCGATGATCACCGGCGTCTCGGCCACCCAGGTGCAGCCGTAGCCGACAGCCTCACCGGGGGCGACCTCCCGCGTCTGGATCACGGGCAGGGCCAGGGTGACGGCAGGTTGCGCGCCCTCAAACGGCAGGCCACCGAAGAGGCCGACACCGGGGCGTGTCAGGTCAAAGTGATAGCGCGGCCCAAGCAGGATTCCTCCGGTGGCCGACAGGCTACGCGGCAGGCCGGTGCCATCGGTCATGTCCACAAACGCGCGCAACTGCACCTCGTTCAACGGGTGGTCAGGCTCATCGGCGCAGGCGAGGTGGCTCATCAGAAGTTCCGGGCCTGCCTCGATCAGGATCGGGGCTACGGCCTGCCATTCCAGCATCTCCACGCCAAGCCGGTTCATGCCGGTGTCCAGCTGCACACCAAAGGCATGGCCGGGCAAAGCCTCAAGGTGCCGGGTGATCTGCTCAAGGCTGTTCAGCATTGGCGTCAGATCAAGGTCATGGATCATCTCGGTATCGCCGGACATATGGCCCGACAGCACCGCGATCTGCGGGCCTTCGCCCAAGGCTTGCCGAACAGCGGCACCTTCCTCGGCATAGGCCACGAAGAACCGCCGCGCCCCGGCTTGGGCCAGCGTGCGCGCCACACGGGTCACGCCAAGGCCGTAGGCATCGGCCTTGATTACGGCAGCGGTCTGCACGTCAGGGCCGGTCAGCCGGTCAAGCCTGCGCCAGTTGGCGGCGATGGCATCAAGATCAATGGTCAGGGTTGCGGTAGCCATCCGGCTGTTTTGACCGCAGCGCGCCCGTGGTCAAGGGAAAATCACGGGCATCGGCGGCACTTGCCCCGGCGCCCGGGTGCGGTAAGGGTAACGCAACCTTTGGGGGCAAGCGATTTGGCCAGCGAACGCGAAGACGATGCCAGCCTCTATCTGACCCTGCTGTGCTGGGCTGGCCTTGCGATTGCAGTCCTTGAGGCTTTCGTGCAGCCCTTGCCCGTGGGTCTTGGGGCGGGGGCGATGGTGGTCGCCTATCTTGCGGGCGGGGTGCCTGCCGCGCGCAGCGCCCTGACAGAGCTTTGGCAAGACCGGCGGCTGGACATCGACCTTTTGATGGTCATCGCGGCCCTTGCGGCGGCGGCGGTCGGGGCGGCGCTGGAAGGCGCGGTGCTTCTGGCCCTGTTTTCCCTGTCGCAAGCGCTGGAGCATCGCGCGATGGGCAAGGCCCGCCGCGCGGTTGAGGCGTTGATGAAACTGCGCCCCGAAACCGCTCTGCGCGAGGGGCCCGAGGGCGTTGAAGAGGTGGCGGTTGCCAGCCTTGTGCCCGGTGACCGGGTGATCCTGCGCCCTGGCGCGCGGGTGCCGGTCGATGGCCGTGTGGTCAGCGGTGCCGGACACATGGACGAAAGTACCGTCACCGGCGAATCGGCCCCGGTGCGCAAGGCCGCAGGCACCGTCGTGCATGAGGCAACGGTGAACCTTGACGGCATCCTGACGGTCGAGGTGACGCGCAGCCTGGCACAAAGCACCGTTGCGCAGATGATCCGTCTGGTGACCGAGGCCCAGGCGATGAAGGCCCCCTCGGAACGCTTTTCCGACTGGTTCGGCCAGCGCTACACCATCGCCGTGCTTTTGGGGTCGATCCTTGCCTTTGCGGGCTTCCGGCTGACGGGCCACCCGCTGGATCAGGCGCTTTACCGCGCGGCCACGCTGCTGGTCGCGGCCAGCCCTTGTGCTGTGGTGATCTCGGTTCCGGCGGCCATCTTGTCGGCACTATCGGCTGCGGCACGGGGCGGCGTCCTTTTCAAGGGAGGGGCCGCGCTAGAGGGTCTGGCCGAGGTCAAGGTCTTCGCCTTTGACAAGACCGGCACCTTGACCACCGGTCAGGCCGAGGTGACGGGCGTGCTGGCGCTGGAAGGGTCGGATACCACGTTCCTTACCCTATTGTCCGGGCTTGAGGCACAGTCCGAACACCCCATCGCCAGCGCGATCCGGCGCGAGGTCAGCCGACGCGGCCTGACCCCGACCACGATGACGGATGTGCAGTCCTTTCCCAGCGAAGGGATCATCGGCAAGGACGGAACGGTCGAGGTCTGGGCCGGCAACGCTCGGATGCTGGCACGGATGGGGGCAGCCCTGCCGCCAGCCTTGGCCGCCATGACCGATGGCACCGAAACGCTGGTCTTCCTTGGCCGAGGGAATCAGGTTCTGGGTGCGGTCACCGTCGCGGATGACCCCCGCGCTACCTCGGCCGAGGCGCTGGTTGCGCTGCGGGAAGGCGGCACCGACATCCTGATGATGACGGGCGACCGCGCCGCTGTCGCTGCCCGAATCGGCGCACGGCTGGGCCTGCGGGCGGACGAGATTCACGCGGGCCTTCTGCCCGGCGACAAGGTGGCCCTGGTCGATGCCGCGACCGCCAAGGGCAAGGTCGCCTTCATCGGTGACGGGGTGAATGACGCGGCGGCGCTGGCGCGGGCTGATGTCGGCGTGGCGATGGGTGTTGCGGGCAGTGAAGTGGCCTTGCAGGCCGCCGACGTGGCGCTGATGGCGGATGATCTGCGCAAGCTGGTCGCCGCCCGCGCGCTTGCCCGGCGCACAGCCCGGGTGATCCGGCAGAACCTGACGCTTGCGATTGGGGCGATGGTGGTGCTGGTCACGGGCAGTCTGTTCTTCAACCTGCCGTTGCCGATTGCCGTGATCGGACACGAGGGTGGCACGCTTTTGGTGGTGCTGAACGGCTTGCGCCTTTTGGCCGACCCGATCCGGGGCCGATAACCTTGCTGTCAGCGACCCAGGGCCCGGTCCAGATGGACATAGCCGCCGTCGACGAACAGCCACTGCCCCGTGGTGTGGCTGGCGCGGTCTGACAACAGAAACACCGTTGTGGCAGCGATCTCTTCTGCTGTGGTCATCCTTGCGCCAAGCGGAATCCGCGCGGTGATCAGCGCCTCTTGCGCGGCGGGATCGGGGAAGGTGTCAAGCCAGCTGCGATACATCGGCGTCATCACCTCAGCCGGGATGACCGCATTGACCCGCACCCCATGCGGGGCCAGCGCCGCTGCCCATTCCCGCGTCAACCCCAGCTGTGCCGCCTTGGCCGCCACATAGGCCGAGGTCGACCCCTGACCCGTCAGCGCCGTCTTGGACGAGATATTGACGATTGCCCCCCTCGAGGCCTTGAGATCGTCAAGGCAAAGGTGAACGAGGGTGTAATAATGCAGGAGGTTCTGATCCAGCGAGGCGCGAAACGCCTCTGGCCCGGCCTCAAGCCCGACCCCGTCATTGGTGCCCGCGTTGTTCACCAGCCCATCAATGCGGCCAAAGCGGCTGCGGGCGTCTGTGATGGCGCGGCGGCAATCGTCATCCAAGGCAAGGTTGGCAAGGATCACGCCAGCCTTGGGCTGTCGGGCGTTCAGCGCCGTCAGGAACCCCGCTTCCGGCATGCGGCGCGCGATGATCACCGGAACGGCCCCCTCAGCGGCAAGGGCAAGGCTGATCGCCCCGCCAATCCCGGCCCCGCCACCGGTCACGAGCACCACCTTGTCTGTCAGCCCCAGGTCCATGACTGCCTCCGCTATTTACGAGACACTGCCTGAGGGCAGAGCTTTCCGAAAGGGGGGGCCGCAAAAGGGGGCATCGAACCCCCTTTTGCGGCGCTGCCGGGGGATGGCGGCAAATGATGTGGAAGCCTCCGGCGGGGATACTTGGGCCAGAATGAACGCACGGATGATGTTTCATTCTGGCCCAGATATCCCGGCGATCCGGCGGAGAAACCCCCGGCTTTTGCCCGCCGGTTGCGCGGTCTTGTCGTGCAGTAGCGCGTTACAGGCTTGCGGCTTCCTGGTGCAACGGCGGGGCTAGAAGCCCACGTCGGGGCTGCCTGAGCCTTGCCAGGCTTTGGCCAGATTGCCAAAGCGCGTAAAGCGGCCCTCAAAGCTGAGTTCCACCGTGCCGATCGGGCCGTGGCGCTGCTTGCCGATGATGACTTCGGCCTTGCCATGGGCGTTTTCGGCCTTCTTGAACCATTCGGCATGGGCGGGGCTGCCGGCCTCGGGCTCCATCCGCGACAGGTAGTATTCCTCGCGGTAGACGAACATGACCACATCGGCGTCCTGCTCGATCGAGCCCGATTCCCGCAGGTCGCTTAGCTGTGGGCGCTTGTCGTCGCGGCTTTCCACGGCGCGGCTCAGCTGTGAGAGGGCGATCACCGGGATATCCAGTTCCTTGGCGATGGCCTTCAGGCCCTGCGTGATCTCGGACACTTCCTGAACGCGGTTTTCCTTGGAAGAGCCTTTCAGCAGTTGCAGATAGTCCACGATCAACAGATCGAGCCCATGCGTTCGCTTCAGCCGCCGCGCGCGGGCGGCGACCTGTGAAATCGGCAGGGCCGGCGTGTCGTCGATGTACAAGGGGCAGGCCTCCAGCGCCTTGGCGGCATCGACAAAGCGCCGAAACTCAACCTCTTGCATGTCCCCACGGCGGATCTGTTCAGACGGAACTTCTGACGCCTCGGACAGGATCCGTGCGGCCAGCTGTTCGGCCGACATCTCCAGGCTGAAGAACCCGACAATCCCGCCTTCCACCGCGCCATCGCGCCCGTCGTGCAGCCGCCCGCGCTTGTAGGATTTAGCGATGTTGAAGGCGATGTTGGTGGCCAGCGAGGTCTTGCCCATCGAAGGCCGCCCGGCAAGGATCAAAAGGTCCGAGGGGTGCAGGCCGCCCAGCTTGCGGTCAAGGTCGATCAGCCCGGTCGAGATGCCGGCCAAGCCCCCGCCGCGCTGATAGGCGGCATTGGCATTGTTCACCGCCTCAACCGCCGCTTTCAGAAAGCTCTGGAACCCGCGTTCCGCCACACCCTGTTCGCCCAGCGTGTAAAGCCGCTGCTCGGCCTCGATGATCTGGTCCTTTGGCTCATTCGCCACCTCGACCTTGGCCGCCTGCGCCGAGATGTCGCGGCCAAGCTGGATAAGCTCTCGCCGCACGGCAAGGTCATAGATCATCTGCGCATAATCGCGCGCCGCATAGGCCGAGATTGCCGCCCCGGCAAGCCGCACCAGATAAGCTGGTCCCCCCAGTTCCTTCAGCCCCGCATCATCCTCAAGGAAGGCCTTCAGCGTCACGGGGGAGGCAAGCGCATTCTTCTGGATCCGCGCTGCCGCGATCTCATAGATGCGCTGGTGGACGGGATCGAAGAAATGCTGCGCCTTCACCAGACTGGAGATCCGGTCATAAACATCATTGTTGGTCAGGATGGCGCCCAGAAGCTGCTGCTCGGCCTCGGTGTTGTGGGGCAGGGCTTCGGTCTCTGTCCCAGGATTGCTGGTCTGTGCGACAGCCGGGACCATCGGGCGTATTGCGGTGATTTCGGTCATCTCTTCCCCTGCCGGTTCCCGGCGTTTTCTGTCCACCGCCTAGCATGTCTGCGCTGGGATATGGCTGAGGGTAAGTTGTGCATAACCCGCTTATCCACAAGTTAACGAACACCACGCATGGTAGGCAGGCGAATAGAGTCATGCAACAGCTTGATCGGCGGGCAGCCGCTTGTGAGCGCCTTGTGGCCCGCCACAGCCTCGGTTTTGTAGAATCAGGTTGCCCGTGCCTCTTGCCAGGCGCGGGGGGCGGTCAGGAAAGCCTCGACCTCGGTCAGGGTGGCCTCATCAAAGCTGCCTTGCGCGCGGGCTTCGGCCAACACGTCCCACCAGGTGCACAGATGATGCAAGGCGATGCCATGGTCGGCCAGGCGCTGGGTCGTTTCGGGAAAGATGCCATAGTAGAAGATCACGGCGGTGTGGGCGCAGGTCGCGCCCGTCTCGCGGATCGCATCGACGAAGGACAGCTTTGATCCGCCGTCCGTCGTCAGATCCTCAACCAACAGCACCCGCTGACCTTCTGTCATCGCACCTTCGATGCGGGCGTTGCGGCCATAGCCCTTGGGCTTTTTGCGGACATAGGTCATCGGTAGTGCCATCCGCTCGGCCACCAGTGCGGCAAAGGGGATGCCAGCGGTTTCCCCCCCGGCAATGTTGTCGAACGCCTCGAACCCGGCGTCACGCATGACCGTCACCGTCAGGAAATCCATCAGCACAGACCGGATGCGCGGGTAGCTGATCAGCTTGCGGCAATCGATATAGGTGGGTGAGGGCAAACCCGAGGCCAGCGTGAACGGCGTCGTCGCGTTGAAATGCACGGCCTTGATCTCCAGCAGGGCGCGGGCGGTCAGGCGTGCAATCTCGTCGCGCGGGGGAAAAGCGCTGGGGATCATGGGGATGTCCTTGCTGATCTGGATTGGCTCTTTTCAAAAATACGCCCGCCCGAGGCTTTTACGGCAGCGGCAGAAGCCCCGGGCGGGAGTGTTTGGAAAATGGGCAAATCAGGCCTCCACACGCCAAAAGACGGGAAAGCCGGGGTTGAAGACGGTCACCGGTCCAGCCTCAGTGACCAGTTTATCGGGGAAGTGGGTGGGCGTATCGGCCTTGACCAGCCGCAGGTGGCCTTCGTTCACCGGCAGCCGGTAAAAGGCTGGCCCGTGCAATGCGGCAAAGCCTTCCAGACGATCCAGCGCGCCGTCCTCTTCAAACACATGGGCCAAAAGCGGCATGGTGTTGGTCGCGGTGAAGCAGCCGGCGCAGCCGCAGGAGTGTTCTTTCAGCGCGTCGACATGCGGGGCGCTGTCGGTGCCCAGAAAGTAGTGCTTTGACCCCGAGGTGGCCGCGCGGCGCAGCGCCAGACGATGTTTCTCACGCTTGGCCACCGGCAGGCAGTAATAATGCGGCCGGATGCCCCCAGCAAGGATATGGTTGCGGTTGATGATCAGGTGATGCGTGGTGATCGTGGCGCCCAGCCTGTCGCCCCCTTCGGCGGCATAAGCGACGCCTTCTTCGGTGGTGATATGCTCCATCACCACGCGCAGTTCGGGCAGGCGGCGGCGCAGGGGGGCAAGGACGGTGTCGATGAACACCGCCTCACGGTCAAAGATATCGACCTCGGGCGTCGTCACCTCGCCATGAGTGCAAAGGGGCAGGCCGATCTCGGCCATCTTTTCCAGCACCGGCATGACGCGCGTCAGGTCCCGGACGCCGGACTGGGAATTCGTCGTTGCCCCTGCGGGATAAAGTTTGACCGCCTTCACCAGCCCCGAGGCGGCTGCGGCTGCGACATCGGCAGGATCGGTGCCTTCGGTCAGATACAGCGTCATCAGCGGCTCGAACGCCGTTCCTTCGGGCAGGGCGGCCATGATCCGGTCGCGGTAGGCCATGGCGTCGCGGGCGGTCACCACTGGCGGCATCAGGTTGGGCATCACGATCGCGCGGGCGAAATGCCGGGTGGTTTCTGGCAGGACAGCCCGCAGCATCGCGCCATCGCGCAGATGCAGGTGCCAGTCATCAGGGCGGCGGATCACGATCTCTTGCATGATCGCGAGGTAGCGCAATCCAGACCCCAATGCCAGCCCCTTGCCGTGCTAAACCCGACCCGGACACCTGCCCAAAACCGTCACCCCGACCCCAGACGACCGACCCCATACACCCGACCCCATACCGCCAACCACTGCTGGAGCCTGCCCCATGCGCCGCCTTTGCCTTGCGCTTTCCGTTATCGCGCTTCCAGGCCTTGCAGATTCACCGCCCGCCACCTGTGACACCCAGCGCGACATGGCCGAGATGATCGATTGCTCTACCTACCACCTTGGTCAGGCAGAAAGGACCCTGGGTGAGGCGCTGACCGATCTGCGCAGCCGCTATCCGCAAACCGCCACGCTTTTGGATCAGTCGCAGGCAAGTTGGGCAAGCTATCGCGACGCGACCTGCTACTATGTCGCCGACCCCAGCGCCTATGCACGAGGGACCGAGGCGATCTTGCATGAGATGCACTGCAAACGCCTTGAAACCCGCCGCCGCGCTGCCAGCTTGCGCGCCATGTTCACGGACTGACCCCCGAAAGGACCGCCCGATGCTTCGTCTTGTTCTGCCCCTTCTGATTCTGCTGTCTGCGCCCGCATTTGCCCAGAGCCTTGCTGAAACCTCCGATTGTGCCACTGCGATCACCCAGCAAGACCTGAACATCTGCGCAGAAGCCGACTGGCAAGAGGCCGACGCCGTCCTGAACGACACCTACGGCAATGTCATGGCCGCGATGAAGGCGATGGACGCTGACCTTCCACCCGCCCTGCAAGGTGGTGAAACCGCCTTGCGCACCGCACAGCGCGCCTGGATCACCTACCGCGACGCCAATTGCACGGCGGCCGGCTTCCCGATGCGCGGCGGTTCGGCCGAGCCGCTGCTGGTCTACGGCTGCTTGCGCCAGATGACCCTGGACCGGACGGAAGAATTGTTGGCCCTGATCGCCTACTGACCCGCCGCCGACCTTAGTCGTCGTCGCCCGTCAGCTCGGCCAGCCGCCGTGCAAAGCGCGGCGCGTTCAGGCGCGACGTGACCGACCGGCAGATCTTGATCTCGCGCAAGCGGTGCCCGCTTAGCCGCGCGGCAGACAGGATCGCGCGCAGATAACTGCCGTTGGACCGCCGCCCGCGCCAGAGCCAGGCAAAATACTCGGCCGAAAACTTGCCATCCATCGCCGCTTCAAGAATCCGGTCCAGGACGCGCATCTCGCGCAGCGTGTCCTCGGTCCCCTCGCCGGTGTAGCGCGCGAAAAGGGGCGTCACCCAGGGCCGCTGAAACAGGGCCGCGTGCATCGCATCGGGCCGGTTCAAAGGATCATGGATCAGCCACACGCGTGAGGCACTCTCCGTCATGTCGGGGGCATAGCCAAAGCGGCTGCGAAAATTGATCCGCCGGGCGATCTTGTGCCGCTCATCCCAGCCGGCAAGTGCGGGGTCAAGCGTGGCGCGCGGGGCCAACAGGACCAGGTCCGCCCCCGGCGCCGTGATGGCATAGGCCGCAGCGGCATAGCCGGCAGGCCCCGCGCCATAAAAGATCACCTTGTCAAAATCTTCCAGAAACCCGTCGTCGGCCAGCCGGTCGAAGTACCGAAATACCGCAGGGTCGCGCCACCAGGTTTCCCCTTCGGCAAGGATGGTCAACAGCGACCAGCCGCGCGCCTTGGCTAGGGCATAGTGCTCTGGCAGGTTGTCGTCCCGGTCACGGACGGCGGCGGCATCCTCGAAGGTCACAAGAAGGACCGGGCGCTCTTCGGCAAAGAAGGCCCAATGCCGGTCTCCCAAAGCCATGAAATCACCGTCGCCCTCAGCGATGGCCATCATGGCATTCTGCCATTCAGGATGCGCGTCCATACCGTCCACAATCACCCGCAACTACAGCCGGGGTCTACCCCCCGGAGATTTCGAATGTGGGTTAAAAATCCCTATTCCACAAGGTGTTGCGGCCAGCTATCCAGCGCACAATTCTTGTTCGCATGGGGTGACTGTTTCGCGGTTCCGGCTTTCGGCAACCTAAGCGGTTGTTCGCATCCGATTCCTCAACCTTTGGACGTGCGCACCTTGGCATAAGGCCGCCAGATTCCCTGCGCATCTTCTTGCGACAGGGCGCGGGTCGGGGGGGTCATCAGCAAGCGGCCATAAAGCGCGCGCCAGCTTTCCTCGGCCATCAATTGGTGAAAGCGGTCTTGCCTCCAGGCGACGGCCTGCGCATGCAGCGGGCCCAGCACCTCGTCACGTCGCAGCGCCTGCAGCAAAGCCGTGCTGTCCAGCCGCTGAATCGACGTATCTTCCACATCGCAAAAGTTGCGGTCCACCCAATAGGCCATGTCAAAGGTCGAGGCGTCGCGGTTCGCGCGCCCGCGGTCCGCCTTGACCAGATAGCCCGCCATCGACCCCAGAGCGTAGTGGTTCAGTTGCACAAGACCATAGAGGTCGCGCCCGACGTCGACAAAAAGGCGGTTTGAATGGAACACCGCATCCAGCCGCCGCCCCGCCCCATCAAACCAGCGCTGACCTGCCAGCTGCGCCCGATCCGGGTTGCGCGGCCGGTGAACGCCCAGCTTGGCGTAGGTTCCGTCATTGCGAAACAGCGTCTTGAAAAGATGCGCCCGCCACGGCCAGTGCAGGACTGCGGGGGCCGCGCGGGTAAAGGTTTCCGTGACCCGCCGGTCCTCAATCGCGCGCACCCCGGCATTGCCGAACAGCCGCCAGGTCAGCGGGATCGCCGTGGCCTCAGGCAGGGCAGCCAGGAGGGCAGGGATCGTCCGGTCGCCGACATGGATGTTCACGAACTCATCCACGTCAATCGGCAGCACCCAATCCGCGCCCCGCACCAGGGGATGCGCGTCCGCCTGCTTCAACGCGGCCCATTGCGGCCCCTGGGCATAGGGTCCCGGGTTCGGCACATGGGTCAGCCAGCCCAGCGCCTGCAGCCGGTCCAGCATGACATTGGTCCCGTCGCTGCAATCGTTGGAAAAGACCAGAAAGTCGGTCACCCCGCAGGCCCGGTGATGCGCAAGCCACTCCAGCAGGAACGCGCCTTCGTTCTTCACCGTCAGAACGGCTGTCACCCGCATGTGCCTGCCCGTTTCATCTGTCTGAAAATATCCCCGCCAAAGGCATCGACGGCCGCACAAAAGCGGGCCGTCGAAGACCTAGCATGGCCGATCCAACCGGACAAATTCAGAAAAACGCCTGCAACCCGGTGATTGCGCGGCCCAGGATCAGCGCATGCACGTCATGCGTGCCTTCATAGGTGTTGACCGTCTCAAGGTTCATCATGTGGCGCATGATCTGGTAGTCTTCCTGGATGCCGTTGCCGCCATGCATGTCCCGCGCCCAGCGCGCGCAATCCAGCGCCTTGCCGCAGTTGTTGCGCTTGACGATGGATATCATCTCGGGTGCCGCATTCGCCTCGTCCAGCAGCCGCCCCACGCGAAGCGAGCCTTGCAGCCCCAGCCCGATTTCGGTCAGCATATTGGCCAGCTTCAGCTGGAAAAGCTGGGTTTGCGCCAGGGGTTTGCCAAACTGCTTCCTATCCAGCCCGTACTGGCGGGCGGCATGCAGGCAGAACTCAGCCGCCCCCATCACGCCCCAGCTGATGCCATAGCGCGCGCGGTTCAGGCAGCCGAATGGCCCCTTCAGCCCTTCGACAAAGGGCAAAAGCGCGTCATCGCCCACTTCCACGTCCTTCATCACGATCTCACCGGTGATGCTGGCGCGAAGGCTCAGCTTGCCGCCGACCTTTGGTGCCGACAGTCCCGCCATCCCCTTTTCCAGGATAAAGCCCTTGATCCGCCCGCCATGCGCCTCGGACTTGGCCCAGACCACGAAAACATCCGCAATCGGCGCGTTTGAGATCCACATCTTCGCGCCGTTCAGCACATAGCCGTTCGCGGTTTTCTTCGCTGTGGTCTTCATGCCACCGGGGTCAGACCCCGCGTCGGGCTCGGTCAGGCCAAAGCAGCCAATCCATTCGCCCGCCGCCAGCTTGGGCAGGAACTTCTGGCGCTGCGCTTCGGTGCCGTAGGCATAGATCGGATACATCACCAGCGACGACTGCACGCTCATCATGCTGCGATAGCCAGAATCGACCCGCTCTACCTCACGCGCCACAAGGCCATAGGCGACATAGCTGGCACCCAGCCCACCGTATTCCTCGGGCACCGTGACGCCCAGAAGGCCCATCTCGCCCATCTCGCGGAAGATGGCGGGGTCGGTCGTTTCCTCACGGTAAGCCGCCACCACGCGCGGCTGCAGCTTTTCGGCGGCATATGCCCGTGCCGCGTCGCGCAGCATCCGTTCCTCTTCGGTCAGCTGGTCATCCAGCCGGAACGGATCTTCCCAGTCGAACCGCCCCAGATCGGGCGCGTCCTTGGATTTCAGCTTTGGCTGGGCGGCATGGGTATCAAGCATGGCAAACCTCCATCATTGCCCTGACCATTGCACGAAATGCCGCCGCGCGCTATCGAAAGCCCTGCGCAACTTCATGAGGGAAACTCATAATGCTGCCCCGCCGCTACCTGCCACCAATCCCCGCCCTGATGGCATTGGAGGCCGTGGACCGCCTTGGCACCGCCTCGGCCGCGGCTGAGGAGCTGAGCCTGACCCAAGGCGCCATCAGCCGCGCCTTGCAGGGGCTTGAGGCGCAGCTTGGCGTGCCCCTTCTGACCCGCGAACGCCAGCGCCTGCACCTGACCCCCGCCGCGCGCGACTATGTGGCCGAGGTGCGCCGCGCCCTGCAAACCCTCGCCTCCGCCTCGATCACGCTGCGGGCCAATCCCACGGGGGGCAGCCTGGCGCTGGCCATCCTGCCCGCCTTTGGCATGCACTGGCTGGCCCCGCGCCTGCACCGGTTCACCGAGGCGCATCCCGAGGTGACGCTGCACCTGTCCACCCGCCTGCGCCCGTTCGACTTTGCGGGCTCCGGCTTTGACGCGGCCATCCATTATGGCCGGCAGGACTGGCCCGCCACCGCCAGCCTGAAACTCATGGATGAGGCGCTGATTGCCGTCGCAGCCCCGGCGCTGGTGCCCCAGCCCCTTGCCCGCGCTGACGATATCTTGCGCCACCCGCTCCTTCAGATGGAAAGCCGCAGCGGTGACTGGGGCCGCTGGCTTGCGCATCACGGGGCAGGGGGGCCACGCCCGACGGGCATGCTTTTTGACCAGTTCGCCACGATGGCCCAAGGCGCGGTGCACGGGCTTGGCATCGCGTTGCTGCCCACCTTCCTGATCCGAAGAGAGCTTGCCGAGCGCCGCCTTGTCCCGGTCTTTGGCGGCCCGGTTCCGGCCCATGGCAGCTATTCCCTCGTCTGGCCCAGCGACCGGCCCGAGCGCGGCCCCCTCACCTCATTCCGCACATGGCTGGCGGGAGAGGTCGCTCAGTCCCAGACGAACCCGCCCCAGACTAACCCACCCGGATAAGCCAGCCCAAACGAACCCGCCCGGATCAAGGCCACGCGCCGCCACCAAGCCGCCTTGACTTCGCACCCCCAAGACCAACCATTGTACTGTGACAGAATGAGGCCGCCCGTGATCCAGATCCCCACCAGCATCGACGCCGTGGAAACCCTTCTGGCAGGTCAGGGCTACGTCGCCTCCCGCGCGCTTGCCACCGTGGTCTTCCTCTCTCTCAAACTCGGGCGGCCCCTGTTTCTTGAGGGTGAGGCAGGGGTGGGCAAGACCGAGATTGCCAAGGTCCTTGCCACAGCCCTTGGCCGCCGCCTGATCCGCCTGCAGTGCTATGAGGGCCTTGATGCGTCCTCTGCCGTCGCCGAATGGAACTTCGCCGCCCAGATGATCGCCATCCGCACGGCCGAAGCCACGGGGGCAGGCGACCGCGACGCCCTCAAGACCGAGCTCTTCACCGAAGACTACCTGATCGAACGCCCCCTTCTGGCCGCCATGCGCCCGCAGGCCGGGGGCGCGCCAGTTCTGCTGATCGACGAACTCGACCGCACCGATGAACCCTTTGAGGCTTTCCTTCTGGAAGCCCTCTCTGACTTTCAGGTCACCATCCCCGAACTTGGCACCATCAAGGCCGCCGAACCCCCCATCGTGATCCTGACCTCCAACCGTACGCGCGAAGTGCATGACGCCCTGAAACGCCGTTGCCTTTATCACTGGGTCGATTACCCCGCCTTTGACCGCGAACTTCAGATCCTGAACGCCCGCGTCCCCGAAGCCAGCGCCACCCTCAGCCGTGAAATCGTGGCTTTCGTGCAAGGTCTGCGCCGCGAGGACCTGTTCAAACGCCCGGGCGTGGCTGAAACGATCGACTGGGCGAAATGCCTTCTTGCCCTCGATGTGGTGGCCCTAAGCCCCGAAGTGATCTCCGACACCCTTGGTGCGATCCTGAAATACCAAGACGACATCCAGAAACTGCAAGGGCTTGAGACCACCAAACTCCTCGACCAGGCCCGCCGCGAAATGACGACGGCATGACTGTTCCTTTCTGCAAAAACATCCCACGGGGGGCGCGAGGGGTGTGAAACCCCTCGCTCCGACGATGGCCACCTACGCCCCCCTTACGATCCCCGAAGACGGCAAACTTGCCCAGAACATCACGCATTTCGCCCGCGCGCTGCGCAAGGCGGGGCTACCCATCGGGTCGGGCCGCATCCTTGACACCATCCGCGCGGTCGAGGTTGCGGGCTTCACCCGGCGAGAGGATTTCTACCACACCCTGCACGCTTGCCTCGTCAGCCGCCCTGAACACAGCCGCATCTTTGCCGAGGTGTTTCGCCTGTTCTGGCGCGATCCGCAGTTTCTTGAACACATGATGACGCTGCTCATCCCGCAGGTGAAGGGCGTGCAGGAAGACCGCCCCGCCGCCCCCGCCGAACGCCGCGCGGCCGAGGCGCTGCTTGACGGCGCCGTCCCGCCGCCGCCACCGGCCACAATGGCTGAGGGGGAAGAGATCACGATTGACGCCACCGCCACCCAGTCCGCCGAAGAACGCCTGCGCACCCTTGACTTCGAACTGATGTCCAACGCCGAGATGGCTGAGGCAAAGCGCATGCTTTCGCGCCTCTCCCTGCCTGTCAAACCGCTTGTCACCCGGCGCAGCCAGGCCGCCAGCCATGGCAAAGGCATCGACCTGCGCCGCACTCTGCGCCAAAGCCTGCGCCACGGGGGTGAGATCACCACCCTTGCCCGCAAATCCCCCACAACCCGCTGGCCGAATCTGATCGTGCTATGTGACATCTCTGGCTCCATGGCCGATTACAGCCGCATGGTGCTGCATTTCGTCCACGCGGTCGCCAACCACAAAGGCCAGGGCTGGGCGCGCGTCCATGCGTTCACCTTTGGCACGCGACTGACCAACATCTCCCGCCATCTTGCCCGGCGCGATGTGGATGCCGCCCTGAACGCAGCCGGCGCGCAGGCGCAGGACTGGTCCGGTGGCACCCGCATTGGCCCCTCTTTGCGCGCTTTCAACCGCGACTGGTCGCGCCGCGTGCTGGGGCAGGGGGCGGTCGTGCTTTTGATCACCGACGGGTTGGATCGTGACGATTCGGGCGCCCTTGCCGCCGAGATGGAGCGTTTGCATCTGTCCTGCCGCCGCCTGATCTGGCTGAATCCGCTTTTGCGCTGGACCGGCTTTGCCCCCAAGGCCGCCGGCATTCGCGCCATGCTGCCCCATGTCGACAGCTTTCGCGCCGGGCACAGCATCGCCTCGCTTGAGGCTTTGGGGGCGGCCATCTCAATCCCCGGCGACAGTGGCGACAAGGACCGCCTGATGGCGCTTTTGCGTGACTAGGTGCCAGGCGGGTGGCGTCGTGGGCGGGCCTTTGCCGACCGCTATCGTTATTCGTCTGCGTGATATCGCTTATCAGCGCAAAGCAGGGCCATGTGCGTCATCGGATCAAAGGGGAACCGGTCCAGTTTTGCCGCGTTACCCCGATGACCATTAGTATGAGGAATAGAATGAGAAAGCTTCTGATCTCCACAACGGCCCTGTCGGTGGCGTTTTCCCCCGTGGCCACGTTCCCGTCTTATGCCCAGACGGTGTCCGAGGATGGCTCTGTCATCGGTGTCGATGGGGCGGTGCTTTGCCTGCCCACGGCAGATGTCGCCTGCGATCTTGAGGCGATCATCCAGACCCTGCAGGCCGAGGCTGCCTTGGCCGAACAGCTGCGCCTGGACGAAGAGGCCCGCGTTGCCGCCGAAGCCGCAGCCGCTGCTGAAGCGGCCTCTGTCGAAGCCGCAGCCGTCGAAGCCGCCGCCGCCGCCGAGGCGGCCGCTGCTGAAGCCGCCGCTGTTGAAGCCGCCGCCGCCGAGGCCGCCGCTGCCGACACCGCTGCTGCCGAAGCCGCCGCCGCCGAGGCTGCTGCCGCCGAAGCTGCATCCATAGAGGCCGCCGCAGCCGAAGCCGCCGCCGCCGAGGCTGCGGCCATTGAAGCCGCCGCGTCCGAAGCGGCCGCCGCTGAAGCTGCTGCTGCCGAAGCTGCCGCTGCAGACGCAGCCCTTGCCGAAGAGCAGCGCCTTGCGGACGAAGCCCGCATCTCGCAGGACGCAGCTGACGCCGCCCTTGCGGAAGAGTTGCGGCTTGAAGAAGAAGCCCGCGCCGCCGAAGCCGCTGCTGCAGAAGCCCCGGTGGTCGAAGAGGCCCCGGTAGTCGAAGAGGCCCCGGTGGTTGAAGAAGCCCCAGTGGCCGAAGAAGCGCCAGTGGTTGAAGAGGCCCCGGTGGTTGAAGAAGCCCCTGTGGTTGAGGAAGCCCCGGTGGTCGAGGAAGCGCCGGTAGCCGAAGAAGCCCCGGTGGTTGAAGAAGCCCCGGTGGTTGAAGAGGCCCCGGTAGTCGAAGAAGCGCCAGTGGTTGAAGAAGCGCCAGTGGTTGAAGAAGCCCCGGTAGCCGAAGGTGAAGCTGCTGCCGAAGTCTCGGCCGAAGGCATTTTTGATGTCGGCACGGGTGAGGCAGTCGACCCCGCCGTCGCCGCAGCCGCCGTTGCCGCAGCCGAGGCTGAACTGTCCATCACCGAAACTGGCGAAATGGTTGACCCTGCCGCCGGCCTGCGCGTGGCCGAGCCATCGCTGGAAGTTGTAGAGCCGGTCGACGCCCCCGTCGTCTCCGAGGCCGAGGTTGAAAGCCTGACCGAACTTCTGACCCTCGACCCCAGCACCCTTGATCCCGAGGCGCTGGTTGCCGCTGCAGCCCTTGCCGCCCCCGCCCGTGCGGAAGGTGAAACTTCGGCCCCGGTCCTGCTTGACCCGGCCACAAACGCCGATCTGGTTGGTGCCGTGACCGAAACCATCACTGCTGAAACTGTCCGCACCTCTGCCGATGAATTCGCGGCAGCGCCCGTTGCGCTGGCCGAGGGCAAGAGAAGTGGCCTTTCCAACCTTGAAAAGGCCGGGCTTGTGGTCTTGGGCGCACTGGTTGTCGGGTCGATCATCAAGTCAAACAACGACGCCCGTGATGCCCGTCAAGAAGACACGCGGGTGGTGTCGAACACCGGCGACCGCGTGATCGTGCTGCGCCCCGATGGCACCTATCAGGTGCTCAAGGACGATGACACGCTCGTGCGCCGCCCGGGCAACACCGTGCGCACCGAAACCTTCCGCGACGGTTCCACCCGGACCATCGTTGACCGTCCCGACGGCACCCAGCTGGTGACAATCCGTGATGCGACCGGCCGTGTCCTGCGCCGTGCGACCTATGACGATCTTGGCCGCGAACTGGTGCTGATCGACGATCTGCAGCGCGAAGAGGTGGTCATTGTGCGCGACCTGCCGACCCCGCGGACCCGGATCGTGATCTCGTCCAAGGACAACAACAGCGCTCTCAAGCGGGAACTTGCCGCTGCCGAAGCAGAACGTGCCGGGCGCAAATTCTCGCTGCGTCAGATCCGTGAGATTCCGCAAGTGCGGGCCCTTGCAGCGGTGATCGACACCCAGAACGTCACCTTCCCCAGCGGATCGGCCGCCATCGCCCCGACCGAGGCGCGCAATCTGGCCGATCTTGGCCGGGTGATGCAGGACCTGCTTGAGGTGAACCCAGATGAGGTTTTCCTGGTCGAAGGTCACACCGACGCCACCGGCAAGGCCGCTATGAACCTGGCGCTGTCGGATCGCCGGGCAGAATCGGTGGCGCTGGCGCTGACCGAATACTTCGACATCCCGCCGGAAAACATGGTGGTTCAAGGCTACGGTGAGACAGAGCTTCTGATCGACACCCAGGCCAACGAACCCCTGAACCGTCGCGTCGAAGTGCGGGTGATCACCCCTCTGATGCGCGGTGCCGTCCTGCGCTAAACGCGGGCTTGCATCGCAGACCCCCAAGGCCGCCGGGACACCCCGGCGGCCTGTTTCATTTCGGTGGCAAACTGTCGCCTGGTTGCCCATACTCCGGCTTGGATGGAGGCACCGATGACCCGCGCTGCACATGACCTGATCCCCGAAACCGCCCTTGACTGGCACCGCGCCGGGATCGGGGCGGCGCTTGCCACGGTGGTGGAAACCTGGGGCTCCGCCCCCCGGCAGGCCGGCAGCCAGTTGGCCATCTCGGGCGCGGGTGACATGGTCGGATCAGTCTCTGGCGGTTGCGTGGAAGGTGCCGTGGTGACCGAAGCGCTTGAGGCGTTGCAGGACTGCAAGCCCCGCATTCTGACCTATGGCGTCAGCGATGAGACGGCGTTTTCCGTCGGGCTGGCCTGCGGTGGCACCATCCGCATCCTGGTCGAGCCGATCGGCGACGGTGACACCGCTTTGCCCGAACCCCTGCTGGCGCAGCTGACCGAAGCCCGCGCCGCGCCGCGCGCCACGGCCCTTGTCACTGACCTTGGCACCTGGGCGCGCCATCTGGTCCCCCCGGGCCAGAACCCTGAAACCGACGCCCGCCTGCGCAGCGATCGTTCGGGGATGGAGGAGGACGGCCGCTTTATCGCGGTCCATAACCCGCCCCTGCGCCTGATTGTCGTCGGTGCGGTCCACATCGCGCAGCCCCTTCTTAGCATGGCGCGTGAATGTGGCTATGCCTGCACCCTGATCGACCCCCGCGCGGCCTTTGGCTCGGCCGCCCGCTTTCCGGGCCAGACGATCCTTGAGGATTGGCCCGATGACGCCCTTGGCCTGCTGAAACCTGATGCCCGCACCGCCATTGTCACCCTGACCCACGACCCCAAGCTGGATGACCCCGCCCTCCGCTTTGCCCTGCGCGCCCCGGTGTTCTACATCGGCGCACTTGGGTCAAAGAAGACCCATGCCAAACGGCTGGAAAGGCTGACCGTTGCGGGCTTCACCCCCGATGAGATCGCGCGCATCCACGCCCCTGTGGGTCTGGACATCGGAGCCCGCACCCCGGCCGAGATTGCCGTCAGTATCCTGGCCCAGATCACCCAGACGCTGCGAACCTGATGCAGTTCGGCCCTGTCCCCCTGACCGATGCCGAAGGGGCCATCCTGGCCCATTCGGTGCCACTTGAGGGCACCCGGCTGCGCAAGGGCGTGATCCTGACCGCCGCCGACATTGCCAACTTGCGCGCGCATGGGCTGACTGAAGTGACAGTTGCCCGCCTGGCCTCCACCGATGTGCATGAAGATGCCGCCGCCCTGGCCGTGGCTCAGGCGATCATTCCCGCCAACGCGGGCCTCAGCTTGCGCGCAGTCGGCACCGGTCGGGTGAACCTGCACGCAGATACGCCGGGCGTGGTTGAGGTGCTGGCCACTGCGGTCAATGCCCTGAACGCCGTCGATCCGATGATCACCCTTGCCACCGTCCCGCGCTGGCAGCGCCTTGCCGCGGGGGAAATGGCGGCCACCGTCAAGATCATCGCCTACGCGGTGGATGGCGCGGCGCTTGCCCGCGCCTGCACGGCGGGTCAGGGTGCCTTGCGCCTGCGCCCGCCAACCCTGACCCGAGCCGCCCTGATCCAGACCACCAGCGCCGCTGATCCGGGTGAGGCTGGCCACCGGGCCATCACCCAGCGCCTTACCGCGCTGAACGTCACGCTGGCCTCCACGGCGATGGTCCCGCATCGCGAGGCCGACCTTGCCGCCGCGCTTGCCGCTTCCACCGGCGTCGATCTGATCCTCATCCTTACCGCCTCGGCCACTTCGGACCCGCTGGACGTGGGGCCGCAGGCGCTTTGGCAGGCCGGCGGTGTGGTCCACCGCTTTGGCATGCCGGTTGATCCCGGAAACCTTTTGTTCCTTGGTCAATTGGGCGACGTTCCGGTCATCGGCCTGCCCGGCTGCGCCAAAAGCCCGGCGCTGAACGGTGTCGACTGGGTGATGGAGCGGCTGATCTGCGGTGTTCCCGTCACCAGCGACGACATCGCCGCGATGGGGGTGGGGGGACTTTTGAAGGAAATCCCGGCCCGTGGCCGCCTGCGCGAAGCGCGCCTTGAGGCCCCCGCATGAAAAAGGGGGCCCGAAAGGCCCCCGTTACACGCGCTACAAAGCCAGACCTTACTTCGGCCCGATCATCATCACCATCTGGCGGCCTTCCAGCCGGGGGAAGGATTCGATCTTTCCAAGCTCGGCCACATCCGCCTCGACCCGCTTGAGGAGTTGCATCCCCAGATCCTGGTGCGCCATCTCACGCCCGCGGAAGCGCAGGGTGATCTTGACCTTGTCGCCTTCCTCCAGAAACTTGACCACGGACCGCATCTTCACTTCGTAGTCATTGATATCGGTTCCCGGGCGGAACTTGATTTCCTTGATCTCGATGATCTTCTGCTTTTTCCGCGCCTCGGCCTCACGCTTCTGGGTCTCATACTTGAACTTGCCAAAGTCCATGATCTTGCAGACCGGCGGCACAGCGGTGGGCGAGATTTCGACCAGATCCAGACCAGCCTCTTCAGCCATCTGCATGGCGCGGGCAGGGGTCACCACCCCGACGTTTTCGCCATCTGCGCCGATCAGGCGGATCTCGGTGCCGCGGATGCGGTCATTGATACGGGGACCGGTTTCGCGTTGCGGCGGGGCATTGTGGGGGCGGCGGGCTATGGTGTGCGTCCTTTGGTTGTTGCAATCTGCGCAGGCAATCTAAACCCACGGGGCGTCTGCCGCAAGCCTTAGTCCGCGCAATGCCGGCACAGATCGGGCAGGCCTGTCCGGCGCATATCCGGACGGTCCCAACCGGCGAATTCGTGCGTGCCGGGCGCGTCGGTCTTTTCTTTCAAGATGCAAGGTGCCATATGACCGCCATCCGGGTCCATGTTCCGGTCAATGGAGTATTTGAAATGAACAGAACCGTAATCATCGGCGCCATCGTGGTCCTTTTGGCTGGTGGGGGCTACTACCAGTTCGTCTTCAAGCCGCAGCAGGAAGCGGCAATGATCGTTGAAGCGCAGAAGAAGGCCGATGAGGCTGCCGCTGCCGCAGAAGCCGCTGCCGCTGCCGCAGCTGAAGCCGCAGCCGCCGAGGCTGCCGCCGCCGAAGCCGCTGCTGCCGAAGCTGCCGCCGCCGCAACCGAGGCTGTGACCGAAGGCGCTGCCGCTGTGACCGACGCCGCCGCAGCCCTTGATCCGGCCAACTTCAACGCCGATGCCGTGACTGCCCTGATTGATGGCTCGACGCTGGATGACGCGGTGAAGGCCACCCTGAAAACCGCCGTCGAAGCTGCCCGCGCCAACCCCGCGCTGGTTGCCGACACCGTGGCACAGGTCAAGACCGCACTGGGTCTCTGATCCGGTTGAACGGCTTGAATACCAAGGCCGCAGGGGCAACCCTGCGGCCTTTTTCGTGCGGCGTGATCGGCGGGTCTTAGATTCCGTCGCCTACAAAGGCCTTTTCGACCACAAACTCCTGCGGCTCGGAGTTCGCGCCTTCGCGCAGGCCGAACCCTTCCAGGATCGCCTTGACATCGACGTTGAAGGCCAGGGACCCGCAGACCATTGCCCGGTCTTCATCCCGGTTCATCGGTGGCAGGTTCAGGTCGGCAAACACCTTGCCCGAGGCCAGGTTGTCCGTCACCCGGCCCATGTGAGGGAACGGCTCACGCGTTGTGGTCGGATAGTAGACCAGCTTGTCACCGACAAGCTCACCGATCAGCGGGTCATCCTTCAGGCTTTCGACCAGCTGGCGGCCATAGTCCAGCTCTGCCACCTCGCGGCAGGTGTGCATCATGATGATCTGATCGTATTTCTCATAGGTCTCGGGTTCGCGCATCAGGCTGGCAAAGGGGGCAAGGCCGGTTCCGGTCGCCAGGAACCACAGCCGCTTGCCGGGCAAAAGCGCATCATGCACCAGGGTGCCGACAGGCTTGGGGCGCAGGATGATCTCATCGCCCACCTTGATGTGCTGCAACTTGGATGTCAGCGGACCATCGGGAACCTTGATCGAATAAAACTCCAGCTCTTCATCCCAGGCGGGCGAGGCGATGGAATAGGCGCGCAGGAGCGGCTTGCCGTTATCGCCCACCAGACCGATCATCACAAACTCACCCGATCGGAACCGCAGGCTTTGCGGCCGGGTCACGCGGAAGGAAAACAGCCGATCCGTCCAGTGCCGGACCTGCGTCACGGTCTGCGCATCCGGCAGGTGGGGCTTGGCGGCGGGGATCGGGGTGGCTTCGGTCATCACGGGCACTTCGGTCATGGGGTCACTCTGGCTTGGTCCAGCCGGCTTGGTCACTGGGCCCCAACCGGCCTTCAGATTCTAGCCTTGATTGCGGACAATGAGAAGTCAGGCGCGCAGGCGGGCCTGATAATGGTGCTGCCGCCAGTCAGTGGCGCGGAACTGCCACTGCCCGGCGGGCTGGCGGGCGGCAAGGTCATCGGAGATCTCGGCCCCGTCAAACCCCACCCGGCGCAGCATTGCGTACTGGTCGGCGATCACCGGGCCAAGGGCGAGGAGCTGGCCGGTATAGCCCAACTCTCGCAGTCGCCGTGCAATCGTGAAGGCGCGGCCATCGTTGAAGGTGGGGAAGGCCACCCGGATCAGGGTCAGCTGGTCAAGCTTGCCCACCAGCGCTGCCGGGTCATCCGTATTCGACAGGTCAACCGCGGTCTGGTCGGTCAGGTCCACCAAGGCTACAACCTCGCGCTGGGTGGCGGGGTTGAACCCTGCGTCAGTGACGATCACGCTCATGCCGCGTTCTCCTTCAGGACTTTCACGGCCTTGCCGTCGATAAAATGAATGCCGCATTCGGTTTTTTGTGAGCCACGCCAACGGCCTGCGCGGGGGTCTTCACCGGGGCGCACCGCACTGGTGCAAGGCGCGCAGCCGATGGAGGGGAAGCCCTTCGCCACCAAAGGGTGCCGGGGCAGGCGGTTTTCGACCATGTATTCCTCAAGATCCTCGCGCCCCCAATGGGCAAGCGGGTTGACCTTGATCCGAAAGTCGCCTTCGTTTTCAAAGAAATCGATCGTGCCCCGGTCCGAGTTCTGGAACCGCTTGCGTCCGGTGATCCAGCCGTCAAACGTCGACAGGGCGCGTTCAAGCGGTTCAACCTTGCGCACATTGCAGCAGCTGTCCGTGGAAAACTGGTGCAGCGTGCCATCGGGGTCTTCGAAGTTCACCCGCGTCGGGTTGGCGCGGATCGTGCGGATGTCACACAGCGCCAGCTTTTCGGCCAGCTCACGCTGGTATTCCAGCGTTTCGGGAAAAAGCATCCGGGTGTCGACGAAAAGAACCGGCGTTTCCGGCGCGATCACGCTGACAAGGTGCAAGAGCACTACGGATTCCGCTCCGAAAGAGCTGACCAAAGCCACGCGGCCAAGGTCGTCATCCTTCAGCGCATGTTCCAGCACCGCTGTGGCCGAGTGGTGCTTGTAGCGCGCGTTCAGCGTCGCCACCCGATCAGCCACCGGGCCGGGGTGCCCCCCGATCCTGGCGTCACGCGGCATCTTGGGCGCTTTCGGTTTCGTAAAGCGCCGATTTGAACGGCTCCATCCCGACGCGGCGGAAGGCTTGCAGAAAGGTCTCTGACGCCTCAAGCCGCAGGGCAAGGTAGGCGCGCAGGATGCGTTCGATCGCAGGCACAATCTCGGTATAGGCAAAGCCCGGGCCGGTCTTGTCGCCGATCACGGCGGTCTCAGAACCGTCACCGCCAAGGGTAATCTGATAATTCTCCACCCCCGCGCGGTCGAGGCCAAGGATCCCGATATGCCCGACATGGTGGTGCCCGCAGGCGTTGATGCAGCCGGAAATCTTGATCTTCAGCGGGCCGATTTCATGCTCTAGCTTCAGCGCCTGAAAATGGGTGGCCAGCTCTTGCGCCACGGGAATCGAGCGGGCGGT
>JBBQVR010000038.1:0-25955 GCA_038211355.1 Rhodobacterales bacterium | reverse complement strand
TACGGCACGAACCACGCGCTGAAGGATGTGGATGTGACGATCCTTGACAAGGCCGTCACCGCCTTCATCGGGCCGTCGGGCTGCGGCAAGTCCACCTTTCTGCGCTGTCTGAACCGGATGAACGACACCATCGCCTCATGCCGGGTGACGGGCAAGATCACGCTTGAGGGTGAGGATATCTATGACCGCCGGGTCGACCCCGTGCAGTTGCGCGCCAAGGTCGGCATGGTGTTTCAAAAGCCGAACCCGTTTCCCAAGTCGATCTACGACAATGTGGCTTACGGCCCCAAGATCCACGGCATGACCCGCAACAAGGCCGAACTGGATGAGATCGTCGAGGCGTCCTTGCGCAAGGCGGCCCTCTGGGGTGAGGTGAAGGACCGGCTTGCCGCCTCGGGCACCGGGCTGTCGGGCGGCCAGCAGCAACGCCTGTGCATCGCGCGGGCGATTGCCACCAGCCCTGAGGTGCTGTTGATGGATGAGCCGTGCAGCGCGCTTGACCCCATCGCCACGGCGCAGGTTGAAGAGCTGATTGACGAGCTTCGCGCGACGTTCTCGGTGGTGATCGTCACCCATTCGATGCAGCAGGCGGCGCGGGTCAGCCAGAAGACGGCGTTTTTCCACCTGGGCAATCTGGTGGAATACGGCGAGACGGCGGAAATCTTCACCAACCCGAAAGACCCAAGGACCGAAGCCTATATCACCGGCCGGATCGGGTAAGGAGACCAGCGATGAATTCTGCGCATATCATGACGGCCTTTGATCGCGACCTTGAGGCGACGCAGGCATTGGTCCTGCGGATGGGCGGGCTGGTCGAAACCGCCCTGCTGGACGCCGCCGAAGCGCTGGATGCGCGGGATGAGGATCTGGCGGCGCGGGTGCGGGCGGGGGATGCCGCCATCGACGCGCTGGAAGACCAGATCAACAGCGACTGCGCCCGGCTGATCGCCTTGCGGGCGCCGACGGCGGGCGACCTGCGCACGGTGCTGACGGTGATGAAGATTGCCGCCGCGCTGGAGCGGGCGGGGGACTATGCCAAGAACCTGGCCAAGCGGACGGTCCTTCTCAGCCAGATGCCGCAGGTGCCGGGGGCGTCGGGGTCAATCCGGCGGCTGGCCAAGGCGGTGGTCGTGATGCTGACCGACGCGCTGGACGCCTATATCCGCCGTGATGCCAAGCTGGCCGAAGACGTGCGCCAGCGCGACCGCGAGATTGACCAGATGTACAACTCGATCTTCCGCGAGTTCCTGACCCATATGATGGAGGACCCGCGCAACATCGGGCCCTGCATGCATCTGCATTTCATCGCCAAGAACATCGAGCGGGTCGGCGATCACGCGACCTCGGTGGCGGAACAGGTGATCTATCTGGTGACCGGGTCGATGCCCGAGGATGACCGGCCGAAAGTCGACAGCACTGGCACAGTGACGGCAAGGGGATAGCGATGGCACGCAGCGGGCAACCACGGGTTTTGCTGGTCGAGGATGAGCCGGCGCAGCGGACGGTCTTGGCCTATAACCTGGAGGCCGAGGGCTTTGCGGTGACGCAGGCCGACAACGGCGAAGACGCGATGGTGCTGGTCGATGAGGAAGACCCCGATATCATCATCCTGGACTGGATGATGCCGAAGGTAAGCGGCATCGAGGTCTGCCGTCGGCTGAAGATGCGGCCCGAAACGCGGGGCATCCCGATCATCATGCTAAGCGCGCGGGCCGAGGAAGTGGATCGGATCCGGGGGCTGGAAACCGGGGCTGATGACTATGTGATCAAGCCCTATTCGGTGCTGGAGCTGATGGCGCGGGCGCGCGCGCAATTGCGACGGGTGCGCCCGTCGACCGCCGGTGTGGTGCTGGAGCATGAGGATATCCGCCTTGATCCGGAAAGCCACCGGGTCTACCGGGGCGAGAAGGTGCTGAAGCTGGGACCGACCGAGTTCAAGCTTCTGGTCACGCTGATGGAGCGGCCCGGGCGGGTGTTCAGCCGTGAGCAGTTGCTGGATCTGGTATGGGGCCGTGACATCTATGTCGATACCCGGACGGTGGATGTGCATGTTGGCCGGCTTCGCAAATCCCTGATGCAGTTCGGCGGGGCCGATCCGGTGCGAACGGTGCGCGGGGCGGGCTACGCGCTGGGGTAGGCCCGGGCTCTGAGGTCGGTCTGGGCGCCGGTTGAATTGAGCGCTGGCGCGCGAAGACTTTCCATCTCGCCTCTGGTGCGCGCAGGCGCGCCCCAACCAGCGAGGATGATGGGGGCATTCTGCCCCCAAACCCCCTGAGGATATTTGGGCAAATGTGAAAGGCCTGGGGATCAGTCTTGCGACAGGACGCGGTCGAGGGTGGTCAGGAACTGATCGGCGTTTGTCATCGAGAACGGCAGGGGCGGGCGGATTTTCAGGACGTGGCCTAGTGGGCCGGTCGCGCTGATCAGGATGCCGTTCTGGCGCATTGCGTTGACAAGGCGGGCGGCGCGCAGGGCGTCGGGCTGGCCGTCGGTGACGATGTCGAGCCCGATGAACAGGCCCGTGGCGCGAGCCTCACCCAGGGGTGCGTGACGTTTTGCAAGGTCGCGCAGGCCTGAGGCAAAGGCGGCGCCGACGGTGGCGGCGTTTTGCATCAGCCCTTCGTCGCGGATCACGTCAAGAACGGCAAGACCTACGGCAGCGGCGACGGCATTGCCACCGAACGTGTTGAAGTAACGCGCATTTGCACCGAATGTGGCAAGGATGTCTGGTTGAATGACCAGGCCCGCCATCGGGTAGCCGTTGCCCATCGGCTTGCCCAGCGAGACCATGTCCGGGGTCACCTCATGCCGCTGGAACCCCCACATGTGGCTGCCGGTGCGGCCAAATCCGGGTTGCACCTCATCAGCGATGAAGAGGCCGCCTTGGGCGCGGATCGCGGCGACAGCGGGGGCAAGGAACCCGGTGGGGTCGTGCAGGACGCCGTCGGAGGAGAAGACTGTATCGACGATCAGCGCGGCGGGTTTGAGGCCTTGGGCTGCCATGGCAGTGCAGGCGGCGGTGACGGCGGCCCCGAAGCAGGTGGCGATGCCCATGGGGTAGTTCGCAGCGCTGGGGGCGGGGATCGGGAAAACCGTCGGGCCGGGCGCTGTGGCGGGGCCGAGGGACATCGACGCCTCAGCCGTCACCAGGGTCACGCCGTGATATGCGTTGTCGGTGACGATGATACCGGTGCCCCCGGTGGCCGCGCGTGCGATGCGGAAGGCCAGATCATTCGCCTCGGACCCGGTGCAGGTGAACATGACGTGGCCAAGGGCGGGAGGGAAAAGGGCGAGGAGACGCGTCGCATAGTCAAGGATGCCGTCGTGCAGATAGCGGGTGTGGGTGGCCAGCGTGGCCGCTTGCAAGGCCATCGCGGCCACCACGCGGGGGTGGCAGTGCCCGACCGAAGCCACGTTGTTGTAGGTGTCAAGGTAGGCGCGGCCGTCACGGTCGTAAAGCCAGACGCCGTCACCCCGCACAAGGTGCAGGGGCTGGTCGTAGAACAGGCGGTAGGCAGGACCTAGGAGCGCGGCGCGGCGGGCAATCCGGGCCTCATCCTGCGGATCAAGGGTGGCGGCGCCGGGGGTGTAGGCGTTCGGCATCTGGGGGCGGCTCATGGGGTCGGCCTTTCGCAGGCTGTCTGGATCTGGGTGGGCGTCAGGCTGGTGGCGGCGGCCAGGCCAGCGCGGGCGGACGGTGCATTGCGCAGGATGTAGGCGGCGTTTTCAGGATAGCGCGCGGCGCGCCAGGCGGAAATGGTAAGGGTGGTCAGCATCCGGGCGGTGATGAGGCCGGGGAGGAGTGCGGTCTCAGCCTCGGTCAGTGGCAGGTGGGCGTGGTAGGCAGATACGAGCGGGGCAAGCAGGTGCAAGGGCTCTGCGGGGTCGATCTGGTAGGAGCAGGCGGTGGCAAGGTCGCAGATGCGGTGGCTTAGAACCATGTCGCCGAAATCAAGGATGCCGGTCAGTCGGTCGGGCTGGGCGGGGTCGGCCAAAAGGTTGTGAGGGTTGAAGTCGGCGTGGACGATCTGGCGCGGCAGGCGTGCGAGGGCGGGCGCGATCTGATCCTCAAACCGCTGAAGGAAGTCTTTGGCGATCGGTGCAAGATCAGCGGGCAGTGCCGGCAGCAGCGGGCGCAAGCGGGGAAACTGGCGCAGGTCCCACAGCAGGCTGTGGTCGGCTGCGGGGTGCTCGAAGTCTGACAGGGCTATGGTCAGCCGGGCGAGGGCGGCGCCCGTGGCCCGGGCCAGCGCGGGGGTCCGGGGCAGGTGGGCGACGGGCGTGCCGGGGCACCATGTCAAAAGACGCAGCGCACCGTCAGGCGTCGCAAGGATGTGCAGCCCTTCGCGGGTGGGCAGGACGCGCGGGGTGGGAAGGCCCGCATCCGCGGCGGCGGCATGAAGCAGGGCGCGGGTCTGGAAATCGGTCAGGGCAGCGGCCTCGGCCGGGTTGGACAGTTTCACGGTGAAGCTGGTGGTTCCGGTGGCGGTGCTGGCGTCAAGGCGATGGTTCAGGTCACGCTCTGACGTCAGCGGGGTCAGGGTGCCCGTCAAACCCCAGTGGTCAGACACAAGCCGGGCAAGCGTGCTTTGTGCCATCCGGGGCGGGGGCAGGCTGAGGAGCGCGCTGGCGGGGTCTGGGTCTGTATTGGGGGGCATCATCGGGGGGACTGGAAAGGGGCGGGAGGAGGCAGGGCCAACGCGGCACGCCTTGGTGAATGGCGAACGGTATGAAGCGCAGAGGATAGCGGCTTTGCAGGGCGGGGCCAGCAGAAAGCGATGGGTTGACATGGTTGAGTAAAACAGTCAGATTAATCCCAATGCCCAGCCAGCCGCCGAAAAGGATGGCACGCCCGGTGTCCTTCAACAGGTGGAGTTCACCATGCCCTATCCCGGGCCCAATGCCATGCCCTATCCGACACCAGACCATCTTCGCCGCCCCGAGCGGGGGGCTGACTGGATTGACCTGCTGCAAATGGCGGCAACCGGGATGTTCCCCGGTCCAGCCCTTGAGGCGCTGATCGCGCGGCTGGAGGGCGGCAAATGAACGTTCAGATCGATACCTGGCTGACCACCGACGCAACGCCGGTGCATGAGGCGCGGGTGCTGACAGAAGGCGGAAGTCTGGCGCGGATCGTGTTGGACGGGCAGGTCTACAGCCTGCGCATCACCCGGGCGGGCAAGTTGATCCTGACGAAGTGACGGGCGACCGTAGCCTTGCAAGGGTTCCTCCTAGCATCGGGCCAGGAGGCGCGTCTTCAGCCGCCAGTATGGCTCATGTGGCGGGTGATCTGGCCCTGCACCTTCTGGCGCGAATAGTCGAAGTCATGGCCTTTGGGTTTGCGGGCAATTGCGGCGCGGATGGCCTCTTGCAACGGGGCATCCTCGGGGCTGGCGCGCAGGGGGGCACGCAGGTCTGCCATGTCCTCTTGCCCAAGGCACATGTAAAGCTGGCCGGTGCAGGTCAGGCGCACCCGGTTGCAGCTTTCACAGAAGTTGTGGGTCAGGGGGGTGATGAAGCCGACCTTCTGGCCGGTCTCTTCCAGACGGACGTAGCGGGCCGGGCCACTGGTCCGTTCGGCCAGATCCGTCAGGCGGTAGCGCTGGGCCAGTCTCTCGCGCAGGTCCTTGAGCGGCCAGTACTGGTCAAGGCGGCCGGCGGTCATGTCGTCGCCCATCGGCATCACCTCGATGAAGGTGAGGTCATGACCTTCGGCGGCGCACCAGTCGGTCAGGGTGAAAAGCTCATCTTCGTTGAAGCCTTTCAGGGCGACCGCGTTGATCTTGACGCGCAACCCAGCGGCGCGGGCAGCGTTGATCCCGTCCAGCACCTGGGCCAGTCGGCCCCAGCGGGTGATCGTCGCAAACTTCGCCGGATCAAGTGTATCTAGGCTGACATTGACGCGGCGCACGCCAAGGGCTGCAAGCGGTGCGGCGAATTTCGCCAGCTGGCTGCCGTTCGTGGTCAGCGTCAGTTCTTTCAGTGCGCCGGTCTGCAGATGGCGGCCCATGGCTTCGAAGAACGTAAGGATGCCCTTGCGAACCAGCGGTTCCCCCCCGGTGATGCGCAGCTTTTCCACGCCCATGTGAACAAAGGCCGTGCAGAGGCGGTCAAGCTCTTCCAAGCTGAGAAGTTCAGCCTTGGGCAGAAAGGTCATGTTTTCCGACATGCAATAGCTGCAGCGGAAATCGCAGCGGTCGGTAACAGAGACCCGCAAGTATGAGATTACGCGGGCAAAGGGATCGATCAGTTGCGCCATAGGGTGAAGGTAGGCCTGCGCGGGGGACCGCACAAGGCGGAAAGCGGCAATTGCCGGGGCAGGGGCGGCGCGGTAGGGTCAGATCATGAAACACAGTCTCATTCCCCTGCTTCTGGTGCTTGCCCTGCCGGGCTGTGCCAGCCTGTTCCCGCAATCCGCCTTGCCTCCGGTCACCGCCCCTGCCGCGCGCGATCCGGCGACTGAAATGGCACCCTCGGCCGGGACGGCGGCGCTGGGCGCCAAGGCGGTGCGGGCCGAGGTGCTGGACACCACCACCGCCGCCGAAAAGGCCGCCGCCCTGGCAGCCCCCGCCCAAAGCGGCGAGCAGAACCTGGGCCGCGTTGTGGTAGCCCTTGGACCGCCGGCCGAACAGGGGTTGTGGCTGCGCACCGCGCTGGTCAAAAGCGTGGTGCAGGGCCGGGTTGAAACGGCATCGGGGCAAAGCCTGACGCTGGAATTGCGGCCAGGAACCGGGGGCGCGCTGCTGTCGCTGGCTGCGTTTCAGGCGTTGGGGCTTAGTCTGACCGGATTACCAGAGGTGGCAGTTTTCGCGCCCTGAGGCGGGCCGCCTGAGGAAGGCACGTGGGTCAGCCCCCGCACCCTGAGAGAATTAGTCAAAAGAGCCAAGCAGCAGGCGCGCGTTTGGGCCGCCTAATCGGCGTTCAGGTAGCGTGCGGCCTCTTTGCGGGCAAAGGGCTTTAGCGTCTCGCCATGCGCCAGCAGGAAAGCGCGCGCGCGCGGCGCGTCGTGTTTTGACAAGTCACGCACCCACCAGGCGATGGCCTTCTGGATGAACCAGTCGGGATCGGGGCTGAGGGTTTCGCACCACCCAAGAACACGGTCGCGGATCGCAAGGTCTGGCGGTTTGGGGTGGTTCTGCTTGGTCCAGGGTAGCGTCATCACCAGCGCGGCCCGGCGGGTCCAGAGATGCGGCGAGGTGACCCAACCCTCCACCGCGTCAAGGCGGGTCGGGTCTGCGACCAGGCGCTTTTGCCCGGCAATGCTGGCGTGGTCAGCCAGGGACCAACCGTCAAAGTCCGGCACCCAGGACTGGATCAGCGCCCAGGCGGCATGGTCAGGCCGGATTCGGGCCTGGGTCAGCAGCTTTGCGGCAGCAACGCGGGCTTCGTGGATGTCGGTTTGCCACAGGCTATCGGCCAGCGCGAGCCTGTCTTCCACTGTCAGATCGGCGCGCCACTGATCGGTCAGGCCTTCCACATCCGGCACAGACAGGCCAAGATAGCGGCGGGGAACCTTGTGATAGGCCTGCATTTCCAATGCCTTGTCGGGATTGGCCAGGGATTCGAGTTGGGCAAGCGGGGTCACAGGTTGGCCTCGATCCCGGTGGGTAGCCCGTCAATCGTTTCCCGGTTGCGGGTATCCCAATAGCTGCGCAGGCCGTCGGGGCCCTTGTCTGTCGCCCAGTCTTTCAGGACCGGACGATCTGCGTGAAAATCCATGAAGGGGACGGCAAAGCCGCAAGACGACTGGACAAGGTCAATCACGACATCGACGATCTGCCGCGCTCCGGGCTGGTCGGGAAGCTGGGCTTTCACGGTGGGCCAATCTGCATCGCTATGATGGATGGCGCGGGCCGTGCCATAGGCGCGCAGGATCAGGGGCCGGGTTGTGAAGCTGCACCACATCAGCGTGATCCGCGGATCAAGCGCCAGATGCGCAGCGGTTTCATTCCCCGACCCGGTGAGGTTAAGCCACAGAATGCGCGAAGGCGAGACGATCCTGAGGGAATCCATCCCCTTGGGCGACAGGTTTACCCGGCTGCCGGGGGCGGCCGTGCCGACGAAATAAAGGTGCTGATCACCAATGAAGGCGATCTGATCGGGTTGAAGCTGGTCATGGCGCTTGCCCATCGGTGGTTCCTTGGCAGGCGGGGGACTGGAGGGCATCACACCCTCCAGACCTCCGGTGGGATATCTTTGCAGAAAGGAAGGCGAATTGTCGTCAGATTTGCAGAGCTATTCGACAGTGACCGATTTTGCGAGGTTGCGCGGCTGGTCCACATCGGTGCCTTTGGCGATGGCAGTGTGATAGGCCAGAAGTTGCGCTGGCACCGCATACAGGATCGGGGCGAAGGCGGCGGCGACCTCGGGCAAGGTGATGGTTTTCCAGGTGCCGGCCCCCGCCTCGGCAATGCCTTTGGCGTCAGACAGCAGAAGGACGCGGCCGTGGCGGGCCATCACCTCTTGCATGTTCGAAACGGTCTTGTCGAAAAGCGCATCCTTCGGGGCCAGAACGATCACCGGAACTGCGGCATCAATCAGCGCAATGGGGCCGTGCTTAAGTTCACCTGATGCATAACCTTCGGCGTGGATGTAGCTGATTTCCTTCAGCTTTAACGCACCCTCCAGCGCCAGCGGATACATCGTGCCACGGCCAAGGAACAGCACGTCCTGCGCGGATGCAAGATCATCGGCGATAGCGGCAATCTGCGGCGAAAGGCTGAGGGCGTGGTTCATCAGGCCCGGAAGGGCGTTCAGGTCGGCGATGTGCCGCGCAAGGGCGGCCGGGCTCAGGCGGCCCCGGTCGACAGCGGCCTTCAGCGCCAGAAGGGCAAGAGTGACCAACTGACAGGTGAAGGCCTTGGTCGAGGCAACGCCCACCTCAATCCCCGCCATGATCGGCAGGGCAAGGTCACTTTCCCGCGCGATGGAGGAGGTGGGCACGTTCACCACCGACAGGACCTTGGCGACCTTGTCCTTGGCATAGCGCAGGGCGGCGAGGGTGTCGGCGGTTTCACCCGACTGGCTGACAAACAGCGCCCAGGAGGTGGGGGAAAGCGGCGGCTCACGGTAGCGGAATTCGGATGCGATGTCGATTTCGGCGGGCAGGCCTGCGATCTGTTCGAACCAGTATTTGGCGATGTGCGCGGCATAGGATGCGGTGCCGCAGGCGACCAGGGTGATACGGTCAACGCCCTGGAAATCAATGCCTTGTGGCAGGCGCAACAGGCCTTCGGGGGTCGTGTAGTGCTTCATCGCCTCGGCGATGACCAGGGGCTGTTCGGCGATTTCCTTGGCCATGAAATGCTTGTAGCCAGCCTTTTCGACGCGGGCGGAGTCGATCTGGATGCGCGTCTCGGCGCGCATCGCCAGCTGGTCCGCCACGTCAAAGATCTGCGCGCCGGCACGGGTGATGACCGCCCAGTCGCCCTCTTCCAGATAGGTGATGCGGTCGGTCATCGGCGCCAGTGCGATGGCGTCGCTGCCCACGAACATCTCACCTGTGCCGTGGCCGATGGCCAGTGGGCTGCCCTTGCGGGCGGCGATCATCAGGTCGTCCTGACCGTCGAACAGAAAGCAAAGCGCGAAGGCCCCGTGCAGACGTTTCAGGGTGGTGCGGGCGGCCTCGACCGGGGTGGCGCCACGGTCAAGCTCACGCCGGGTAAGGAGGGCGACAGTTTCGGTATCTGTCTCGGATTCCTGGGCATAGCCGTCGGCGGCAAGTTCGGCGCGCAGGTCGCGAAAGTTTTCGATGATGCCGTTGTGGACGACAGCCACCCCGCCTGCGCGGTGGGGATGGGCATTGGTGACGGTGGCCGCGCCATGCGTAGCCCAGCGGGTGTGACCGATGCCGGATTTGCCGGCGAGGGGCTCATGCACCAGCAGGTCCGAGAGATTGACCAGCTTTCCCACCGCGCGGCGGCGGTCCAGCTGGCCCTTGTGGATGGTGGCGATCCCGGCAGAGTCATAGCCGCGATATTCCAGCCGTTTCAGCGCTTCGACCAGCAGAGGGGCTGCTTCATGGTTGCCCAATACACCAACAATACCGCACATATTTATTGACCTTTTGCCTTAGACGCCTTGATGGCCTTCAACTTTTCGAACATTCGCTTGGCGAGGCCCGGCTTGTTCACCTGTTTGGCCCGACCGATGGCAATGGCCTCGGCCGGGACATCTTCGGTGATCACGGACCCGCTTGCCGTCAGGGCGCCGTCGCCTACCGTCACCGGGGCCACCAGCATGGTGTCAGACCCGATAAAGGCGCGCTTGCCGATGGTGGTGCGGTGCTTCATGACGCCATCATAGTTGCAGGTCACGGTGCCCGCGCCGATGTTGGTGAAATCACCCACATCGGCATCACCAAGATAGGTCAGGTGGCCGACCTTCACGCCTTCACCCAGGATGGCGTTCTTGATTTCGACGAAGTTTCCAACGTGAACATCCTCGGCCAGTTCGGCCCCGGGGCGCAGGCGCGCAAAGGGGCCGACAGTCGCGCCCCGGCTGATATGGCAGCCTTCCAGATGGCAGAAGCCCTTGATTTCGGCGCCGGATTCAATGGTAACGCCGGGGCCGAAGATCACATTCGGGCCGATCACTGCATCGCGGCCAACCCAGGTATCAAGTGCGAAGAACACGGTTTCGGGGGCGGTCAGGGTGACTCCATTCTCCAGGGCCTCCGCCCGCGCGCGGGACTGGAAGGCGGCCTCGGCCTCGGCCAGTTGGGCGCGGGTATTCACGCCCAGCGTCTCGGCTTCGCCACAGATCACGACGCCGGCGGACAAGCCGCGGGCGCGGGCCAGTTCGACGATATCGGTCAGATAGTATTCGCCCGCAGCATTGGCATTGCCGACCTCGGCCACCAGCGACAGCAGGGTTTGAGTGTCGGCACACACCACGCCCGAGTTGCACAAGGTTATCGTGCGTTCTTCGGTGCTTGCCTCCTTGAATTCACGTATTGCGTGAAGATCGTCACCTTGGGTGATCAGGCGGCCATAGCGGCCGGGGTCCTGCGCGTGAAATCCAAGGACCACCACGGCATGCCGGGTGCGGGCCTCCAGCATGGCGCGCAACGTGTCTTCGCGGATCAGGGGGGTGTCGGCGTAAAGCACGATCGCCTCACCCTTCATGTCCGCCAGCAGGGGGGCTGCCTGGGCCACGGCATGGGCAGTGCCGGATTGTGGGTCTTGCAGGACGGTATCCACCGCCTCGGAATACCCAAGCGCCGAGGAGGCGACTGCTTCGCCGCCATGACCGGTGACCACGACGATGCGCGACGGCTCCAGGCTTTGGGCCGTGGCAAGCGCGTGGTGCAAAAGGGGGGCGGCGGCAACGTGATGCAGGACCTTGGGCAGGTCGGAGTTCATCCGCGTGCCTTGACCTGCTGCCAGCACGATGACTGAAACCTGCATTCTGCCCCTTCCTTTATCATTGCGCCCGTTTTACCCCCATGGCGCGGGGTGGCAAGGGGCCATGCCCTCACGCCATGTTACAGGCTCATGTAGCAGGCCCATGTTATAGGATTGCCAAAGATGCGCTGCGTTGTTTTCGATCTGGACGGAACGCTGGCCGACACTTCGGCTGATCTGCTGGCGGCGGCCAATGCCTGTTTGCCCGGGGGGGCGGTTCTGGGGCCTGCGGACAGCTTGACAGCCTTTCACGGCGGGCGGGCAATGTTGCGGCTGGGCTTTACCCGGCTGGGGCAGAACTGGACCGAGGCGGATATCGACGCGGCCTACCCGCGCCTGCTGGAGGCCTACCGGGGCGCAATCGCCGTGCACACGCGCCTTTACCCCGGCGCGATGGAGGCGGTTGAGGCGTTGAAGCGCGATGGCTTTGCCGTGTCGATCTGCACCAACAAACCCGAAGCTCTGGCCGAAATCCTGTTGCGCGACCTTGGCGTACGCGACGCCTTTGGCGCGCTGGTAGGGGCCGATACGCTGCCGGTCAGAAAGCCCGACCCCGCCCCATACCGTGCGGCGGTTGAGCGGGCCGGGGGCGTGGTTGCGCGCTCGATGCTGTTGGGCGACACCGAGACTGATGCCAAAACGGGTGTCGCGGCGGGGGTGCCAGTGGCGCTGGTGACCTTTGGGCCCGAGGGGGCAGGGGTCAGCCGGTTCCAGCCCGCCGCACTTCTGGACCGGTTTCAGGACCTGCCCGGCCTGGCCGAGCGGCTGTTGCGGGCGGGTTGACTGGCGGGACTGGAGGGTTTCACACCCTCCAGTCCGCCCGTGGGATACTTGTGCAGAATGGAAGCTGCATTTTAGGCAAATCTTATGGGTTTGCAGTCCGCGCGCGACCCTGCCGGGAATGGCGGATGGCGCTGATGATCCTGCACGGTCCCGAGGGGGTCGTGCACCCCCTGATGACCGCGATGCCGACCAAGTGCGTGCCCGAGGATCCGCAGGGCGAAATGCAAGGCGGCATCTTGGCCGTCCGCAGCGCGGCGATGCTGCTGGGGACAGTGTTCTTTGCCGTCCTTTTTTGGCATTTCACGGCCGAAGGATGGGTATGGCAATCGCCCGATGTGGGCTATCTTGTGGCCGGGGGCTGCTTGGCGGTAACAACACTGATGTTTGCAGTTCTGAAACGGGCGGAGAAAGCATGAACGAGCGGTTTCAGTCAGGGCAGGATGCGGCAGAGCAAGGCACCGCAGAGCGGTTCACCGGCAGCTTCACCCAGCAAGAGCCCATCCCCGAGGCCGGGATCGAGGCCGCTTTGGCGGTGCTGCGGCACGGGCGGCTGCACCGCTACAATACCGCGCCGGGCGAAGTGGCGGAAACCGTGCTGCTGGAAGAGGAATTCGCCGCCTATGTGGGGGCGAAATACTGCCTTGCCATCGCCTCGGGCGGGGCGGCGATGGCCTGTGCCTTGCGGGCCTTGCAGGTAAGGCCGGGCGATCCGGTCCTGTCCAACGCCTTTACGCTAGCCCCGGTGCCGGGGGCGATTGCCAGCATCGGTGCGCGGCCGATCTTTGTAGACGTGACCGAAGATCTGACCATCGACCTTGCGCATCTTGAGGTGCAGGCAAAAGCAAGCGGGGCAAGGGTCCTTCTGCTTAGCCACATGCGGGGGCACGTCAGCGACATGGAGGCGCTGGTCGCCTTGTGCGACCGGCTGGGTGTGCGGGTGGTCGAGGATTGCGCCCATACGATGGGGGCAAAGTGGAAGGGCGTGCCGTCGGGGCGGCATGGGGCGGTGGGGTGCTATTCCACGCAGACCTACAAGCACATGAATTCGGGCGAGGGTGGATTTTTGGTCACCGATGATGCCGACCTTGCCGCGCGGTCAGTGCTGTTGTCCGGGTCCTACATGCTTTATGCCCGCCACCGGGCGGCGCCGGGGCCCGAGGTGTTCGAGGCGCTCAAGCTGGATGTCCCCAACATCTCCAGCCGCATGGACAACCTGCGCGCGGCGATCCTGCGGCCGCAGATCGGGATGCTGGACGACCGCCGGGCGCGCTGGCGGGCGCTCTATCAGGCGATGGCGGCGGGGCTGGACGGCGTGCCCGGCCTGCGCCTGATCCCCCGCCCGCAGGCTGAGGATTATGTCGGGTCCAGCTTTCAGTTCCTGCTGCCGGGGTGGCCGCCCGCGCGTGTTGCAGCCCTTGTCGCGGCGGCCGCGGCCCGCGGGGTTGAGCTGAAATGGTTTGGCGCCGCTGATCCGCAGGGCTTTACGAGCCGTTACGCCCATTGGCGCTATGCTTCGCCCGAGGCTTTGCCCCAGACCGACCGCATCCTTGCCGGGCTGATCGACATGCGCCTGCCGCTGACCTTTGTGCCCGAAGATGTGACGCTGATCGCCCGTATTCTGGCCGACGAAGTCACCCGTGCCCTTGCGGCCGAAGTGGTGGCGGAAGTCCCCCCTCCGGTGGCGGATTAGTCGCGTGGTGCGCCTGCTGCGCCCCGCCCGGCCGGTGGGTCCGCTGACCCGACTGCTGCGCCGGATTGTGGACCCAAGGTTCTACCTGCGGCTGGTCATGGGGCTTGCGGCGCTGGGGCTGGTGGTGGTGCCGCTGCTGGCCGACCTTGCCAATGCTGCACTTAAGCCCGTGTCGGGGGAAGACGGGACCTGCCGCATCCTTCGGGTGGTGGACGGGGATACCGTTTCGCTGATGTGCCCCGAACAAGGGATGCACAGCGCGCGGCTCCTGGGCTTTGACACGCCCGAGAAATACGCGCCGAAATGCGCGGCTGAACTGCTGGCGGCGGAACGGGCGTCCTGGGCGCTGAGGACGCTGATCCAGCAGGCTGACCGCCTGTCGCTGACGCATAGCGGGACCGATCAGTATGGCCGCGCGCTGGTGCGGCTGGAACTGGACGGGCAGGATGTGGCGGGCCTGATGGTGCGCAAGGGTCTGGCGCGGCGCTATGGCGGTGGCCCTCGGGGGAGTTGGTGCTGATGCGGATTGTTCGGGAAACCCCGTTGTCGCTGACGGTGGAACTGTCGGAACTGACGGTCACCATGCTGATGGATGGTGAAACGGCGATGCCGGTGACACATCTGCGCGGTCCGGAGGGGGCGGTCTTGCCCGTGGAGGACCTGCACGATGCCGACCTGGCGGGCGGCAAGCTGCGCCTGCCGGTGCGGGCCTTTCTGGTGCAGGGGCCAGAGGGCTGTTTGCTGATCGACAGCGGTGCTGCGCGGGAATGGCACCCGACGCTGGGCCTTTTGCCGGGCGCGATGAATGAGGCCGGGGTCGCGCCCGGTGCGGTCACGGTGGTTGCATTGACCCACACGCATGTCGACCACCTCAGCGGGCTGGTGGATGGGGATGGCGGCCTTGCCTTCCCCAATGCCGGCCGTCTGTTTGTCGCGACCGAAGAGCTTGCCGCCTTGCGCGCCGAGCCTCGCATGATCCCGGTCCTGCCTCGGGTGATCCCGCTTGAACAGGGCGATGGCCCCCTGCGCGGGGTGACGGCAATCAACGCACCGGGCCATTCGCCGGGGCATATGGCCTTTCTGGTCGAAGGGCGGCTTTTGATCTGGGGCGACATTGTCCACCACGCAGCCGTGCAGTTTCCCCGGCCGGACGTGACCTGGGCCTTCGACGACGACCCAGATGAGGCGCGCGCCAGTCGCCAGACCCTGATGGCGCAGGCGGTTGAGGCCGGCTGGATGGTCGCAGGCGCGCATCTGCCGGGCTCTGGCATTGGCCATATCACCCGTGCCGGCGCAGGCTATGCTTTCCATTCCATCACGCGCAGTGCCTGACCAGCCCTAGCCAAAAGGGGCGGCGTTCCGCCGCGCACCTTTCAGCTTTCCCCCGCGCCAAGTGGCGCGGCAGAAAGCCGTGCGAGGGGCTGGCCCCTCGCCAGTCGGGGGTTTGGGGGGAGGATGCCCCCATCTGTTGAGGAAAAGCGCGCAGGCGCTTTGACGAGGCAAAGGCATTGCGGCGGAACGCCGCGCCGCGAAGGTCGCCGCCGGGCGTGGTTACTGCGGGTAGGGTGAGGTTCCGCCAAGGCTGCCGTTGGTATGCTCGATCAGGACGGCGCAAAGGCAGGCAGTATCGGTGCAGGCATCGCGGGCAGCAAGGAAAGCCCCGTCGTGCGGCGGGTTTTCCAGATCAACCTGCTGGCCGGTTGCGTTTTCGACGGCGTAGACCCAGGCCAGGTCGTTCAGTCGCCCCATCCGCCACAGGTCATCGCCTGACGCCTCGGCGGCGGTGCACATCAGCTGATGCGCCTGCAAATGCGGCGCATCGCAGCTGATATCGGACAGGATCAGGCTGTAGCGCCCCTCAAGATCGGCAATGCGCGCCTCGACGGCGGCAAGGTCGATGTTGCAGCTTGCCGCCTGCAGGGGCAGGGCGGGCAGGGCGCACAGGCAAAGCGCAAGGCAGATCCGCATGGCTGGTCCTTTCAAGGTTGGTCGGGTGCAGAAGCGCCGCATCGCCCGGCCCGGTCAAGGTGAGGAGAACCGTTCCCGCCCCGCGCGCGCAGGCCGCCATCCCTGCGACAGGTCCGCACATCGGGCGCCAACCCTCTGCGGGCACCTTGGATTTTCTGCACTTGCAGCACCGCCTTTCACGCCGCCTTTGGTTGACCCCGACCGGGGGGCGGAGTAAACGGGCGATGAGATCAAGCGGACCGTCTGAAAGGTTCGCCCGCTCGCGTGTCGCCAGCATCAAGGAGCCCCTCGTGGATCTGCTTCTCAGAGAGTATCTACCCATACTCATCCTGCTGGCCATCGCCACCGGACTTGGCCTGGTTCTGCTTCTGGCCGCCGCAGTGCTGGCCGTGCGCAACCCGGACCCTGAAAAGGTGTCGGCCTATGAATGTGGCTTCAACGCCTTTGACGATGCGCGGATGAAGTTTGATGTGCGGTTCTACCTTGTGTCGATCCTGTTCATCATCTTCGACCTTGAGGTGGCGTTCCTGTTTCCCTGGGCCGTCGCCTTTGGCGAGATCAGCATGGCCGCCTTCTGGTCGATGATGCTGTTCCTTGGGGTGCTGACGATCGGGTTCGCTTACGAATGGAAGAAGGGGGCCCTGGAATGGGAGTGATGACTGGCAATGCCGTCGGGGCTGATCACGACACCACGGTGCAGGCCCTGAACCGCGATCTGCAGGACAAGGGGTTCCTCCTCACCTCGACCGAGGACATCATCAACTGGGCCCGCATCGGGTCCTTGCACTGGATGACCTTTGGTCTGGCCTGCTGCGCGGTTGAGATGATGCACACCTCGATGCCGCGCTATGACCTTGAACGCTTTGGCACGGCGCCCCGCGCCAGCCCGCGCCAGTCTGACCTGATGATTGTGGCCGGCACCTTGACCAACAAGATGGCCCCGGCGCTGCGCAAGGTCTATGACCAGATGCCGGAACCCCGCTATGTGATCTCCATGGGGTCCTGCGCCAATGGCGGTGGCTACTATCACTACTCCTACAGCGTTGTGCGCGGCTGTGACCGGATTGTGCCGGTCGACATTTACGTTCCCGGCTGCCCGCCCACGGCCGAGGCGCTGCTTTATGGCATTTTGCAGTTGCAGCGGAAAATCCGCCGCACCGGCACGTTGGTGAGGTAACCCATGAGCGACGCTTTGCAGGAACTCGCGGCCCTCGTCAGCCTCAAGCAGCCCGATGCGGTGCAGTCATCCTCGGTCGCCTTTGGTGATCTGACGCTGGTCGTCAATCTTCCCAACCTCAAGGATCTGGTTGAGTTTCTGCGCGAAGACCCCGCCTGCCGCTTTACCAGCCTGGTGGACATCACCGCCATCGACCACCCCGAACGCAGCCAGCGCTTTGATATGGTCTACCATTTCCTGTCGATGTACCGGAATCACCGCATCCGCCTGAAAGTCGCGATCGAGGAGGAGGAGATGGTCCCCTCGCTCGTCGACATTCACCCCAGCGCCAACTGGTTTGAGCGTGAGGTGTTCGACATGTTCGGCATCCTGTTTTCCGGCCACCCCGATCTGCGCCGCATCCTGACGGATTACGGCTTTCGCGGGTATCCCCTGCGCAAGGATTTCCCGACCACCGGCTACACCGAGGTTCGCTATGACGAGGCGCAAAAGCGTGTCGTTTATGAGCCGGTCAATCTGGTGCAGGAATACCGTCAGTTCGATTTCATGAGCCCGTGGGAAGGCGCACAATATGTGTTGCCCGGTGACCAGAAAGCTGGGGACAAATGATGGACGGCGATATCCGCGTGAACAGCTACGATGACGGCTCGACCGATTTCGAGACGGGCGAGCAGCGCATCCGCAACTTCAACATCAACTTCGGACCGCAGCACCCGGCGGCGCATGGCGTGCTGCGGCTGGTGCTGGAGCTGGACGGCGAGATTGTTGAACGCTGTGATCCGCACATCGGCCTGTTGCACCGCGGCACCGAAAAGCTGATGGAAAGCCGCACCTATCTGCAAAATCTGCCCTATTTCGACCGGCTGGACTATGTGGCCCCGATGAACCAGGAACATGCCTGGTGTCTGGCGATTGAACGTCTGACAGGCACCCCTGTGCCGCGCCGGGCCAGCCTGATCCGGGTGCTTTACTCTGAAATTGGCCGCATCCTTAGCCACCTCTTGAACGTAACCACCCAAGCCATGGACGTGGGCGCGCTGACCCCGCCGCTTTGGGGGTTTGAGGAACGCGAAAAGCTGATGGTGTTTTACGAACGGGCCTGCGGCGCGCGTCTGCATGCGGCCTATTTCCGGCCCGGCGGTGTGCATGTCGATCTGCCCGATGCCTTGGTGGAAGACATCGACCTGTGGGCCGTGGCCTTCCCCAAACTTCTGGATGACATCGACGGTCTGCTGACCGAAAACCGCATCTTCAAGCAGCGCAACGCCGATATCGGCGTGGTGACTGAGGCGGACATCCAGAAATGGGGTTATTCCGGCGTCATGGTGCGCGGCTCGGGCCTTGCCTGGGACCTGCGCCGGGCCCAACCCTATGAATGCTATGACGAGTTTGATTTCCAGATCCCGGTCGGCAAGAACGGTGACTGCTATGACCGCTATCTGTGCCGGATGGCCGAAATGCGGGAGTCGACCAAGATCATCCGCCAAGCCTGCGCCAAGCTGCGGGTGGAAAAGGGTGATGTGCTATCCCGTGGCAAGATCACCCCGCCCAAGCGCGGTGAGATGAAGACCTCGATGGAGGCCTTGATCCACCACTTCAAGCTTTACACCGAAGGCTTCCACGTCCCCGCGGGCGAGATTTATGCCGCGGTTGAGGCCCCGAAGGGTGAGTTTGGCGTGTACCTTGTGGCCGATGGCACGAACAAACCCTACCGCTGCAAGATCCGCGCGCCGGGGTTCCTGCATCTGCAGTCGATGGACTACATCTGCAAGGGTCACCAACTGGCCGACGTGTCCGCCATCATCGGCACGATGGACGTGGTGTTCGGGGAGATTGACCGGTGATCGCCCTTGTCGGCATTCCCAGCCTGTTGATCCTGTTTTCTTTATTGCTGATTCTTGTGCCCTTCCTTCCGATCCTCGTTGCCGGAGCCCTCTGATGCTGCGCCGCCTTCACAAAGACCAGCCTGCGTCCTTCGCCTTCACTCCGGCGAACCTTGCCTGGGCCAAGGGCCAGATTTCCAAATACCCCGAGGGGCGTCAGGCGTCGGCCATCATTCCGCTGTTGTGGCGCGCGCAGGAACAGGAAGGCTGGCTTTCCCGGCCTGCCATCGAACACGTCGCTGAAATGCTGAGCATGGCCTATATCCGCGCGCTGGAAGTGGCGACGTTCTACTTCATGTTCCAGCTGCAACCTGTTGGGTCTGTTGCCCATATCCAGATCTGCGGCACCACCAGCTGCATGATCTGCGGCGCGGAAGATCTGGTTGCGGTGGCGAAAGAGCTGATCGCCAAGCAGCCCCACGCTCTGTCTGCCGATGGCAAGTTCAGCTGGGAAGAGGTCGAATGCATGGGCGCCTGCGCCAATGCGCCCATGGCCCAGATCGGCAAGGATTACTACGAAGACCTGACCCCGCAGATGCTGCGCGACCTGATCGCCCGCTTCTCCAAGGGTGAGGTTCCGGTTCCCGGTCCGCAAGCGGGCCGCTATGCGGCGGAACCGGCGGGGGGGATGACCTCGCTGGCAGACTATGCCGCCGGCCGCCCGAAGTATAACGCCAGCGCGCAAGCGGCGGTGGACATCGGCGATACCGTGAAGCGGATCGACGGCACCGAAGTGCCGCTGACCATGCCTTGGCTGGGCAAGCCTGCGGCGGTCAAGCCCGCGCGGATCAAGACATCCGAACCGAAGCCTGCTGCGGGCCAGCCCGCCGATGCGACCGGCAACACCGTGCAGGAGGCGCGGGCCACCTCGAAGGGCAAGCCCGTGTCTGACGGAAACTCACCCCTCGCGACTCCGGCCGCGACGCCTGAGGCCAAGGCCCCGACCGAAACCGGGATCAAGCCCGCCGCGCTCACGGCGCCGCGGGGCGGTAAGGCGGATGACCTGAAGGTGATCCTCGGGATCGGGCCGAAGCTTGAGGTTTTGTGCCACAAGCTGGGCTTTTACCATTTCGACCAGATCGCCGGCTGGAGTGCGGCTGAAATCGCGTGGGTCGATGACAATCTGGAAGGTTTCAAGGGCCGCGTGACACGCGACCGCTGGGTCGTGCAGGCCAAGGTTCTGGCGGCTGGCGGGTCGGTGGCTGATGCCGAACTTGCAGCGCGTGCATAGCAGTAGGAAGACGGATCACGGCAATCAGGCTCGCAAAGGGCCGCAGCGGAAGAGAGGGAATGACAATGCGCAGAGCTGAAAACATCAATGCCCCTAATCTGAACGGTTGGATCATCGCCGCTGCTGCTGGTCTGGTGGCATTTGTGGCGCTGGTTCTGGTGGGCGAGCATGACTTTTTCCCCGCCGCTGCCATGGCGGGCGGTGTTGCTGCGGTGGCAGGTCTGATCCTTGGCATGCCCTGGGGGGCTGAGGTTGCGGCACCCGCTGCCGTCAATGCGCATGCCCCGGCTGCCAACAAGCCCGCACCTGTCCCCACCTCCGCACCTGTCCCCACCTCCGCACCTGTCGTTGTCGCCGACACAATGCCTGCGGCTTTCGTTGCGGCCCCGGCTGCACCCTCGGGCCCGCTGCGTCTGACCGCCGCCAAAGGGGGCAAGGCGGACGACCTGAAGGAAATCGAAGGCATCGGCCCGGCGATGGAAAAACTGGCGAACGATCTGGGGTTCTACCACTTCGACCAGATCGCCAGCTGGTCTGACGCCGATGTGGCACTGGTCGATGCCGAGATGAAGGGTTTCAAGGGCCGCATCACCCGTGACAAATGGGTGGCGCAGGCGAAAATCATCGTAACCGAAGGGCTTGAGGCGTTCCGGATACGCGCCAAGACCAACAACTACTAAGGGCCCAAGGTGCATCAGCGCCCCGATCCAGCCGAGGTCAAGCGCGCAGCCCAAGCGCGGCTGGTGGCCATCGTTCTGGCGGCGACGATGGTCTTGTGGATGGGGGCGCAGTGGCTGGGCGGGCAGTTGGGCTGGGAAACGCGGCTGGTGTTTCTTTTCGACTTTGCCGCATTGGCCGCATTCCTTTGGGCCATGGTGGTGACGTATCAGATCTGGCGTGGACGCCAAGGTTAGGAAGCTGGCGTGATCGCCAGAATTAGGAAGGCTTGCGATGCTCAAGGATCAGGACCGGATCTTCACCAACCTATACGGGATGCATGACCGCAGCCTGAAAGGGGCGATGAAGCGCGGGCATTGGAACGGCACCGCCGAGATCATCAAGCGCGGGCGCGACACGATCATTGAGCAGGTCAAGGCCAGCGGCCTGCGCGGCCGGGGCGGGGCGGGCTTTCCGACCGGCCTGAAGTGGTCGTTCATGCCCAAGCAGTCCGATGGGCGGCCAAGCTATCTGGTCATCAACGCTGACGAATCCGAACCCGGCACCTGCAAGGACCGGGAAATCATGCGGCACGACCCGCATACCCTGATCGAAGGTGCGTTGATTGCTGCCTTCGCGATGAACGCCAACACCTGCTACATCTATATCCGTGGTGAATACATCCGTGAGCGTGAGGCCCTGCAGGCCGCGATCGACGAATGTTATGATGCCGGGATGCTGGGCAAGAACGCGGCGAAATCCGGCTGGGATTTTGATTGCTACCTGCACCACGGGGCCGGGGCCTATATCTGCGGCGAGGAAACCGCCCTGCTGGAAAGCCTTGAGGGCAAGAAGGGCATGCCCCGAATGAAGCCGCCGTTCCCGGCAGGCAGCGGCCTTTATGGTTGCCCGACCACGGTGAACAACGTCGAATCCATCGCCGTTGTCCCCACCATCCTGCGGCGCGGGTCGGACTGGTTTGCCTCCTTCGGCCGCCCGAACAACACCGGGACCAAGCTGTTCGGCATCTCGGGTCACGTCATGAACCCCTGTGTCGTCGAAGAGACGATGTCGATCCCGCTGAAGGACCTGCTGGAACGCCACTGCGGCGGCGTGCGTGGCGGCTGGAAGAACATCAAGGCCGTCATCCCGGGCGGGTCTTCGGTGCCGCTCTTGACCCAGTCGCAATGTGACGACGCAATCATGGATTTCGACTGGCTGCGCGAACAACGCTCGGGCCTTGGCACGGCGGCGGTGATCGTGATGGACCAGTCCACCGACATCATCAAGGCGATCTGGCGGCTGTCGAAGTTCTACAAGCACGAAAGCTGCGGCCAGTGCACCCCCTGCCGCGAAGGCACCGGCTGGATGATGCGCGTGATGGACCGTCTGGTCCGTGGTGAGGCCGAGGTGGAAGAGATTGACATGCTGCTGTCGGTCACCAAACAGGTCGAAGGCCACACCATTTGTGCCCTTGGCGACGCCGCCGCCTGGCCTATCCAGGGCCTGATCCGCGCTTTCCGGGATGAGATCGAGGACCGGATCAAGGCCAAGAAAACCGGTCGTATCGGCGCGATGGCGGCAGAATGATGCGGATGGCGTTGGCCCTTTCCCTGACGGTGTCGCAGGCAGCCTGCGTGGCCAACGCCCCAGCCGCACCAGGCATGCAAAAGGCCGTGCGCGTGACAAACGCGGATCAGCCGTTCCAGATGTGGGACGGGGCCGCCGCCCGCAAGCTTGCGGATGCGGAATGTGGGGCCAAGGGGGTGCAAACCTCGATCTACGACCGCTTTGACCGGGCGACCGGCGCATGGGTCTATCCGGGGGGCTGCGCATGACAAGTGCCGTCACCAATGGTCACAAACCGCTGATAGCGTGGCTTTGTCATGGCATATCAAGGGGCTTTGCCCCCATCTCTGCGGCAGGTATCGCCAAGGAGGCCCCTATGAAACGCTTGACCCTGACCCTTGCAGCCCTTGCCATCGCGGCGCCGGCTTACGCGCTGGTGCCGATCAATGAAGAGCCGACGATCAACAACACCCTGTTGCAGGGCTTTATCGGTGACGCGATCGACGACAATTGCGACACCATCGACGCCCGCAAGCTGCGCGCTTTGGGTGAGCTGAACAAGCTGCGCGACTATGCGCTGTCGCAAGGCTACACCTCGGCGCAGGTGCGGGAATTTGTGACCAACAAGGAAGAAAAGGCGCGCGGCAAGGCCCTTGCCGCCGAATGGCTGAAGGAACGCGGCGCCGAACCCGGCAACCCCGAGGCTTATTGCAAGATCGGTGAGGAAGAAATCGCCAAGGAAAGCCTGGTTGGTTATCTTTTGAGGTCGACAAAATGATCCAGCCCGCCGGGCATCATCTGGCCGAGTTGAACGTGGGGCGGCTTTTGGCCCCCACGGACGACCCGCGCGTGGCCGAATTCATGCACGCCCTTGACCGGGTGAACGGCATGGGCAAGCGGATGCCGGGTTTTGTCTGGATGATGGAAGGCTCAGGCGCGCCCGGAACCGGGAACACCGAGGCCAAGCTGGACGGCGATCCGCAATATGTGTCGAACCTGACGGTCTGGGAAAGCGTGCAAACGCTGGAGGCTTTCGTCTGGAACACCGTCCACCGCGCCTTTTATGAACGGCGGCAGGAATGGTTTCAGGTTCTGGGCCAGATGCATTTCGTCATGTGGTGGGTGCCTGCGGGCCACAAACCCACGCTGGATGAGGCGCTGGTGAGGCTGGAGCATCTGCGCACCCATGACGATAGCGACCATGCCTTCGGCTGGAAATACCTGAAAGAGGCGCAGCTGTGGAAAACCCACGGCTGCACCCAAGTGGCGGCGGAGTAAGGGCGATGTGCTACGGCAACCTTGACCCCAAGCACCTGATGCGCGACATCGAGGCGCGTGTGAAACACCTGTCATACGAACAGGATACGACGAAACAGGCAACCTCTGCACCGCAGGTCGGGGTGTTTGCCCGGCTGCGTGATGCGGTCATCGGGTTGCTGCGGAAGGACCGGGCAAATGTCTAACCTCAAGAAGATCAGCATCGACGGCATCGAGGTCGAGGTTGATGGCGCGATGACCATCATTCAGGCGGCTGAGGTTGCGGGGGTCGAGATCCCCCGATTCTGCTACCATGAACGCCTGACCATCGCGGGCAACTGCCGGATGTGTCTGGTTGAGGTTGTGGGCGGCCCGCCAAAGCCTGCGGCAAGCTGCGCGATGCAGGTCAAGGACCTGCGCCCCGGCCCGAACGGTGAGGCGCCCTTGGTCAAGACCAAGTCGCCCATGGTGAAAAAGGCCCGTGAGGGGGTGATGGAGTTCCTGCTCATCAACCACCCGCTGGATTGCCCGATCTGCGATCAGGGCGGCGAATGTGACCTGCAAGATCAGGCGATGGCGTATGGCGTCGACTTCAGCCGCTTTCGCGAGCCGAAGCGCGCGACCGAGGACCTGAACCTTGGCCCGCTGGTCGAGACTCACATGACGCGCTGCATTTCCTGCACTCGTTGTGTGCGCTTTACCAGTGAAGTCGCCGGGATCACCCAGATGGGCCAGACCGGGCGCGGGGAAGATTCAGAGATCACCAGCTATCTGAACATGACGCTGGACAGCAACCTTCAGGGCAACATCATTGATCTCTGCCCGGTTGGGGCGCTGACCTCCAAGCCTTATGCCTTCACCGCCCGCCCGTGGGAGCTGACCAAGACTGAAACCATCGACGTGATGGATGCGCTGGGGTCAAACGTCCGCGTTGACACCAAAGGGCGCGAAGTCATGCGCATCCTGCCGCGCAACCATGACGGCGTGAATGAGGAATGGATCAGCGACAAGACGCGCTTTGTCTGGGATGGCCTGCGCCGCCAGCGGCTGGACACGCCTTACGTCCGCGAAAACGGCAAGCTGCGCAAAGCGGGTTGGAACGAGGCGTTGACCCTTGCCGCCGCAGCGATGAAGGACAAGAAAGTTGCCGCGCTGGTGGGCGATCTGGCCCCGGTTGAGGCTGCATTCAGCCTGAAACAGCTGATCGAAGGCCTTGGCGGCCATGTCGAATGTCGCACCGATGGGGCAAAACTGCCCGGCGGCAACCGCAGCGCCTATGTCGGCACTGCCTCGATCGAGGACATCGACAGCGCAAAGATGATCCAGCTGATCGGCACCAACCCACGGGTTGAGGCGCCGGTCCTGAACGCGCGCATCCGCAAGGCCTGGACGAATGGTGCGGTGATCGGGCTGGTGGGTGAGGCGGTCGATCTGACCTATGACTACGCCCATATCGGCACCGACCGCGCGGCATTGGAAAAGCTGTCGTCGCAAGTGATCAGCGATGAGACGAAGGCCAAACCAACCTTGGTGATCGTCGGCCAGGGCGCGATCAACGAGGCCGATGGTGCGGCTGTGCTGGCCCATGCGATGAAACTGGCCGAAAACTCCGGCTCCAAACTGCTGATCCTGCACACCGCCGCTTCGCGCGTGGGCGCGATGGATGTGGGCGCGGTGACGGAGGGTGGTCTTGCAGCGGCGACTGACGGGGCCGAGGTGATCTACAACCTTGGTGCGGATGAGGTTGAAATCGCTGCCCGATCGGAAAATGGGGGCCCGTTTGTCATCTATCAGGGCAGCCATGGCGACCGGGGGGCTTCGCGCGCCGATATCATCCTGCCCGCCGCCGCCTGGACCGAAGAGAACGGCCTGTTCGTCAATACCGAAGGCCGCCCGCAGCTGGCCTTCCGCGCCGGGTTCGCACCGGGTGAGGCTAAGGAAAACTGGGCCATCCTGCGCGCCCTGTCGGCCGAGGTGGGGGCGACCCTGCCCTGGGACAGCCTTGCCGCCCTGCGTGCCGCACTGGTCAAGGCGCATCCGCATCTGGGGCAGGTGGATCAGGTGGCGGCCAACGAAGGCCCGTCCCTGCCGATCAAACCGCTGGGAAAGGCTGATTTCCGCAACGTGACCCGTGACTTCTACCTGACCAACCCCATCGCCCGCGCTTCGACCGTCATGGCGGAACTTTCGGCAATGGCGCTTGACCGTGCCGCCCAACTGCTGGCGGCGGAGTAGGCCGTTGCAGCACTCGCGCGCCCTGATTGCTGGTCTTGGCACTGCTACCGCTCTCCTCGGGGCTTGCGCCCCGGCGGGAGAGGTGAGAGAGGATCGCGGC
>JBBQVR010000037.1:0-26308 GCA_038211355.1 Rhodobacterales bacterium | reverse complement strand
CGGGTTTGCCGCATCAAGGATGACCAGGCTGGCCAAGCAGCCGGGCGTCAGGCCATAGCCGTCAAGGTTCATGATCTGCGCATTGGTTTCGGTCACCATGGCAAAGCAGCGCGCCATTTCCGCCGGGTGGGTCATCTGTGCGACGTGCAGGCCCATGAAGGCCACGTCCAGCATGTCCGCCGTGCCAAGCGAATACCAAGGGTCCAGCACGCAATCCTGCCCCCAGCCAACGGGGATGCCCATCGCCTGCATCTCCTTGACCCGCGTCAGACCCCGGCGCTTGGGATAGGTGTCGTGGCGGCCTTGCAGGGTGATGTTGATCAGGGGGTTGGGGATGGCGGTCATCCCCGACTCGGCGATCAGGGGCAGGAGTTTGGACACATAGTAGTTGTCCATCGAGTGCATCGAGGTCAGGTGGCTGCCCGCCGCCCTTCCGCCCAGCCCATGCCGCGTCACCTCACGCGCCATGGTTTCCACATGGCGGCTCATCGGGTCGTCCGTCTCATCACAATGCACGTCCCACATCAGGCCGCGTTCGGCGGCGATGCGGCCGAGGTCACGGAGGGAGTCAGCGCCTTCCTCCATCGTGCGTTCGAAATGGGGGATGCCGCCGACCACATCAACGCCCATGTCCAGCGCGCGCAGCACGTTCTGCCGTCCGGTTTTGGTGCGGTAAAGCCCGTCCTGCGGGAAGGCGACCAGTTGCAGGTCAAGATAGGGTGCGACGCGGGCCTTGACCTCCAGCATCGCCTCAACCCCCCTCAGGTGATCTGGCGTGGTGTCCACATGGGTGCGGATCGCCAGAAGGCCCATGCTGACCGCCCAGTCGCAATAGGTGACGGCGCGGGTGACCATCTCATCCACCGTGGCAACGTCGCGCAACTCGCCCCAGAGGTTGATCCCCTCCAGCAGCGTGCCCGAGGCGTTCACCCGTGGCAGGCCGTAACTTAGTGTCGCGTCCATGTGGAAATGCGGATCAACGAAGGGCGGGGCCACAAGGTCGCCTGTGGCGTCGATGATCCGGCCCGCCTCGGCCTCCAAGGTGCCGACAGCGGTGATGCGGTCGCCGGTGATGCCGATATCGGCTACCGTGCCATCCGGCAGCGTGCCGCCCTTGACCAGAAGATCGAACATTCAGCGTTCCCCCTTGTTGTAGGGCACCATCAGCGCGGCGGGCACCTCGGCCCGGCGCGACATCAGGATCAGCGCGAGGATGGACAGGATATAGGGCGCGGCCAGGAAAAGCTGATAGGGCAGCACGGCGCCAAGGTCGGTCTGTTGCAGGCGGATTTGCAGGGCGTCGAACCCGGCGAACAGGATCGCCCCAAGCACCGCCTTGCCGGGCTTCCACGCGCCGAACACGACCAGCGCCACGCAGACCCAGCCGCGCCCGTTGACCATCTCGAAAAAGAAGCTGGAGAAGGCGGAAAGCGTCAGGAACGCGCCCCCCACCGCCATCAGACCAGAGCCGACCATGACCGCCCCCATCCGCAGCGCGGTGACGGACAGGCCCTGCGCCTCGACCGCTGCGGGATTTTCCCCGGCGGCGCGGACGGCAAGGCCAAGGGGCGTGCGGTAAAGCGTGAAGGCGACAAGGCCCGCCACGGCAAAGGCGGCCCAGGTGAGGGCGGTTTGCTGAAAGATCGCCTCGCCCAGGAAGGGCAGGTCGCTTAGGATCGGCAGATCCAGCGGTTGGAACGGCTCAATCTTCGGGGGGCTTGTCACCTCGGGCAGCATCAGCCGGTACGCGAAGGAGGCGGTGGCGGTGGCCAGAAGGGTGACGCCAAGGCCCACGACATGCTGCGACAGGCCGAAGGGCACGGTGAGGGTGGAGTGCAGAAGGCCAAACAGCATCCCTGCCAGCATGGCTGTGGCGACCCCGCCCCAAAGCGGCATACCTTGGTATACCGCCATCCAGCCGGTGAAGGCGCCAATGACCATTATCCCCTCAATCCCCAGGTTCAGCACGCCCGCGCGTTCGCAGATGAGTTCGCCCATCGTGGCGAAGATCAGGGGGGTCGCGATGCGGATCACGGCGGCCCAGAAGCTGGCGGAGATCAGGATGTCGATGATGTCGGTCATCCGCGCACCACGCGAAATTTGGTCAGCAGGATGGCGAGGACCATGAACAGAAGGGCCGTCGCCAGCAGCATGTCGGCGATATAGGTGGGCACGCCGGCGGCGCGGCTCATCGCGTCGGAGCCTACGAAGATGCCCGCGACAAAGAGGGCGCTGATGACGACGCCCAGGGGATGTAGAAGGGCCAGCATGGCGACGATTATCCCGGTGTAGCCGAAGCCGGGGGAAAGGTCTTGACTGAGGTGGCCTTTCAGACCGGCAACTTCGGACCACCCGGCAAGTGCTGCCAAGCCCCCTGACAGAAGCGCGGTTTTCAGCAGCACCGCGTTGACCGGGATTCCGGCAAAGCGCGCGGCGGCGGGATTCTGGCCCACGGCGCGGATTTCATAGCCAAGGGTGGTGCGGGTCTGGATCACCCAGACGAGCGCGGCCGCGAGCAGGGCAAGGCCGAACCCCCAGTGCAGGCGCAGACCATCCACGATGCGGGGCAGGCGGGCTTCGGGGATCAGGGCGGGGGATTTGGGCCAGCCCATCCCCATGGGGTCTTTCATCGGGCCTTCCAGCAGGTAGCTGACGAAAAGGAGCATGATGAAGTTGATCAGAAGGGTCGTGACCACCTCATCCACCCCAAGGCGGGTTTTTAGGAGGACCGGGCCGAGGAGGACGAGCGCGCCTGCCAGCATCGCGGCAAGGGCGCTGACGGGCAGGACCAAGGGGCTGCCCAGCGCGCCGGTGCCAAGAAGGACGGCCATGATGGCACCCGCGTAAAGCTGCGCCTCTGCCCCGATGTTCCACAGCTTCGCGCGGAAGGCGACGGCGACGGCAAGGCCGGTGAAGATGAGGGGGGTGGCGCGGTTGAGGGTTTCCAGCACCGCCAGCCGTGACCCCAGCGCGCCGGTGGCGATCTGACCCAGCGTGGCAAAGGGATCGGCCCCGGCGATCAGTGCCAGAAGGGTTGCCACCAGCATCGTCGCCGCAATCGCCAGCGCGGGCAGACCAAGGCGGCGCAGGGGGGTGGGGTTGGCAATCGGCTCAAGCCGCATGGCGTGCCCCGTCGAAGCCCTGTCCCGCCATCCACAGGCCAAGGTCCGGGGCGCTGACCGTGCCGCGTGGGAAGACGGGGCTGAGGCGACCTTGAGACATTACATGAATAACGTCTGACAGGCCCATGATTTCATCAAGGTCTTCGGAAATCAGCAAAATGGCCGCCCCCCGGTCCCGCGCGGCGATCAGCTGGCTTTGCACATAAGCGATGGCCCCGACATCCAGCCCCCGCACCGGCTGATTTGCCAGAATGATCTGTGGTCCGGGCGCCAGTGCACGGCCAAGGATCAGCTTTTGCATGTTACCACCCGACAGCAGGCGGATGCGTGTCTCTGGCCCCGGGCAACGCACGTCGTAAGCGGCGATGATCCCTTCGGCAAAGGCGCGGGCTGCGGGCCAGTTCATCCAGCCACGGCGCGAGAAGCGGCGGGTGCGATAGCCCTCAAGCACCGCGTTTTCCGTCAGGTCGAAATCGGCGATGCTGCCGGTGTGGTGGCGATCCTCGGGGATCCGGCCCACACCTTCGGCGACCGCAATGCGTGGGGTCCACCGGGTGATCGGGGTGCCGTTCAGCGACACGGTGCCGAAAGCGGGAAGCAGCAGGCCCGAGATCAGGTCGGCCAGTGCCGCCTGCCCATTGCCCGACACGCCCGCCAGCCCGGTAATCTGGCCTGCGCGCAAGGTCAGCGTCACGGCTTTCAACCCCGGCGCGGCCCCCCGGTCGGGGGTAGAGACGGCCTGAAGCTCCATCAACACCGGGCCCGCCACCCGCGCTTCGGCCTTTGGCAGGGTCAGTTCCCCCCCGACCATCAGGGCGGCAAGCTGGGCCTTGTCGGTGGCGTGGGTGTCCACTTCACCGACCACGCGGCCATGGCGCAGGACAAGGCAGCGATCGGCGATGGCGGTCACCTCATGCAGCTTGTGGCTGATGAAGATGACCGACAGCCCCCGCGCGGTCGCATGGCGGAGGGTGGCGAAAAGGGCGTCGGCCTCTTGCGGGGTCAGGACGGCAGTGGGTTCGTCAAGGATCAGGATCTTCGCGTCGCGGTAAAGTGCCTTGAGGATCTCGACCCGCTGGCGTTCACCGACGGTCAGGCGGCTGACCTTGGCCATCGGGTCCACGGCCAGCCCGAAATCCTGCGCCAGACCTTCGACCCTGGCGCGCGCCGCGGTGCGGCCACGACCCCGCGACCACAGGCTTTCGGTGCCAAGGGCGATGTTGTCCAAGACGCTGAGGTTGCCCGCCAGCGTGAAATGCTGATGCACCATCCCCACCCCCGCCTGCAGCGCCGCGCGGGGCTGACCGGGGGGCAGCGGCTTTCCAAAGACCTCAACCGTGCCTTCATCAGCCACGTAGTGACCGAAAAGGATGTTCATCAGCGTGGTCTTGCCCGCACCATTTTCGCCCAGAAGGGCCACCACCTCGCCCCGCCGCAGCGTCAGTGAGATGGCGTCATTTGCCCGCAGCGGCCCGAAGGCTTTGGTGATGCGGTCAAGGCGGAGGACAACCTCCGCCTTTTCCTGTGGGTCGGTCACGACGATTTCGGTTCGCTGTCATCGACGGTAACGGTGAACGTGCCAGCGCGGATTTCAGCTTCCTTGGATGCGACCATCGCCACCACCTCGGCCGGAACCTTGCCTTCAAACGTGCCCAAGGGCGCCAGTGAGCAGCCCCCGGCGATCATTTGGGAATAGGCGCCGTAGTTTTCGGCCTTGAACGCCCCGGCCTGCACGGCGGCGACGGCGGCGTTCAGCGTGGGTTCAAAGTGCCACAGGGCCGAGGTGACGACCGTATCAGGGTAATCGGCCTGGGTGTCGATCACGTTGCCGATGGCCAGAACGCCGCGTTCTTTCGCGGCATCGCTGACGCCGAAGCGTTCCGCGTAAAGCAGGTCCGCGCCGCCGTCGATCATCGCAAAGGCGGTTTCCTTGGCTTTCGGCGGGTCGAACCAGGATCCGATGAAGCTGACCTGGAAGGTGGCATCTGCCTTCACCTCACGCACACCGGCCATGAAAGCGTGCATCAGGCGGTTCACCTCGGGGATCGGGAAGCCGCCGACCATGCCGATATTGCCCTGCGTCATGCCGCCCGCGACGATACCGGACAGGTAGGCCGCGTCCTGAATGTAGTTGTCGAATACCGAGAGGTTCGAGTTTGCGGCTTCGTCCGGCATGAAGCTGGAGCCGAGGAGGAAGGCCACGTCCGGGTATTCGGCGCAAACCTCGCGCGCTTCGGCTTCTGCGCCGAAGATCTCGCCCACGATAAGCTTGACGCCCGCCTCACAATACTCGCGCATCACGCGGGGATAGTCGGTGTTGGCGACGTTTTCGGTGTAGGTGTAGTCCACCGTGCCTGCAGCCTTCAGCGCCTCGGCGGCGATGTGGATGCGGCTGACCCACTGCTGTTCGACCGGCACGGTGTAGATGCCGGCCATGCGGACGGGGTCTTGTGCAGCGGCGATGCGCGGCATGTTGGCGGCGAAAAGGGCTGCAGCACCGCCCAAAAGCAGGCCGCGCCGTGAAATGGTGAAGGTCCCGATGGTCATTGGCTTTCCGATCCCCGTTGTTGCTGTGACGTCTTCTTTTTACCAACAAGTAAAATACCAACACGATTCGGCACAAGGGATGCTTTTTACGGCGGCCGAATGATCAGCCTTGCCCAAATCTTGGGCAGAGCTTTCGGGATTTGCAGCCTTGCGGGCAAACCTTGGCGGGGCTTTAGGGGTGGGGGGCTGGAATCCGCCGTGCGCTGCAGCGGGCGGGCTGTCGCAGCATGTTGAATTTCCGTCGTGGCAGAACACTTTACAGGTTCCGCATGCCAAAGGACCGCAATGACCCCGACCTTCCCCCCCACCCGCGCCGAGGCGCTGGCCCGGACCCAAAGCTTCGTGCCCGCAATGGGGTCGCGCTATGCCAACGGGCGCAACTATGACCGGGGTCCGGGGCAGCACAAGGCGGTGTCGGTCCTGTCGCCTTACGTCCGCCGCCGTCTGGTCACCGAGGCTGAGGTGGTGACCGCCGCCCTTGCCGCCCATGGTCCAGAGGGGGCGGAAAAGTTCGTGCAAGAGGTGATCTGGCGCACCTACTTCAAGGGCTGGCTGGAACGCCGGCCGCAGGTCTGGACCAGCTATCGGCAGGGGCTGGAGGCGGATCTGGCGGCCTTGGACCGCGACCGCCGCCTGCGCCGCGACGTTGACCGCGCGATGGACGGCCAGACCGGCCTTGCCTGCATGGACGCCTGGGCCACTGAACTGGTGGAAACCGGCTATCTGCACAATCATGCGCGGATGTGGTTCGCCTCGATCTGGATCTTCACGCTGGGTCTGCCCTGGCGGTTGGGGGCTGATTTCTTCTACCGGCATCTGTTGGATGGGGATGCGGCCTCCAACACCCTTGGCTGGCGCTGGGTGGCGGGGCTGCACACCCGGGGCAAGCCCTATCACGCGCAGGCCTGGAACATCGCGACCTTCACAGGCCAGCGCTTTACCCCGCGCGAAAGCGATCTGGTTGAGGTGACCCAAGGGCTTGAGGCGACGGAACCGGATGGCCTGCCCTCGCTGCAACCGCTCCGCAGCCTGCGCGCACCTGAGGCTGGGCGGCCTACGGCGCTTTTGCTGACGGATGAGGATTGCCGGGTTGAGGAGTTTGATCTTGCCAGCCTGAATATCGTCGGTGCCGCCACCTTGGCCGCCAGCCACCTTCGGTCACCCCTGCCGGTGGCTGATGCGGTGGCGGCGTTTGAGGCCGGGGCCTTGGCCGACACCGCCATGCGGGCGGGCCTGACCCCGGTCGCCTTGCGCGCCGATCACCCGGACGCGTTGGCGAAATGGGCGGCCTCGGTCGGGGCTGTGCAGATTGCCACGCCTTACATCACACGCGGGCCGCTGCTGGACTGGATGGAGGACGCCGCCCCGTATCTGGCGGCAAAGGGCATCGTGCTGGCCGAGTGGCGGCGGGACTGGGACAGCACGATCTGGCCCCATGCCTCGGCCGGGTTCTTCAAGGTCAAGCAGCAGATCCCGCAGATACTGGCAAAGCTGGTGGTCGCGTGAGCCGCGTTATCGTGATCGGGGCGGGGATTGCGGGCTTGGCCTGCGCCCGCAGGCTGGCCTTGGGCGGCGTGTCGGTGCTGGTCCTGGACAAGGGGCGTGGCATTGGTGGGCGGGTCGCCACGCGTCGGGCCGGAGCGCTGCAATTCGACCACGGAGCGCAATATGTGACGGCGCAGGGGGCGGGCTTTGCTGCCGTCTTGCGCGACTTTGCCAGCACAGGGGCTGCCGCGGATTGGGCCGATGGCACGGGCCGCAGCCATATCGTCGGCACGCCCGGCATGTCTGCGCTTGCCAAGGCGCTGGGCGCGGGGCTTGAGGTGCGGCAAAACGCTTTGGTCAGCGGCGTGCAGGCGGTGGCGGGCGGCTGGCAAGTGCAGGTGGGTGACACTGACCTGCGCGCTGACCGCGTGGTCATCACCATCCCCGCACCGCAGGTGGCGGGGCTACTGGGCGCGGATCACCCGCTGGTCACACCTTTGGCGGGCGTGCGCCTTGCCCCCTGCCTGACGCTGATGGCCGGGGTCCGGGGGCCTGCGCCTTTTGTCACCCGCAAGAACCCCGACGACGCCCTGTCCTGGATCGCGCAAGACAGCAGCAAGCCCGGCCGTCCCGGCGCGGATGTGACCGCCTGGGTCGCGCAAGCCGGAACTGCCTTCAGTCAGGCGCATCTGGAAAAGGCCCCGGCCGAGATCGCCGCCCTGATGCTGCCCCTGCTTCTTGACCGGCTGGGGGCGTCACCCGGTGATGTCACCCACGCCGAGGCGCACCGCTGGCGCCATGCTCGGGTGACCACGCCCCTTGGCCAGCCCTTCCTGCGCAGCGCGGATGCCTCGCTTTACCTTGGCGGCGACTGGTGCATCGGCCCCAGGGTTGAGGCTGCGTTCACCAGCGGCACCGCCATCGCCGAGGATCTGCTGGCGGGCCATCCATGATCGCCGACCCCCGCCTTGCCCGGCTGATCACGCTGATCCGCGCCGCCTTGCACCCGCCACCCGGCGCGGGCCGCATCGCGCTGGCCGTGGCGCTGGGGGTGTTCTGCCACGCGGCCTTTGCCGCAGGGGTTCTGGCGATGATCGTCGCCATGTTCTTTGGCCTGAGCGAAAGCCTTGGGTCGGTGCCCTGGCCCTGGGCGGCACTTGCCAACGCAGCGCTGATCCTGCAATTCCCGCTGGCCCATTCGCTGCTGCTGACCGGCCCCGGAAACCGGTTTCTGGCGCGGCTTGGGGGCCATGGTGCGACGCTTGCCACCACGAGTTATGCCATCATTGCCTCGCTGCAACTGCTGGCGCTGTTTGCCCTCTGGACGCCGTCGGGCATTGTCTGGTGGCGGGCAGAAGGCGCAGCGCTCTGGGCGTTGACGCTGGCCTATGGCGCAAGCTGGCTGCTGCTTTTGAAAGCCAGCGTTGATGCGGGGGCCGAGGTGCAGTCGGGTGCGCTGGGCTGGATGTCGCTTCTGGCGCGGATCCGGCCGGTCTTTCCCGACATGCCGACGCAGGGCCTGTTCCGGCTGATCCGCCAGCCGATCTATGTGGCTTTCTGCCTGACCTTGTGGACCGTGCCCGTCTGGACGCCGGACCAGCTGGCGCTTGCCATCAGCCTGACCGCCTATTGCCTGATCGCCCCCCGCCTGAAGGAACGCCGCTTTGCCGCCCGCTATGGCGACCGGTTCGCTCGCTACCGCGCCGAAGTGCCCTATGCGCTGCCCCGCCTGACCCGCAGGAAAGACCGCCATGACCCGCAATGACCTGACGATCTATGACCGCGTGGCCGATCAGTGGTGGTCCGATGACATCCGCTGGGTGCGCACGCTGAAGAACCTTGTGCCCGGCCGGTTGCGCTGGTTTGACCGCCAGATTGACTGGCAGGGCAAGGACGTCCTCGACCTTGGCTGTGCCGGCGGCTTCATGGCCGAGGCCCTGGCGCGGCGGGGTGCGCGGATAACGGGGATCGATCCCGCCGCCGCCGCGATTGATGCGGCCCGCATCCATGCACGCGCCGAAGGGCTGGATATCGTCTATCACACCGGCGTGGGCGAGGCTTTGCCCTATCCCTCCGCCAGCTTTGATGCCGTGGTCTGTGTCGATGTGCTGGAGCATGTGGCCGATCTGGCGCAGGTTCTGGCCGAGGTGACGCGGACCCTGCGCCCCGGTGGGCTGTTCCTTTTCGACACGATCAACCGCAACCCCATTGCGCGGCTGGCGACGATCACCATCGCCGAGGATGTGCTGGGCCTGTTGCCAAAGGGCACACATGACCCGGCGATGTTCATCAAGCCCGCGGAACTTCGCCGCGCGATGGAGGCGGCCGGTCTGGTGCCGGGCAAGGTCACCGGCCTTGGCCCGCGCGGGGTGAACCGGCGGCTGGACCTGACCTTTGGCCCCCTGCCGCTGACGGCGGTGCTTTACATGGGTGTGGCGCGCAAGCCTTTGTAATCTTTACGCTGGAAGCCCTAGCAAAGCCCGCGCCTCGGCCGGGGTGGCCACCTTGCGCTGATATTTGTCACAAAGGTCCACCACACGCTGCACAAGAGCGGCGTTTGACGGGGCAAGGGTATTGCGGTCCAGCCGCAGGTTGTCTTCAAGGCCCGTGCGGGCATGGCCGCCTGCCGCAACGCACCATTCGTTCAGCTCAATCTGATGCGGCCCGATGCCAGCCGCGCACCATTCGGCATCCGGCAACAGGCGCTGCACGGTGCGGATGTAGTAGTCGAACACATCCCGGTCGGCGGGCATGGCGTTCTTCACGCCCATCACGAACTGCACATAAAGCGGGCCGCGCAGCCGCCCGTCGCGGGCCATGGCGGCGGCCTGATGGATGTGGCCAAGATCAAACGCCTCAATCTCGGGCTTGATGTCGTAGGTCAGCATCTCTGATGCCAGCCAGTCCACCAGATCCGGCGGGTTCTCGTATACCCGCGTCGGAAAGTTGTTCGACCCCACGGTAAGCGACGCCATGTCAGGCCGCAGGGGCAGCATGCCGCCCCTCTCACGCCCCGCGCCCGACCGGCCGCCGGTGGAGAACTGGACGATCAGACCAGGGCAATGGGCGCGCAATCCTTCCATCAGGCGGGCGAATTTTTCGGGGTCCGACGAGGGGGTCTCATCGTCATTCCGCACGTGGCAATGGGCAATGGAGGCCCCGGCCTCAAACGCCGCATGGGTGCTTTCGACCTGCTCGGCGATGGTGATCGGCACCGCCGGGTTATGCGCCTTCCTTGGCAGTGACCCGGTGATGGCGACGCAGATGATGCAGGGTTTCATGCGGGGGCCAGGACGAAGTCAAACTCGGTGTCGAAATAGGGACCGGTGAAGCCTGCAGCCTTCACCCGTGCCGCGTCCGAGACCGGCTTGAATTCTGCCATCAGGCTTTCCTTGACGCCAAAGACGGCGTCTGACGCGATGTAGGGATCATCGGGGTCGAAGATATGGGTGACCAGCCGCGCGAAACCCTCAGCCTCGATGATGAAATGCAGGTGTGCTGGCCGGAAGGGGTGGCGGCCAAGCGAGGCCAGCAGTTTGCCAACCGGGCCGTCATCCGGGATCGGGTAGAACTTCGGCTTTACGCCGCGAAAGTGATAGCTGCCGTCGGCCCCGGTGCGGAACACGCCGCGCAGGTTGAAATCGGGCTGCAGGCCCTTTTGCTGCACGTCGTAAAAGCCTTCGTCATTGGCCTGCCAGACGTCGATCTTGGCCCCCGCAACCGGGTTGCCTTGGGTGTCGAGGATGCGGCCATGGACCAGCATCGGGTCACCCTTCTGGTCAAGGCAGATATCCGCGCCCATCGGCAGCTCCGGGGCGTCTGCCACATGGAACGGCCCAAGGACCGTGCTTTCGGACGCGCCCGATGGCTTGCGGTTGTTGATCGCGTCAACCAGCATCGACACGCCAAGGACATCCGACAAAAGGATGAACTCCTGCCGCCAGTCGGTGCAGGTGTGGCCGGTTTCGGTCAGGAACATGATGGCGCGGAACCATTCGGCTTCGGTCGGTTCAATCTCTTTGACCGCCTCGTGCAGCTTGCGGGTGATGACCTCCATCACCTGTTTCAGGCGGGCGTCGGTGGCGGCGGCATTGCGTGCGGTCACCACCTTGTCAGACAGGCTTTCGGTGAAATAGCCGCTTTCTGTGGTCATGGTCGGCCCCTCACTTGCCAAGGATGGATGTCAGAACCCGCGCAAGGTCGGCGGCGGGGTCTTGGGTCATGCCTGCGCTACGCCAGCAGACGTGGTGGTCAGGGCGCACCAAAAGGCAGCCGTTGTCGGCGATCTCGGACGCGCGGGCCCAGTCACCGGTGTGGTCGGCAATCGCCTGACGCGGGCCGATGATGTGGGTGCGGATGGACATGCCGCGTCTGGCCGCCTCGGCCTTGGCGGCTGCGACCCAAGCCTCACCCCCGATGCCGGTCAGCAGGGTGAACTGCCCCCGGCCGCAAAGGTCCAGCGTGGAGTGTTGCTTGCCATCCGCGCCGAACACCCAGACATGCGGCAGGCGCGCGCCGGGCCAGGTGGTGGGCTGGTAGTGCAGCTCCATATCCGCATTCGGGGCGGGCTGGGGTTGGCCATCGGTGACCACCGCGGTTGAGGTATAGCGCTGGTTCATTTCTACCCCGTGGCAGTCGAATTCGTATTTCTTGAATTCGATGGCCTTTCGCAGCGCCTCACGTTGTTTGGCACCGGCTTCGGTTGCATTGCAGCGGGCGGCCATGTTGGCGGCGATCTTTTCGTGGTCAACGCCGCCGTCCATGCCCAGAGCCTCGAATATCGGGCCGAACTCGCCGATGGACTGGTTGGCACGGGTGACGATCTGGCCGGCAATCGGCGCGCGTTCCGGGGAATAGCTGTCCAGAAGGGCAGGGGTCGCATGGCCCTTGACCACCGCCGCCAGTTTCCACGCAAGGTTGAAGCCGTCCTGGATCGAGGTGTTCGACCCCAAGCCATTCGATGGCGGATGGCGGTGGGCGGCGTCGCCCATGATGAAGACGCGGCCTTGCTGCATGTGCGTGGCGTATTGGTTGTTCACCGTCCAGGTGTTGGCGCTGATCAGCTCAATCTCAAGCTCGGGATCGCCGACCAGCTGGCGGGCCACTTGCGTGGCAAGGGCTGCGTCCACCACCGGGGCGGGCTGGCTGATGTCATAGCCCCAGACGATCAGCCATTCGTTCCACGGGCGGACCATCCGCACCAGACCCATGCCGATGCCGCCGACATCCGCGCCGGGCTGCATGACCCAGTAAAGCACCGATGGCCGGTGTGCGACGTAACGCGACAGATCGGCGCGGAAGAGGATGTTCATCGACCCGCCGACGCCCATCTTGCCTTCAAACGGCAGGCCGCAGTGTTCGGCCACCAGGCTGTTGCCGCCATCTGCGCCAACAAGAAACCTTGACCGGATCGTCACATCCTTGCCCGTCAGCCGGTCGCGGCAGGTGGTGGTCACGCCATCCGCATCCTGCACATGAGAAAGGTATTCCGTGCTCATCCGGCTTTGCGCGCCCCGCGAACAAGCGGTCTTGAACAGGATCGGCTCCATAAAGGTCTGGGGCAGGTCGTTCATCCGGGTGGGCGAGGACATCAGGTGTTCGGCGCGGGAAAGCGGGTGGTTGCCCCAGCTTTTCATCCGGCCAAGCTCTTCCCCGGCAAGGCTTTCGCAAAAGACGTTTTCACCCATCAGGTCCTGATCGGCGGCGTGCATGTAGGCCTCGGCCTCAACCTCTGCCCCAAGGTCGCGCAGCACCTCCATCGTGCGCTGGTTGGTGATATGGGCGCGGGGGGTGTGGGCCAGCCAGCGGTAGCGGTTGACCACCAGCGTCTCGACCCCGGATGAGGCCAGCAGCGCCGCCGTGGCGCTGCCTGCCGGACCGGTGCCGATGATGAGGATGTCGGTTGAGATGTCAGGCATTTTCTGCTCCTTTGGTTGTCACGGTCAGCCGACGCTGGACGGGAAACAGTGCCAGTCCGGTGCGGTCGGCGATCAGCCCCCACAGCCCACGCGGGGCGAACAGCATCACGGCAATCGCCAGAAGGCCAAGCGCCAGAAGATACCAGGACCCGTAGTCGGCGAATGCGGTCTGCAGGCCCCAGAACACAAGGACGCCCACGATGGGCCCCTCAAGCCGCCCGATCCCGCCGATGACCACGATGAAGATGACGTAAGCCGTCCAGCTGGTGACGCTGAAGGCCGCGTCAGGTGAGATGCGGGCGGTCTGCATGTAGATCAGCGCGCCGACGATGCCGGTCATGGTGGCTGCGGCAAGAAACACCAGCCATTTCAGCCGTCCGGCATCCACGCCGATGGACCGCGCGGCGTTGTCGTTGTCGCGCAGCGCCGTCAGTGCAAGGCCGTTGCGCGACCGCAGAAGGGCGTAGATCGCGGCCATGGTGCCGACCGCCAGCGCCAGCGCCAGCCAGTAGGCCAGCACGTCGCGGGCGGCGGCATCGCGCAAATCGAACAGGTTGGCGATGGTGGCAACGCCGATGATGTCAGAGGTCGCCTCTCGCGGCAGGCTGGTGCCAGTGCCGCCGCCAAGGGTTTTCCATTGGGCGATGATCAGGCGTGTCACCTCGGCGATCACCCAGGTGCCGATGGCAAAGTATGCGCCCTGCAGGCGGAAGGCGAAGAAGGCCATGGGGATGGCGAGGAGGAAGGCGGCGACGCCCCCCAGAAGGATGGCGGGCACCGGGTCCCAGCCCCAAAGGATCACGCCCGCGAACATCGCATAGGCGCCAATGCCGACAAAGGCTTGCTGGCCAACCGACACCATCCCGCCATAGCCTGCGATCAGGTTCCAAAGCTGGGCAAGGGTCAGCATGGTCAGGATGAAGAACAGATCCTGGATCAGACTGCGCGAGGCGAAGGCGGGCAGGACCAGCCCCAGTGCGATCAGCCCAAGGGCGGCAAAGCCTGCAATCGTGCTGGCGCGGGTGCGGGTGGTGACGGTGATCTGCAAGCTGCGCTCCATCAGTCCACTGCCCGCGGAAAGAGGCCGCGCGGCCGCACGAGGAGAACCGCCAGAAACGCCAGATGCCCGGCAAGGATCTGCCATTCGGGGTTGATCTGCGCCCCCACGGTTTGTGCTACGCCAATGATCGCCCCGCCGATCAGCGTGCCCCAAAGCGAGCCAAGGCCGCCGATGATCACCGCCTCAAACGCAAAGATCAGGCGCGCGGGGCCGATGGAGGGGTCAAAGTTCGACCGCATCCCAAGATACAGGGCGGCGATGGTGACGATGACCATGGCGAGGCCAGTGGCCATGGCAAAAACCGACCGGGGGTTGATGCCCATCAGGCTGGCGGTCACCGGATCATCGGACGTGGCCCGGAAGGCCCGACCAAGGGCGGTGCGGTAGAAGATCTGGTTCAGCGCAAAGATCACCACCACGGCGGAGGCGAAGGTCAGCAGGGGCATGATCCCGACCGTGACCACGCCAAGATCGACCGAAGCGCTTTCCAGGGCACCGGCCCGGAGGCGCTGGCTGTCGGCGGAAAACACCTCAAGCATCCCGTTTTGCAGGGCGATGGAGAGGCCGAAGGTGACGAGGAGGGGCGGCAGGATGTCCTTGCCGAGGACCCGGTTGAAGACGAACCACTGCAGCGCCCAGCCGAAGGCGAAGAGGGCAGGGGCCGCGATCAGGGCCGACAGGAACGGGTTCAGGCCCGTCGCCTCGACCACCACCAGCACGATGAAGGCGGCAAGGATGATCATGTCGCCGTGGGCCAGGTTCACCAGCCGCATGATGCCAAACACAAGGCTGAGGCCAGCCGCAAAGAGGGCGTATAGCCCGCCGAGGAGGAGGCCTTGCACGATGGTATCAAGCCAGATCATCGGCGGTCTCTCGGGTTGGGGCGGTTGCAGAATCGAGCGCGTACCGCGCAAGCCTTTGTCTCGCCTTTTGCGCGCGAAGGGCGCGCAACGGCTCGGTCATTGGGGGCGCTTCGCCCCCCAAACCCCCAGAGGATATCTGGGCAGACAGGAAGGGGGTCATGCGGGTTCCCCGAAATAGGCGGCATGCACGGCAGCGCGGGTGATGGTGGCGGTGGGGCCGGTCAGGGTGACGCGGCCTTCCATCAGGCAATAAACCCGGTCGGCCACGGCCAATGCGCGGGTGATATCCTGTTCCACGATCACCACGGCGGCCCCGGTTTCGCGGATGCGGGGGAGGGCGGCGTAGATGTCGCGGATCACGACCGGGGCCAGACCAAGGCTGATCTCGTCGCAGAGGAGCAGCTCGGGGTTGGACATCAGCGCGCGACCGATGGCGACCATCTGCTGCTGGCCGCCGGACAGGGCCGTGGCAGGCGACAGGCGGCGTTCCTTCAGGATCGGAAAGAGGGCGAAGACGGTGTCCAGCGTCCAGCGCCCGTCACCGCGCCGGACCTGGCCGCCGATCAACAGGTTTTCTTCAACCGACAGCGAGGGGAAGAGCTTGCGCCCCTCTGGCACCATCGCGATGCCGCGTTGCAGGACGGCGTCAGCGGGTAGCGCGCCGATGGGGGTGCCCTTGTGGACCACCATCCCCGGAGCATTCCGCAACACACCGCTGATTGACCGCATCAGCGTGGTTTTGCCCGCGCCATTGGCCCCGATGATCGCCACACATTCCCCGGGGGCGACGGTGATGTCGATCCCGAAGAGGGCCTTGAATTGGCCGTAGGAGGCAGTCAGGCCATGGGTTTCCAGCATCGCTAAACCTCCAGCCCCAGATAGATTTCGCGCACCTCGCGCGAGGCCATGATCTCGGCCGGGGCGCCGATGCCGATGACGCGCCCGAAGTCGAGGACCAGCAGGCGTTCGACGACAGAAGTCAGCGCATGCAACACATGTTCGATCCAGATGATCGTCACGCCCTTGGCATGCAGCGCCTTGATCGTGGCGACCAGCGCCTGACATTCGCCTTCGGTCAGCCCGCCGGCGATTTCGTCCAGCAACAGGAGTTCGGGTCCCGTGGCCATCGCGCGGGCCATCTCAAGCCGCTTGCGGTCAAGCAGGGACAGCGACCCCGCCAGATCATTGGCTCGGCGCAGAAGTTCGGTCTCTTGCAGGATCGCGGCACATTCGGCCTCAACCTCAGCCTCGCGCTTGGCTTGGCCGAAGGCGGCGGCGGTGAGGAGGTTCTCGAAAACCGTGAGCCCCTCAAACGGTTGCGGGATCTGGAAGCTGCGGCCCACGCCCATGCGGACGCGGGTCATGGCGGGGGTTCCGGTCACGTCCTGGCCAAGCAGGGTGATGCGCCCAGCGTCGGGCAGGAAGTTACCGGTGATCAGGTTGAACAGGGTGGATTTCCCCGCCCCGTTCGGTCCGATGATCCCCAGCGCCTGACCGCGCGGCACGGCAAAGCTGACATCATCGGTCACCTTCAGGGCGCCGAAGCTTTTCGAGACATTGGTGAGGGTCAGAACGTCTGTCATGCCATGCCGCTTGGCGGTTTGCCCCCCGAAAGGTTCGGGGGGCAGAACCGTCAGGCCAGCGCCTCCATTGTGCCGCCGGTCGGGATGTTCGGCGCGGTTTGGTTGTCGACGATGACAAGGCCAAAGGTGCCATCATCATTGCGCCGCCACTGGCCACCAACCAGCGGGGTCTTGCAGACGTTGGCCGCGGCAAAGGGCGGAACCCCGGTGCCGTTCCACGCCACCTTGCCAACCATCGTGTCCATGTCGGTGGCTGCAATCGCCGCGGCCACGCCTTCGGCATCGGTCACGTCGGACACCCGGCCCATGACATTCGACGCAACCTCAAGCAGCGAGTGGACAAAGCCGATCGGCTGGGTCCAGGGGCGGCTGGTCTTGGCCGTGTAGTCTGCTGCAAGGTCCGCCGCCGACTGCCCGGTCAGGGATGAGGTAAAGGGGTGGGTGTTCGACCACCACACCTCGGACGACAGGTTGTGGCCAGCCTCACCCAAAGCCTCAACCGACTGGGGGAAGAGGATGGCCTTGGCCACGGTGATGATCTTGGGGTTGAAGCCCTGCTGCAGCGCCTGATTGCGGAAAGTGGTGAAATCGGGCGGGATCACCACGCCGGTCACGATTTCGCAATTTGCAGCTTTGAAGGCGTTGATCTGGGCGGAAAAATCGTCGTTCAGGTTTTGGTAGCGGCCCGGATCGTTCAGCATGTAGCCCTGCGCCGCAAAGCCGGGGCCGACGCCCACGTTCGGATCCCCCCAGGCGTTGCCGTCGCCGTCATTGGGGAACAGCCCGCCAACCTGCTTGTTGGTCTCGATCTGGTTCCACATGTTCAGGAAGACGGAAATCACATCCTCCAGCCCCCAGAAGTAGTGGAAGGCAAAGTCGAACGGCTTCCACGAGGCCGGGTCGCCCGGGTTGCCTTGCTGGCCGATGAACCATGGCTGCCAGGGGGCCTTGGTGCTGATCACCGGCATCCCTTCTGCCTCACAGGTGGTGGCGACCGGGTTGGTGGTTTCGGGCGTCGAGGCGACGATCATCAGGTTGATCTCGTCATCGACGATCAGCTCTTTGGCTACGGCAGCGGCGCGGTTCGGGTCGGACTGGCTGTCCTTGACGATGACCTCAAAGTTCTGGCCCGCTAGCGTGGCAAGGAAGCTTTCGATGTTGTAGGCGTCGCTTTCGGCAAAGCCTGCCAGCGGCCCGGACTGCGGGCTGACATAGCCGATGCGGATTTTCGCGCCCTGGGCGATGGCCGGGGCGAAAAGGCCGGGGGTAGCCATGGCGAGGCCGGTGGCTGCACCGGTGCGAAGCAGTTTGCGTCTGGTAATCATCTGGTAGTCCTCCCTTTTTGGTCTTGGCTGGTCAGTTTGGGCAGTGCCCGTCATAGGCGTGTTGCAAGAGCTGGCGGATGCCGTCGCGCGTCACTTCGCGCGGATTGGCATAGGGGTTGCGGGTCGCAATCTCGGTCGCGCGGTCAAGGTCGGCCTCGGTCAGGCCAAGGGCCTGCAGCGTCAGAGGTGCGCCGCAGGTCTTGGCGAAGTGCCACAGGCCAGCGGCGGCGGTCGCATGGCCAAAGGCATCGCGGATCGGGTTCAAAAGGCCATTCACCGCGCCTTCGTTGTAGGCGGTGGTGTGGGGCAGAAGGACTGCGTGGGTCTCGGCATGGGGCAGGCCGAAACTGCCGCCCAGCACATGCGCCAGCTTGTGGTGCAGTGCCATGGTCACATGGCCCAAGGTGGTCGAACACCCCCATGCGGCGTAAAGCGCATCGGCGCGGGCGGTGGGGTCTTGCGGGTTTACCACCAGAACCGGCAGCGCGCGGGCAAAGGCCTGCATCGCATCACGGCTTAGCGCCTCGGTGATCGGGTGACGGTCGGGGGCGTAGAACCCTTCCATCGCGTGGGCGATGGCGTTCAGGGCCGAGGTCACTGTCAACCCCACCGGCAGAGTCAGCGTCAGGTCGACGTCATAGACCACAACCTCGGGCCGGATGGAGGCATCGCGGCGGGTGGTCTTTTCGCTGGCCGAGGTTTCGCCAAGGATGTCCGTCATCTCGGACCCGGCATAGGTGGTGGGGACCACCACCTGATCGGCCCCGGTGCGGGTGGCAATGGCCTTGCCAAGGCCGGTGGTCGACCCGCCGCCAAGGCTGACCACGCAATCTGCGCCCGTGGCGGCATAGGCGGCGACGGCGGTTTCGGTCACGTCAACCGGGGTATGCATTGTCGCCCCGGCAAAGACCCCGGCGGCACGCGGACCCAGCGCCTTTGCCAAGGCCTGCGCCTGCGCCTCTTGCTGGGGGGTGGACAGGACCAGCGCGCGGGCATGGCCCAGACGGGATACCTCTTCCGGGACCTGGGCAAGGGTTCCTTGACCAAAGACCACACGGGTGGCAAGGCCGGGAAAGACGAAAGGCCGGGTCATCGCGTAGCCCCGAACCCGGGGGTGCGCCCGGCGGCAAGATCGGCGAGGACTGCGTCCAGCATGGCAATTTCGGGCATCGACACCTCATGCGGGCGGGCGGGGAAGACATCCATGCGCAAAGCGGCGCCCCCCCGGCCAAGGTCGACGGCAGCCTGCGCAAAGGCGGGCAGGGGGATCCATGGATCATCCTGCCCGGCGGTCAGATAGACCGGCAGACCCGGCGCCGGATGGGACGGGCGCACGTCCCCCGGCACACCCACGCGGCAGCCGGTCAGCGCGACCACCGCATCCGGGGGGGCGGTGCCGGTAAAGGCATGCTCCAGCGACAGGCATGCCCCCTGGCTGAAACCGGCCAGCACCACCGGCAGGCCCGGCGCTTCGCGGCGCAAGCTGGCCACCAGCGCCGCCAGATCGGCCAGCGATGTGCCAAGTTCGGCCCTGGCAGTCGCGGTCAGCGGGTCTACCGCCAGCGCATGATACCAGCATTTGTCACCTGCGCGCGGCAGGGCAAAGGCCACGTCGGGCGTGGACAGGTGGCGGACGACCGCTGCCTCCATCACCTCGGGCGATTGGTTGCGGCCGTGGACAAGGATGCACAGCACCCTTGCCCGGTCCGCCGTCGCACCAAGGCGCTGGATGTCCACGATCCCCGGCATCAGAAATTCGCAGGCTCCAGTCCCGCGACCAGTTCGGCACGGCGGTCTTCAAACCATGCCGGGAACACCAGGCTTTGGCCGATGGCGTCGGCGGGCTCATCCTTGGCCCAGCCTTCGGGCACCGTCCACGCAAGTTCGAAGAGCGCGCCACCGGGCGACCGCATGTACATCGACTTGAAGTAGTTGCGGTCCTTTTGTTCGCTGACATCGGTGTAGCCCATGCCTTCGAGGCGGGCCTTGAGCGCGATCTGGTTTTCCTCAGTCCCGGTGTTGAAGGCCAGGTGGTGCACCGTGCCGCCAGCCAGCGTCCAGCTGCCTTGCGGGCTGACCTTGTCGACCACAAGCTCGATCACCGAGTGTAGGCCGTTGTTTTCCGGCACGACCCAGAGGCTGCCATTTTCGTCCGAGGCTTCGCGGCGGAACTGCATGCCGATATCCAGGAATTCCTCCATCGCAAAGGCGTCCATCACGGCGACGGTGCCGCCGAAGATGCCGCGAATACCGTGGGCGGCGCTGATGCCTTGCGCGTCATTGGTGATCGGCGCGCGGGTGTCGCCGGGGTTTTCCACCAGCTCGTGCGGGATGCCGCAGGGGTGGGCAAAGATCACGCGGGTCAGGCCGAAGCGGTCGCCCTTGGTGGCGGGCACGCCCATGCGGTTCAGCCGGTCCACCCAGAAATCCGCAGCGCCCATCGGGATCGACTGCATGATGGTGCGGGTCTGGTTGCTGCCGCGACGCCCGTAGATGCCGGGCTTTTTGAAGGGGAACGTGGTGATGATGGTCGAGGCATCGCCGCCGGGCGATCCGTAGTAAAGGTGATACACCGGCAGCACGCCGTCAAACAGCACCGTGCGCTTGACCGAATGCAGGCCCAACGTCTTGGTATAAAAGTCGAAATCTTCCTGCACGCCATGCGTGCTCATCGTCAGATGGTGATAGCCGGAGACAAGGGCCATGGGGGTTATCCTTTCTGGAGATGGCTGGTTCGGGACGCAGCGTCGGGCAACAACACCAGCGCCACATCAAGGGAATGGCCGGCCCCCTCGGGCCGGAAAGTGCCGATCAGCGCAGGTTTGACCGCTGACAGGGCGTCGCAATCGATGGCGCTGTCACTGCTGTCGAAGATCGCAGTGACCAGCCGCTGATGGCCGGGGGCGCTGACCGCGAAATGCAGGTGCGCCGGGCGGTCCAGCGACAGGCCCAACCGCCGCGCCAGCCGCCCCACCGGGCCATCGTCGGGCAAGGCATAGCCACCGGGCCGCACCGTGCGGAAGGCAAAGTTGCCGTTGGCATCGGTCACAAACCGGCCGCGCAGGTTGTGTTCGGGCTGGCTGTCGGGGTCTTGGTTTTCGTAGCGGCCTTCCCCGTTGGCGTGCCACACGTCCACCTCGGCCCCGCAGATCGGCTGACCAAGAGTTGACGTGACGCGCCCGCTGACCGCAAGCGGCGCGCCGATCCCGTCGCGGCTGATCGTGGCGCCGTGGGGCAGGCGGGGGGCGTCGGGGCGGTAGAAAGGCCCGGCCAGCGTGGAAGGTGTGGCGCGCTGATCGCGGCGGTCGCTGCAACCGCCGACATGGTCAGACAGCCCGAAGATATCGGCCAGCAGCACCCATTCCTGCCGCCGGGCATCGGTGGCATAGCCCACATCGGTCAGGAACTGCAAAAGCTGCTCAAACTCAACCTCGGTGGGTTTGAGGTCGTCCAGGACGGCAAAGGTGTGGTCAAGGATCTTGGCGACGGCCCGTTCCAGACGGTCAGACCCAAGGCTGCCCGGCAGATTCTGCAGGGCCAGTCGGGCGCGCAGGCTGGCTGCGACCTTGCTGTCCCCCGCGATGGCTGGCCGTCCGTCCATGCAAGTCTCCCCCCCTGCATCGTCAGGTTAGGTGGGGTTGGGGTCAGCGTTGATAAGTTATGTGCATGGGTATATACCAATTTGTTATGAAGCTGAGCGAAACCCACCTGATCCAACTGGCCGCCGTGGTTGATGCAGGCAGCGTCAGCAAAGGGGCCGAGGTGCTGGGTCTGGCGCAGCCCTCGGTCTCGCGCTCATTGGCGCAGCTTGAGGCGCGGGTGGGCAAGCCCCTGTTCCTGCGCGGCCACCGGCCCTTGCAGGCGACCCAGCTTGGCATCCAGCTGGCCACCCATGGCCGCCGCATCCTGATCGAAAGCCGCCGCGCTGCCGAAGCGGTGCAAAGCCTTTTGCGCGGCACGCGGGGAATGGTCCGGGTTTGTGGGGTGCCGTTCTTCATGGATGCCATGATCAGCCGCATCATCGCCGAGTTTCAGAACAAGCATTCCGATGTCATGGTGGAACAAAGTTATGGCAATCTGGCTGAGGTCAGCGCCGGCCTGCGGGCGGCGCAATTTGACCTTGGGATCGTGCCGCTTGGCACCTCGGGGGAACCAACGGGGCTACGGTTCCAGCCGATTCTGGCTGCGCGCAACGTGGTCTGCTGCCGCCTTGGCCACCCGCTGATCCGCACCAAGCGCCTCGATCTGGGGGAATTGGCGCTTTACCCGTGGGTCGCGCCCTTGCCGGGGTCACCGCTGCTGGCCGACCTTTTCGCCATCCGGTCCTCGCTGGGGTCGATTGACCTTGATATCCGCTATTCGGGCGGCTCACTTCTTAGCCTGATGAACTATCTGGCGGAAACCGATGCGCTGGCGGTCCTGCCGTTCAGTGTCGCCTTTGCCGAACGCAAGCAAAGCCGGATCACCGTCCTGCCCGTCGACATTCCCCAACCGCAGCGCAACCTTGGCATCCTGCGGCTGGCCGAAGGCGACCAGAACCCCGCCGCCGCCATCTTTGCCGATTTCGTGGTTGAGGCGTTCGATGCCATGAAGCAACTGATCCAGCGGCATGAAAACGCGGTGGTCTGGCGGCGCTAAGACCCCGGCCCGGTTCACCCTTGACACCCGCAGCGCTTGCCTGTCGGCTTGCGGCAACCTTGGAGGAGGACGGATGCCGCCATATGACAACCGCGCCTGGTGGCTGTTGCTGCCGGCCATGCTGCTGCTGGGAGTGGTCGGCGCGCTGCCGCTGCTGGCGGTCATCAACTATGGCTTCCACGACATCTTTACCCTGCAGGATGTGCATTGGGTCGGGGTGGAGTGGTTTGCAGACATTCTGGGGTCTGACCGCTTCTGGGCCTCGCTGGGCCGCAGCCTGTTGTTTTCGGCGTTGGTGCTGGCGATTCAGGTGCCCTTGGGTATTGCGGTCGCACTCCTTCTGCTGACCTGCGGGCGCTGGGCGGTCTGGGGGCTGATGCTGGTGGCGCTGCCCTTGGTCGTGCCGTGGAACATGATCCCGATGCTGTGGCTTGGGCTGATCAACCCCGACGCGGGGCTTCTTGGGCCGGGGCTTGCAGCGGTCGGCTTTGATTACAAGTTCACCGGCTGGCACACATGGGCGCTGATCCTGACAGTGGACACCTGGCACTGGCTGGGTCTGGTGGTGGTGCTGGCCTATGCGGGCCTGTCCTCGATCCCGCCCGCCTACCGCCAGGCCGCCGCGATTGACGGGGCCAGCCGGGTTGCCGTCTTCCGCCATATCGAGCTTCCGCGCATTGCGGGCGCCCTTGCCATCGTGTTCCTGCTGCGCTTTGTCGACAGCTTCATGATCTATACCGAGGCGTTTGCGATCAACGCCGGAGGCCCCAGCGACGCCACCCGCTTTCTGACGGTTGAATTGGGCGAAGAGATCAAGGGCTTTTCCTACGGTCAGGCCGCCGCGCGGGCGGTGTTGTATTTCCTGATCGTGCTTTGCGTGGTCTGGGCCTTTGTCCTTGCCACAAGGCGGCGTGAGGCATGATGCGCATCCTTGCCCTGCTGGCCCTTGCCGGGTTCATCCTGCTGCCATTGGCGCAGGCGGTGATCCTCAGCTTCACCGCCACTCTGGGCGGTGATGGCGTGGCGAAGGGCACCCTTGGCCTGATGAATTACGCCGACGTGCTGGCAAGCCCGGACTTGCGGGCAGCGATGCTGAACTCGGCCATCTATGTCCTTCTGAACGTCACGCTGTGCATCGCGGTGGCGTTGCCCGCCGCCTATGCGCTGGCGCGCTACAGCTTTATGGGCGACCGACATTTCCTGCTGGCGATCCTGGTGTTCCGCGTGACGCCGCCCGTGGTGCTGTCGCTGCCGATCTTCATCCTGTTCTCCGAACTTGGGCTGGTAAACTCCCCCGTCGGGATTGCGCTGGTGCATTGCCTGTTCAACCTGCCGGTGGCGATCTGGATTCTGGAAAGCTTCATCCGCGCTGTGCCCCGCGAACTGGATGAAACCGCGTTTCTTGACGGCCACTCTGGCCCCGCCTTCTTTCTGCTCCACCTGATCCCGGCCATCGCGCCGGGCATCGGGGTGGCGGCGTTCTTCTGCTTCATCTTCAGTTGGGTCGAGGTGGTCTTTGCCCGCATCCTGACGGTGACCGGGGGCAAGCCGATCACGATGGCCATTCAGGCGTTGTTCACCTTCCAGACCAACATCGGCATGGTGATGGCGATGACCTGCCTGTCGCTGTTGCCCGGGGTGGCGATGATCTGGTTCGTGCGCAACCATATCGCGCGCGGCTTCAGTTTGCGGGCATGACGGGGGCACGCTTTACTGGGGCCATGCGTCGGGCGGCTGCGCTGGCAATGCGTGGGGGCAGCCCTACCTTTGCCACGGGGCGGGGAAGACCATGCTGATCATGACGGAAAGCACCGTTGCCAACCGTGGCATCCTGCAGACGAAAAGCCTGCCGCGGAAGTTCCTTGGCCGCGTTCAGATCATCCCCCGTGGCGGGGGTCTGCGGCTTTGGCTGCGCCTTTTGTTCGAGATGGAGTTGCTGCGCTTTCTTGTCCCGCTGCTGCCCTTTGTGCTTGTCCCGCTCTTTTCGCGCGAATGGGCCATGCCGGTCATGCAGGCCCCGCTTGTCATGGTCATCGTCGTCGCCTGGGTTGAGCTGCGCGTGATGCGCCCGACCAAGGCCGCCCGCGCCCGCCTCGTGGACGGGGATGAGGCCGCGCGCCGGCTGGACACACTGACCTTCCGCGCCCGTGCCTGCCTGCGGGGGATCGCCGCCCGACATGGTCTGACCGAAGGCCAGCTGCAACTTGTGGTCGAACAGTCCGAGCTTGGCCGCGCGCCACCCCTGACCCTTGTCTCGGTCCAGACCGACCAGCCGCAGCCGCGTCTGCTGGCGCTGGACGGCGATGACCGCGCGGCGCTGGGCGCAGTGTTTGACGCGACCTTCACCGAACGGGATCTTCTGGCCGTGAACCACCGCGACACGACGTATCTTCGCACCATCACCCAAGCGGCCAGTGCCGTCAGCGCCCATGCCCGGCTGGCGGCCGTGCTTGAAAAGCGAAAGGCCGCGTCATGACTGTCAACGCCACCACAGTTTCGGCCGGTGAGGCGCTGCGCGTCCTGCAGGCCGCCTGGGATACGCAGGCCGCAGGCGCGCTGACCGCCTCATGGATGCTGCACGGCCGCCCCGGCGTCGGCAAGACCGAGGTGGTGCAGACCCTTGCCACCCGCATCGGCGCGGAACTTTATGACCTGCGCCTGACCACTATTGAGCCGCAAGACCTGCGCGGCTTGCCTTACTTTGACCATGCCCGCGCAAAGACCGTCTGGTATCGCCCCGAAGACCTGCCCGACACCGACGCCCCGGCGATCCTGTTTCTGGATGAACTCACCGCAGCCTCCCCGGCGTTGCAGCCCACGGTCTATGGCCTGTTGCAGGAACGCCGGGTCGGCCGGCACGTCCTGCCCGCGAATGTGCTGATCGTGGCGGCGGGCAATCAGGTGGAAGACGGGGCGATTGCCTATGACATGGGAACCGCCCTCAGCGACCGGCTGGTGCATATGATTGTCCAGGCCTCGGCCGATGATTGGCTGACGCAGTACGCGCTGCCTGCGGGCATCCACCCCACCGTCGCCGCCTTCATCCGCACGCGGCCCGACCTTCTGGAGACGACCGAAGACAGCTTGCGCCGGGGTCAGATGATCGCCTGCACCCCGCGCAGCTGGACCCGCGTCAGCAAGATCATGGCCGCCGTGCCGGACCGCGCGTTGCGTCAGGTGATGATCGCGGGCACGGTGGGCAGCGCCCCTGCCGCCGAATTCGCGCTTCTGGCGGATGAGATTTCGGCCACCGTCCAGATTGACGCCATGCTCGCCACCCCCCGCGCTGATCGGGCCGCGCTGTATCCCGGCACGCTGCACGGCCTGACGGCGCTGGTCTACGGTCTGGTCGGGGCGGTGACCGAAGCGACCCTGCCTGCCGCAATCGAAATCCTCGCCGATCTGCGCGGGCACGGGGCCCCTGCAGCCCGTGGCTTGCCGGTGGGCGATCTGGCGACCTTCGGGTTTGAGCTTTTGATCGGCCGCGCGCTGGAAAAGGACTGGGCAGATGCCTTCGCCAGCTCAGCCGCCTACGCCGATTACGCCACCGCGCGTCAGGCGGCGGGATTGCCGTGACGCCGGCCCGTACAGCCACCGCCCATACCCGCCGCGCGGCCCGCGCGCTGGCCCATCTGGGTGAGGTTGACCCCGCCTTGGCCGTCCTTGGCCTGTGGTGCCGCCACCGCGACGGCGACAGCCCCACAATGACGGCGGGGGAGGTCATCACCTACGGCCCCGACTTTGACGCCCTGAAACTGCCCGAACAG
>JBBQVR010000036.1:0-26491 GCA_038211355.1 Rhodobacterales bacterium | reverse complement strand
ACAGACCATGGCGCGGTCTGTCGCCGGGTCCATCGGCGGCAGGCCCAGATCGGCAAACACCCGGCCCGAGGTCAGGTTGTCGGTGATCCGGCCCATGTGCGCCGAAGGCTCGCGCGTTGTGGTCGGATAGTAGATCAGCTTGCCCGCCGCCATCTCGCCGATCAGCGGATCATCCTTCAGGCTTTCGATCAGTTGGCGGCCATACTCCAGCTCGGCCATCTCGCGGCAGGTGTGCATCATGATCACAGAATCGTATTTCTCATAGGTGTCGGGTTCGCGCATCAGGCTGGCGAACGGCGCAATCCCGGTGCCAGTGGCCAGAAACCACAACCGACGCCCCGGCAACAGCGCGTCATGCACCAGCGTGCCCACCGGTTTGGGGCGCAGAATGATCTCGTCCCCAACCGCGATATGCTGCAACCGGCTGGTCAGCGGGCCATCGGGTACCTTGATCGAATAGAACTCTAACTCGTCATCCCAGGCCGGGGAGGCGATGGAATAGGCGCGCAGCAGGGGTTTGCCTGCATCATTCAACAGCCCGATCATCACAAACTCGCCGGACCGGAACCGCAGACTGCGGGGCCGCGTCACGCGAAAGGAAAACAGCCGGTCGGTCCAATGGGTGACGGCGGTGACGGTCTGGGCATCGGGCAAGTGCGGTTTTGCGGCGGTCATGAGCAGCGCTTCAGTCATTGCGGATAACTTTCGATAGGGGTTTCGCGCAGGCGGGGGAAGCCTGAAGTCAGGCCCGCAGCCGCGACTGATAGTCATGGGCCTGCCAGTCGGCGCGGAACGCCCACTGTTCGGCAGGCTGACGCAGAGCAAGCTCATCGGGGATTTCCACCTCGTCGAACCCGACGCGGCGCAGCATGGCATACTGGTCGGCAATCACCGGCCCCTGCGCACGCAAAGTGCCGGTGAAGCCCATCGCCCGCAGGCGGCGCGCGATAGTGAAGGCGCGACCATCGCTGAATGCCGGGAATGCGATGCGGATCAGGTTGACAGCTGTCAGCTTGTCCCGCAGCGCCTCGGGGTCGTCGGTGTGGGCCAGATCGACGGCGCCCTGATGGTGCGCCGCATCGGCGAGGGCGACAAAGCCCATGTCGGTTGCCGGGGTGAACCCGGTGTCGGTGACGATCACGCTCATGCGGCGGACTCCTGTGGGGTGCGGACGGCGCGGCCATTGATGAAGTGGATGCCGCATTCGACTTTTTCCGTGTTGCGCCAGCGGCCTGCGCGGGGATCCTCACCCGGTTTGACGGCGGTGGTGCAGGGCGCGCAGCCGATCGAGGGAAACCCCTTGGCCACCAACGGATGCCGTGGTAGGCGGTTTTCCACCATGTATTCTTCAAGATCCTCGCGACCCCAATGGGCCAGCGGGTTGACCTTGATCCGGGTGTCGCCTTCGGCTTCAAAGAACTGCACGGCCTCGCGCGCAGCGCCCTGATAGCGTTTGCGCCCGGTGATCCAGCCGTCGAAATCTTTCAACGCGCGTTCCAGCGGTTCGACCTTGCGGACGTTGCAACAGGCGTCGGTGTTGAACTGGTGCAGGGTGTTGTCGGGGTCTTCGAACTGCAGCCGGGGTTGTGCGGCGCGAATGGTGCGGATGTCGCACAAGGGTAGGGATTCCGCCAGTTGCCGTTGATATTCAAGGGTTTCAGCAAACAGCATCCGGGTGTCGATGAACAGCACCGGGGTTTCCGGGGCGATCACCGACACCAGATGCAAGAGCACCACCGATTCAGCGCCAAAGGACGACACCAGCGCCACCTGACCCAGATCGGCGTCCTTCAGCGCATGTTCCAGCACCGCCGTCGCCCCGTGATGGCGATAGCGGGCGTTCAGCGCCGCGACCCGTTCGGTCACGTCACCTGTATGCAGGTCACGCGGCATCTTTGCCCGCTTCCTCGCCATAAAGGGCGGCTTTGAACGGACCAAGGCCAAGGCGGCGGTAGGCTTGCAGGAAAGTTTCCGACCGGTCTTCGCGCACGGTCAGGTATTGGCGCAGGATACGCTCGATTGCCGGGGTGATCTCGTCATAGGCAAAACCGGGACCGGTTTTGTCGCCGATCACAGCCGTTTCCGTGCCGTCGCCACCAAGGGTGATCTGGTAGTTTTCGACCCCCGCCCGGTCCAGCCCCAGAATCCCGATATGCCCGACATGGTGATGCCCGCAGGCGTTGATGCATCCCGAGATCTTGATCTTCAGCGGGCCAATGTCGTGCTCCAGCTTCAGCGCATCGAAATGCGTCGCCAGTTCCTGCGCGACGGGAATCGAGCGGGCGGTGGCCAGCGCGCAATAATCCATGCCGGGGCAGGCGATGATGTCGGACAGAAGGCCCACGTTGGCAGTGCCAAGCCCGGCCTGGGACAGTGCTGCGTGCAGGGTCGGCAGGTCGGATTTGTGGACATGCGGCAGGATCACGTTCTGCTCATGGCTGATGCGCAGGTCGCTGTGGCCGTATTTCTCAGCCAGATCGGCCATCAGCCGCATCTGTGCACTGGAGGCGTCACCGGGGGTTTCCCCATGTGCTTTCAGGCTGATCGTCACGATGGCGTATTGCGCGTGGCGATGCTGGGTGAGGTTGGTATCGGCCCAGGCGCGAAAGGCCGGGTCAGCGGCATAGAACGCGTCATAGGCATCGACCGGCGCATTGCGGAAGGCGGGGGGGGCAAAAGCCTCACGAATTTCGGCCAGCAGTTTCTGGTCGTTGCCACCGAAAAGCGGGCGCAGCTCATTGAACCGCGCTTCGATCATCCGGGTGATTTCTTCGGCGCCGGTCTCATGCACGGTGATCTTGATGCGGGCCTTGTACTTGTTGTCGCGGCGGCCAAGCGTGTTGTAGACCGACAGGACGGCCTCGACATAGGGCAGCAGATCAGCCTCGGGCAGGAAATCCCGGACGGTGACGCCGATCATCGGGGTGCGGCCCAGACCGCCGCCAACCATGACCTCAAACCCCGGCGCACCAGCGGCGTTGCGGACCATGCGCAGGCCGATGTCATGCGCGCGGGTCACGGCGCGGTCGTTCGGTGCGCCGGTGATGGCGATCTTGAACTTGCGCGGCAGGAACTGGAATTCGGGGTGGTCGGTGGACCACTGGCGCAAAAGCTCGGCGTAAGGGCGCGGGTCGGCGATTTCATCGGCGGCGGCCCCGGCGAAATGGTCGGCGGTGACGTTGCGGACACAATTGCCCGAGGTCTGGATCGCGTGCATTTCCACATCGGCGAGGGCCTGCAGGATCGCGGGCACATCGGGCAATTTCGGCCAGTTGAACTGGATGTTCTGCCGGGTGGTAAAGTGGCCATAGCCCTTGTCCCAAACGTCAGCGATATGGGCCAGCTGGCGCATCTGGCCAGGGTTGAGCGAACCATAAGGGATCGCCACCCGCAGCATGTAGGCATGCAACTGCAGATAAAGCCCGTTCATCAGGCGAAGGGGGCGAAACTCTTCCTCGGACAGACTGCCATCCAGACGACGCTCCACCTGGTTGGTGAACTGGGCCACGCGGGCGCGGACGAAGGCTTCATCAAAGTCGGAATAGGAATACATCGCTTCAGCTCGCGTAATCGGCTTGCTTGCCGTGGTTGTAGTTTGACGGGCCGCGGGTGCGGAAATCTTCGCGGAAATGCACAGGTTCTGGCCCCTGAACACCCGGCTTTGCATCGGCGAGATAGGCGCCGACGACAAGCAGTTTTTGCGCCGCAGCATGCAGAAGGCGCATCTGGGCGTGGGCCTCATCCTCGATCAGCTCAGCCGCGTGGTGGTGGGGCGACCAGACGTCATCGGCGGTCAGGTAGACGACATCGCCCTCACGCAGCAGATTGGCGGTGACGACCTTGGGGGTGAAGCGGCGGCTCATGCGCGGGCCTCCTGAAGGGGGAACAGGGCTGTGGCGGCCCGGGGGCAGGCGATGCGAATGGGCTGATGGCAAGACTGTGACATGGCGGGACCCCGGATTTCTTGCTGTAATATAGAAGATTTTCCTGCATGACGGCCAGTCCCCCTTGCAGATAAGGATGATTGTTCCAATACTGCGCCCAAGTGGAACAGGGTTCCATCAAAGCAAAGGGACAGCGAATGGCGGCCCAACTTGACGATCTGGACCGGAAAATCCTGTCCGAACTGCAGACCGATGCCGAACAGTCGCTGGACGAGATTGCCCGCAAGGTGGGGTCGTCAAAAACCCCTGTCTGGAACCGCATCCGCCGCATGCGCGAACAAGGCGTGATCACCCGCACCACGGCGATCCTTGACCCCGAAGCGCTGGGGCTGGAGGCCTGCTTCTTCGTCTTGATCCGCACCAGTGAGCATGAGGCGGACTGGCAGCGCAAGTTCCTGAAAGCGCTGAAGGAACGGCCCGAAGTGCTTGAGGCGCACCGGCTGGCGGGCGACATTGACTACATCCTGAAAGTGCGGGTCAAGAACGCGCGGGCCTATGATACCTTCTATCAGGCGCTGATCTCCGAGGTGCGGATCTACAACGTGACCGCCCTGCTGAGCATGGAAGAGATCAAGTCGACCACGGTCCTTCCCTTGTGACCCGCGGCTGAAAGATTGAGCGCTCGCGGCGCTATGTCGTGACCAGCAACTGCTGCAGCCCGTGAAAGTGGTAAACATCGCCGTAGCTTGGGGCGCTGGCAAGCTGCAGGGTCGGGTGGCGCTGAAAAAGGATCGGCAGGGCGATCTGCAACTCCAGCCGCGCCAGGGGGGCGCCGACGCAAAAGTGCAAGCCTGCGCCAAAGCTGGCATGCGGCTTGACAGGGCGGTCTGGCAGGAACCGGTCTGGCCGGTCCCACACCCCGGGATCCCGGTTCGCTGCGGCCAGCAAGAGCGCAACCTTGTCACCGCGCTGGAAGGTATGGCCCATCACCTCAACCTGCGTATAGGCGGTGCGGGTGAACATGTGCAGGGCCGGATCAAAGCGCAGGATCTCTTCGACGGTGCCCTCCACCGCCGCGGGCAATAGCGCTGTGGTGGCGGTTCCGGTTTCCAAGAGGGTCTTCACCCCATTGCCGATCGTATGCACCGTTGCCTCATGCCCGGCATTCAGCAGCAGGATGCAGGTCGAGATCAGCTCATCCGTCGAAAGCTTTTCACCCTCCATCTCGGCGGCGATAAGCTGGGTGATCAGGTCATCAGCAGGGCGTGTGCGGCGTTCGGCGATATAGTCCTGCAGAAAGGCCACAAACGCCTCGGTCGCGGCGATGGCGCGGTCTTCGTCAGCACGAGTGCGGCCGGCCATGTACATGCCAACCATGGCGTTGGACCAGCGCAGAAGGTCGGGGGCCATGCTTTCGGGCACGCCCAGAAGCCGGGCGATGATGCGCACGGGCAGGGGCTGGGCAAAGGTTTGCAACAGATCGAAAGTCCCGGACGGCAGCGCCTCGGCCAGGTCGGTTGCCAGCGCGGTCACATCTGGTGCAAGGCCCGCGATCCGGCGTGAGGTGAAGGCCCGCAGCACCAGATTGCGCAGCCGGGTGTGGCGTGGCGGCTCCAGCTCCAGCATGGAGTGGGCCTCGACCGCGTAGAAGGGGGCAAGGTGGGGCGGGATGACGGGCGGGTCAACCGGCTCTCGCCCAAAGCGGCGGTCGCGGAAGATGGCGTTCACCGCCGCCGCATTGCCGGTGCAGACCATGTCATAGTCCAGCCAGTGAAAGAACGGGCCGGTGGTGCGGGCGCGGGCATAAAACGGGTAGGGGTCCTGGACGAAGGCCGGATCCTTGGGCGATTGCTTCAAGCTGTCCATGGGCTCTATTGCACCCGCCTTGCAGACCCGTTGGCAAGCCCCGGCGCGATCAACCCTTGCGCCAGAAGCGCGCCGATCACCACGATCCCTGCGCCAAAGGTCTGGGCCCAGTTCCATGCCCCGCCCAGGGTGAACACCATCAGCATCACATAGAATGGCACCGCGTTCATGTGCATCGAGGCCGCACCTATCCCGATCCGCCCGACAGAGATGATCCACAACAGCTGGCTGATCGCCATCGACCCGATGCCGAAGATCGCCAGCCCGGCAAATTCGGGCAGGCCAATCGCCGGCCAATCGGGCCACTGCCCGCGAAGAACACCATCACAAAGGGCCGCCACCAGCGCCACCACCGCACAGCCGCTGACCGTGATGGCACTGCGGCCAAGCGGGCTTAGCCCTGGCAAGGCGCGGACCGTCTCGCGGCTGCCCCAAGTGTAGCACAGCACCGAGGCGAGGGCGGCAAGGACGCCCACGCCAAAGTCAACGTTGCCGTCGCTGCCGCTGACCGCGACCAGACCCCCGGCTACGGACAACACCAGGCCGATGGCCAGCGCCCGGGTGAAAGGGCGCTTGTCGGCCAGACATTCCAGCAAGATGCCTGCCACCGGCATCACGGCGGTTACAATGGCCACGGTGACAGGATCGTTGAACTGCAGTGCAATGATGACAAAGAAGGACGCCAGCCCAAGGGTGACAAAGCCAACCCAGGCCCCGGTCAGCCAGTCGGCCTGCACCACGACGTGTCGCCCCTCCAGCATCAGCCAGACCGGCAGCAGCACCGCTGCCGCAAGCAGGGCGCGGCCCGCGGTCAAGGCAATCGGTGGCATGTGCGGAATGATCAGGTCAGCGGCAGGCAACCCCGCGGCCCAGATCACCATCGAGGCAAGGCAAATCAGGTTGGCGATCAGAAGTGACCGGCGGGCGGCGGGGGAAAGGGCTGTCATGCATCCACGCTAGGCAACGGGCATCGGGTTGGCTGATCTGCCAGCGACCCCTGGATGTCGTCAGGCAGACAGTGCCGCCACGATGGCCCCAAAGTCGGCGGCCTTCAGACTGGCCCCGCCGACCAGCGCGCCGTCGACATGCGGCACGGCGAAAATCTCGGCCGCATTGGACGGCTTGACCGACCCGCCGTACAAAAGCCGGACGGTGTCAGCCTGATCCCCGATCAGCCCGCGCAAACGGTTGCGCAGAAAGGCATGCACCTCGGCAATCTCATCGAGGGTCGGGGTGCGGCCGGTGCCGATGGCCCAGACGGGTTCATAGGCGACGACCACGGTTTCACCCGTGGCCCCAGCCGGAAGCGACCCGTCAAGCTGTCCGCCGATGACGGCAAGGGTCTGGCCAGCGTCGCGCTCTGCTTCGGTCTCACCGATGCAGACGACCGCCACCAGACCGGCGGCAAGGGCAGCATCGGCCTTGCTGCGCACCAGGGCGTTCGTCTCGCCATGATCCGCGCGGCGTTCTGAATGGCCAAGGATCACGCAAGCTGCCCCCGCATCCTTCAGCATCGTGGCCGAGATGTCGCCCGTATGCGCGCCAAATGCTTTGGGGTGGCAATCCTGCCCGCCAACGGCCAGGGCGCTTCCCTTGGTCAGTGCTGCCATCTGCGCCACCAAGGTTGCCGGCGGGCAAAGCAGCATCTCGCAGCCGGGGGCAGGATGGGCCGCCAAAAGGGCGCGCACCTCATCCAGAGCGGCAGCAGTGCCGTTCATCTTCCAGTTTCCGGCGGCAAGTTTGTGCATCTTCCGTCTCCCTCAGCTACGTGCAAGCCCTAGCGCCTCACCCCGCAAAGGAAAAGCCCCAGACGGCAAAGCCGCACCTGCTGCAGACTGCCTTTCTGCAAAAATATCATGAGGGGGTAATCAGGAAGGGCGAGGGGGCGGAACGCTCCCTGCACCACAAGCCCCATGCACGACACACGGGGCGTCGCAAACAGGGCGTCAAGCCGCTGGCTGATCCTTGAACTTGATCGACTCGCCGCAGCCGCAAGCCTCGGTCACGTTAGGGTTGCGGAAGGTGAACTTCGCCTCAAGCAGCGAGGTTTCATAGTCGATCTCGGTGCCGATCAGGAACATCTGCGCCATGGGGGCGATCATCACCCGCGCGCCGTCCTTTTCCACCACTTCGTCCAGCGGATTGACCGAGGACACATAGTCCATCGTGTATTCCATACCCGCGCAGCCGCCTTTCTTGACGCCGATACGCAGACCAGATGAGCCCTGACGGTCCATCAAGCGGGAAATCTGCCGGGTGGCAGCGGGGGTAAGGGTAACAGCGGCCTTGCCTGGAATACCGAACATTTGCGGTCCTTTCACTTGGCTTGAAGGTAATCCCTACCGGGTCCCCGATCAAGCCTGCTACAGCCTTTACATGAAGCCAAGCTCCAGCTTCGCCTCGTCCGACATCATGTCCATGCCCCAGGGCGGGTCGAAGGTCATATGCACATCGACCTGCTTGACCCCGGCAAGGGGTTCCACCGCATCGGCGACCCAGCCCGGCATCTCACCTGCCACAGGACAGCCGGGGGCGGTCAGGGTCATGATGATGTCGACCTGAGAGTCGTCGCCGATCTCGATGGTGTAGACCAGACCCAGATCAAAGATATTGACCGGGATTTCCGGGTCAAACACCGTGCGACACGCCTCAACGATCTGCGGATACAGCGGATGGTCGCTGCTTGACGGCTTGATCAGTGGTTTGCCCTCGATCTGGTCCTGCATTGCACCTGTCCCGCCGTCATTTGAGTTGTTGACCGATTATATAGGGAATTCCCGGCCAAGGTCCAGAGGTCGTATCCGACAGGTGCCGCCGCAGTCTGGTCAGAATGGAATTTCATCATCCATATCGGACCGACCGCCCGACGGAGCCCCGCCCGCGCCACCGCTGCGCCCAGCAGGTGCTGCGCTGCCGCCACCGCCACCGCCCTGACCGGCATAATCGTCATAGCCGCCCCGGTCGTCATAACCGCCACCACCGCCACCACCGCCACCACCGCCGCCCGAACCGCCATCGCGTCCGCCAAGAAGGGTCAATTCACCCCGGTAAGGCCGCACGACCACCTCTGTCGTGTAGCGGTCAGCGCCGGACTGGTCCTGCCATTTGCGGGTTTCCAGCTGGCCTTCGATGTAAACCGTTGATCCCTTGCGCAGATACTGCTCGGCAATCTTGCCCAGCGGTTCGTTGAAGATCGCTACGGAATGCCATTCCGTACGCTCTTTCTTCTCACCTGACGCCTTGTCGCGCCAGGTTTCCGAAGTGGCGATCCGCAGGTTCACCACCTTGCCGCCGTTCGGAAAGTTGCGCACCTCCGGGTCACGGCCGAGGTTGCCCACGATGATGACCTTGTTGACCGATCCCGCCATGCGATTCTCCCTGACTGTCTTGCTGGTTGTCTTGGCGGTCCCAATGTGGCCGCCGCTTGGTTAACAAACCTATACCGAGGTTTCGGGCCGCCGCAACTCGGCTTGGGCGGGAAGTGTGTGGTGAAATCCGGTTCTTGGATGTGGGAGGGGTAGGGAATGACCGCCGGTTTCTGACTGGAAAAACTCAGGGATGGCGGTATAGTCGGCCGGTGGAATGTGGGGGAAGTGGTCCGTGCCGGCAGTGACACGATATGGCTGGTGCAAGCTGGCCCTTGCAGGGTTTGGGTTGTTTGCCATGGCTTTGCCTGCCGCGGCTGAAGGTTTGCAGCTGACTGGCTCATCCAAATCGCGCATCGCACTTTTCGAATCGCAGTCCAGGCTGATCGATGACAGGCTGGCCAAGCAATACAGCGGGTCTGTCAAACTGACGCCCAAATTCAAGGATGGTGCAGCGGCCGAAGAGGGCACGCCCGCCTATCGCGGCAGCTACCGGGGTGAGTATCTTGAGGTGGCCAAGGCCGCCGCGCGCAAGCATGGCGTGCCGGAAGACCTTTTTCTGCGGCTGGTGCAGCAGGAAAGTGGCTGGAACCCCGGCGCGGTCAGCCACAAGGGCGCCACGGGCCTCGCGCAGCTGATGCCCGGCACGGCTGACGTTCTTGGCGTGGATATCGCTGACCCTGCGGCCAATCTGGAAGGCGGCGCGCGCTATCTGCGGATGATGTACGACAAGTTCGGCAGCTGGAAACTGGCCCTCGCCGCCTACAACGCAGGCCCCGGCGCGGTGGAACAGCATGACGGCATCCCGCCCTATGCCGAGACGGAAAACTACGTCGCGGCGATATTGGGGTGATTGGACTAGTCTGACCGGCCTAGTCTGAGTGGCCTGGTCTGACCGGCCTAGTCTGATCGGCCCGCGCTATGGAGGGCGGGCGCTGACGCCCACCCTGTCACTCAGCCGCAACCTTGATCACGGGCTCCATGGTGGCCAGCACCTCTGCCGACAGGTGGCACTTGATCTGATGGCCCCCCTCCATCATCTGCACCGGCGGCATTTCGCGGTCGCACAGGCCGTCTGGCACTTGTGATTTCCAGCGGCAACGGGTCTGGAACGGGCAGCCCGGTGGCGGGTTGACGGCGGACGGAATGTCCCCCTCCAGCACGATGCGCTTGCGGATCACCTTGGTGTCAGCAATCGGCACGGCCGACAAAAGCGCCTCGGTATAGGGGTGATAGGGCGGCTGAAAGACCTGATCGGTGGTCCCCATTTCCACCATATGGCCCAGATACATGACCATCACCCGGTCCGACAGATAGCGAACGATGCTGAGGTCATGGCTGATGAAGAGGAGCGTCGTGCGATTCTCGCGCTGGATGTCCATCAGAAGGTCGGTGACAGCGGCCTGCACCGAGACGTCCAGCGCCGAAACGGGTTCATCCGCGACCACTACCTTGGCCCCACCGGCAAAGGCGCGGGCGATCCCCACCCGCTGCTTTTGACCGCCTGACAACTGGCGCGGCATTCGTTCGGCGAAAGCGCGGGGAAGTTTCACCAGATCCAGAAGTTCAAGCATCCGGTTCTGCCGATCCTCATCCGACTTGCCCTGCTTGAAGATCTCCAGCGCGCGAATGATCTGGCGGCCCACGGTCATGCTGGGGTTAAGCGTGTCAAAGGGGTTCTGGAACACCATCTGAACGCTCGACACTGTATCGGTGTTGCGCTTCTGGATCGGGGTGGACTGCACGTTTTCGTCAAAGAGCATGATGCTGCCGCTGGTCGCCGTCTCCAGCCCCATCAGCACCTTGGCGAAGGTCGACTTGCCACAGCCGGATTCGCCGACGATGGCCAGAGTCTCACCCTCACGCGCCTCGAAGCTCAGGCTTTCGTTGGCCTTGACCACTTTCATCGTGCCGCCACCAAAGGCGCCCGAGGACACATCGTAGTATTTCTTCAGGTCCTCCATCTTCAGGACCACCTCGCCAATCGGGGCCTTGAGCTTGACCGCGCGCTTGGCGGGGGGGGCATCCCAGTCGATCTCGGCCCAGCGCAGGCAGCGGCTGGCGTGGCGGTCGTCACCGGGCACCGGGTCCATCAGAATATCGGCGGCATCACAGCGCCCGGCCTGAAAATAATCGCAGCGCGGGCCGAAGTTGCAGCCAGAGGGGCGTTCATGGGGCAGGGGGAAGTTGCCGGGAATGCTGATCAGGGGCCGCGCGTTCTTGTCAGCGCCCGGCAGCGGAATCGACCGGAACAGCGCCTGCGTATAGGGGTGGCGCATCTTGTCGAACACCTGAACGACATTGCCGGTTTCCACCGCCTCGCCGGAATACATCACGCAGATCCGGTCGCAGACATCCATCACCAGACCAAGGTTGTGGCTGATGAACAGCATCGAGGTGCCGTATTTCTTGCCCAGATCCTTGACCAGATCGACGATCCCCGCCTCAACCGTAACGTCCAGCGCGGTGGTGGGTTCGTCCAGGATCAGCAGCGCGGGTTTCGCCATCAGCGCCATCGCGATGACGATGCGCTGCTGCTGGCCGCCCGAAAGCTGGTGCGGGTAGGCGTTGATGATCCGGTCCGGGTCGGGCAGGCGCACGTCGGCGACGATCTGGCGGGCCAGCGCCCAAGCCTCGGCCTTGCCCATGCCGGAATGGATCATTGGCACTTCGGCCAGTTGCGCGCCGACCTTCATCGCCGGGTTCAACGAGGCCATCGGTTCTTGATAGATCATCGCGATTTCCGACCCGCGGATATGGCGCAGCTCTTCATCGCCCATGTTGGTCAGATCACGGCCCTTGAACTTGATCGAGCCCGCGACGATGCGCCCGTTCTTGCCAAGGTCCCGCATCACGGCGAGGGCCACGGTGGACTTGCCACAGCCGCTTTCGCCGACCAGCCCCATCGCCTCGCCCGCCATGACGGTGCAGGAAAAATCCATCACGGCCGGGATTTCACGAAGGCGGGTGAAAAAACTGATCGAGAGGTTCTCAATTTCCAGGATCGGCTTGGACGGGTCCCAGGCGGTGTCTTTTGCGGTGTCAGCCATGGCAGCCTCGCTTTGGCGGAAGGTGCGGAACCGGGGGCCAGGCCCCGGAACCCTAGGATATTTTAGCAGAAAGGAAGCTGCGGGTCATGGCCCTAGTCCCTCAGGCTTTCTTCGCGCAGACCATCGGCCAGAAGGTTCAGGCCAAGGACCAGGCTCATCAGCGCAAGGGCGGGGACGACGGCGGCGTGGGGGAACATGTTCAGGGTCTTGCGGCCATCGTCGATGGTCGACCCCCAGTCCGGGCTGTCGGGTGAGACGCCAAGGCCGAAGAAACCCAGCGTGCCAAGCAGGATGGTCGTATAGCCGATGCGCAGACAGAAATCGACGATCAACGGCCCGCGCGCGTTCGGCAGGATTTCCCACAACATGATGTACCAGGGGCCTTCGCCCCGGGTCTGGCCCGCTGCCACATAATCGCGTGCCTTGAGGTCCATCACGATGCCGCGCACGATGCGGAACACGGTGGGTGCGTTCACGAACACGACCGAGACGAAGACGTTCAGAAGGTTAGGCTCCATCGACCAGACGCCCAAGGGGTCCATGTTGAAGGCAAGCCCGGAGTAGGCCCAGAAGCCGAAGACCAGCACCACGCCCACATAAAGGTTCCGCTTGGTCGGGTTGGTGAAGAACCGCGCGTTCAGAAGGATGGTCAGGAAGATGATCGGGAACAGGAACAGCACCGCTGCCAGCACAATCGGGATGCCCGTCAGTCGGATCTCTGGCGTGACCAGAAGGTAGAAGAGCAGGATGACCGGGAAGGCCAGGACCAGGTTGGCGATGAACGAAAGCGACGTGTCGAGCCGCCCGCCGAAGTAACCTGCCGGCACCCCCAGCGTGATGCCCACCATGAAGGCAAAGGCGGTAGCGGCAGGGGCGATGGACAGCACGGACCGCGCGCCCATCACCATGCGGCTGAAGACGTCGCGCGCCAGATGGTCACCACCGAACAGGAACCAGCCGTAGTCCCCCGCCTCGGCCCCGGCCAGCGGCGTGCCGAGGGGTTTGTTCTTCATCCCCGAAAACTGCGCCAAGGGGTCAAAGGTGATGATCTGGTCGGCAAAGAGGGCCGTGAAAACCCAGAACATCACGATGCCAAAGCCGATCATCCCGACCGGGCTGTCGAACAGCTTGCCATAAAGCCCCAGCCGCCGCTTGAAGGTGATTGACAAGGCGTAGGTTGCCACCAGCGCAATCCAGACAGGCAGGAACTGCACCGCCACCTTGGCGAAAACGACACTCCACGGGAGGATATCGGTCATTGCGCGCGCCCCTTACGAAAGCCGGATGCGCGGGTTCAGGAACACATAGCCAATGTCCGAGATCAGCTGGGTCACCAGCACCACGAACACCGCCACGACCGAACAGCCGAGCAGAAGGTTGATGTCATTGTTGCCCGCCGCCTGCACCAGCGTCCAGCCAAAGCCCTTGTAATTGAACAAGGTTTCAACAATCACCACGCCGTTCAAAAGCCAGGGGAACTGCAGCATGATGACAGTGAAGGGCGCGATCAGGGCGTTGCGCAGCGCATGGCGGATCACCACCTGATTGAAGGAAACCCCCTTCAGCCGAGCGGTACGGATGTATTGGGCGGTCATCACCTCGGTCATCGAGGCGCGGGTCATCCGGGCGATATAGCCGATCCCGTACAGGGCGATGGTCAGAACCGGCAGGGTAAAGCTCCAGAAGGTGATTTTGTCGGGGGATGCGGCACCCTGGAACAGGGTCTTGCCGTCAATCCAGCCCCATTCAGCCAGCAAGGGTGACAGCCCGGTGACTGGTGAGGCGAAGAGCGCGACCAAGATCACGCCGGACACGTATTCCGGTGTCGCGGTTGAGGCGATGGAGAAGGTGGACAGGACGCGGTCCGTCCGGCTGCCCTCGCGCATGCCGGAAACGACGCCGATCACCAGCGCGGTGGGCACCATCACGATCATGACCCACATCATCAGCCAGCCCGTTGCAGCCAGCTTGTCGGTCAGGGACGGCAGCACATCCTTGCGGAAGAAGGTGGAATAGCCCCAGTCCCCCTGCAGGATACCGCAAAAGCGCGGCGCATCGGCCGGGTCTTGCCGCACCTCGATGCAGCGGCCCCGGGTCACGGCCTTTTCATCCGTATAGGTCCAGCCCGGCACCACACCCAGCCATTCGCCGTAGCGCGAGAAAACCGATCCGCTGTGGCCGTTCTGGACGATCCAGTTGGCGACGGACTCATCGCTCATCCGTACAGAGCCCTCTTGCCGAGCCAGCTTTTCAAGGTTGGGTGAGAGGTTGGTCAAAAAGAAGACCACAAAGGTCAGCACGAAAGCCGTAAGCACCATGATGCCAAGGCGGCGCGCGATGAAGATCAGCATGGGCTAAGCCTTTGCTCCCAACGGGCGATCAGGCCGTCCCTTTCGGGGGGCGGCGGCTGGCGGGGGTAGCAGTGGGGTAGCGGGCGCGCCATCAGGGCGCGCCCGCATCCGATGGTCAGGCCGACTTGGACCACTTGTAGTGCTGATGCTCGTTCGAGGGGTGACGCTCGACGTTGAAGCCTTCCTTGACGTGCGCAAACAGCGACCGCCAGTAGGGCTGGATGATGTAGCCTTCATCCTGCAGGATCGTCTCCAGCGTCACCATCTGTTCACGCCGGGCATCGGCGTCGGCCAGCGACAGCGCCGCGACCATGGCGGCGTCGAAGTCGGCATTCGCCATACCGGTTTCGTTCCACGACCCGGTCGAGGTATAGGCCAGCGCCATGTTCTGCACGGCCAGCGGACGGTGGTTCCAGGTGGTCGAGGAGAACGGGTACTTCTGCCAGTCGTTCCAGAAGGTCGACCCCGGCATGACCGTGTGCTTGACGTTTGCGCCGGCGTCTTTCAGCTGCGCCACCACGGCTGCGGTGGTCGTGGCCTCAAACCCGTCATCCAGCGAGATGACCTCAAGCTCGGCATCGCCGATCCCGGCGGCATCCAGCGCGGGCTTCAGCTTGGACGCATCAAACGCCTGTGCCGGCAGAGGGGCGTATTCCGGGTGCACCGGGCAGGCGTGGTGGTTTTCCGCCGTGGTGCCCAGATTGTTGTAGCCCAGTTCCAGCACGACCTTGGGGTCAACCGCCAGCTGGATCGCCTGCCGAACGGCCTTGTCCTTGTAAAGGTCGGAGGTGGCCGAGTTCATGCGCACAACAATGGTTGCTGCCGTGACGATTTCCAGCTTCTTCCAGCCCAGCGTGTCCATCTGTTCGATGAAGTCGCCGGTGGTTTCATAGTTGGCATCAATCTCGTCGGACGCGGCAAGGTTCACCATGGTCGACGGGTCGGTGCCAAAGTCGATGTAGTGAATCTCGTCCAAGGGTGCAGTGCCACCCCACCAAGTGTGGTTCGGCGCGCGGACGAGCACGGCCTTTTGCCCGACCGAAACTTCCTGCGGGAAATAGGGTCCGGTGCCGATCGGGTTGACCGACGGGTCTTCACCGTCAACAAAGCTGGCATGGACCACGGCGGCTGGATAATCGGCCAGGTTCGGGACAATCGCCACATCCGACGTGGACAGGTTCAGCTGAACCGTCATGTCATCGACCTTGACCACGGCACCCTCACGCAGGGTTTTGGTCGCTTCATCCACCAGACCCAGGAAGCGGCTGGCCATTGCGTTGCCTTCGACGTTGCCATCGGTCCAGCGGGCGAAGTTGCGCACCACGTCATCGGCGGTGAAGGCGTCGCCGTTGTTCCAGGTGACACCGGGGCGCACCTTCAGCGTGTAGACGGTCGCGTCGGCGTTGGCTTCCCAGCTTTCCAGCAGGCGGCCTTCAAAGGTGCCGTCGGCGTTGTACTGGATCAGGTATTCCAGCCAACCGCGGTAGACGTTGGAAATCTGCGGCCAGTCGGCCAGGCGCGGGTCCTTGGTGCCTTTCACTTCCATGCCGACGCGGACGATGCCACCGGCGGCATGCGCTTCGGCCTGAACCGGGGATTGCAGGCCGATCAGCCCATAGGCGGCAGCCGCGGATACCCCAAGGGCGGTGGTCCGGGTAAGAAATTCGCGGCGGCTGATCTTGCCGGCCGAAAACTCATTTGCGTGCATGCTGGCCGCCGGATGCAGCGCGGCAGCGCGGTTGGTATCGGTCATCGTGGTCTCCCTGACGTTTTGTTATGGCTTTATTGTTTTTGGCTTTGGCTGCGTCGTGACATCATGCCCAAAGTTGAACCGGTTTGAACCAGCCCCTCAAGCCTGCACGCCATGACGCCTCCCCTTGTGTATTGCGCAACTTTTTTGCCGCCACGTCAACGACTGCTTTCGCCGTCTCAGAACCCATTTGCGACATGGGTCTGTCGAAAACCACGAGTCTAAGGTCGCAAACGCCCCTCAGGTTGCGCGTCGAAACGCCGAGGGCGATTTTCCGGTCAAGTGTTGAAACGCGCGGGTGAAGTAGGCGGGTGAGTTGAATCCAAGCTGTTCGGCAATCCGCCCGACCGGAATTCGCGTCTCAGCCAGCAGTTTGCGGGCCTCGAAAATCCGGCGGTCTTGTAACAGTGCGCTTGCCGGGCGGCCGCAGGCGGTGTTGCAGCAGCGCGTCAGATGGGTGGGGGTTACCCCAAGGGCGGCGGCGAAATCAGCCACGCCCATGCCGCTGCGAAAGTTCCGCTCCAGCAAGGCGGTATAACGCGCAACCAGCCGCCGCGTCGCGTCGGGGCGCGTGGCATCGGGTTCCGCCTTGCGCGCCTGACGTTCCAGCCAGACGCCCAGAAGCCCCACATAGGCCTTGGTCGCCCGGTCATGCGCCGGGGTGTCGCTTTCAATCTCACGCTGGATGGCGTCAAGAAGGATGTTCACCTCTTGCTGGGCATGCACTTCGCGGATCCGCAGATGCAGCGGCGATTTCGGCAGGACCATTTCTGGATCGCGCCCGAAAAATACCGCCGTGCCAAAGACTTGCGGCCCGGCCTCAAAACCATGCATCACGCCGGCCGGAATATAGATGGCGTTGTGCGCCGTATATCCCCGCGTGACGCCCGAGATGGTGATCCGACCCTGGCCCTTGGTGAACCACAAAAGGCACGGCTCAGAGATGGAGCGCATCGCTTCAACCCGCCAACGACCACCCGCCGCAAGCCGCGGAATGGCAACCAGCCGTGAGGGCGACGGGGGCATGGCAAGGGTCATGGCAATTGGGTCCGGTCTGGGCAGCGAAGAACTAAGTAAAGCAGGCCCACCCCCGCAACCCAAGCAAAATTCGCCAAGCTTGGGCAAAGTTATGCACCGATGTTGTGATTTCCTGTGCATAACCCTGTGGACAGGCAGAAATCCGCTGTAGCTTCGCCCCGCAAGCCACGGTCAGGGCAGGGAAAGCTGCCGCCAAGCCCCCATGTTCGATCTGAACCAGGTGCGCTGGCGCTTGGCATATTGCCGGCTGGCCAGCTGCGCCGCCGCAATCGCCGCCTCAAGGCCAAGCGCGCCTTGCAGATGGGCAATCAGCTCCGGCCCGCCAATCGCGCGCGATGAGGGGCGGGTGGGGTCCCAGCCCTCCAGGTTAGCCTGTGCCTCGGCGACCGCACCTGCGGCAATCATCGCGGCAAAGCGCTGGTCGATCCGGTTGTTCAGCCAGCTGGTTTCAGGTGTCAGAACAAGGGCTTCAGCCGCCTCAAGCGGCAAAAGCGGCGCAGGCGTCATGGCCTGCCAGAAGGCAAGCCCTTGTCCGGTGCTGCGCCACACCTCCCACGCGCGCTGGACGCGGGCACCGTTCAACGTGTCGATTCGCGCCACTGTGTCGGCATCAAGATCAGCCAGCAGGGCCGTGCGCCCCTCGGCCCGCATCCGGGCATCCGCTTCGGCGCGCACTGTGGCCGGGGTCTCGGGGATTTCTGCCAGCCCTCGGGTCAAGGCGTTGAAATTCAACCCGGTCCCGCCAACAATCACCACCGGCCGCGCCAGAAGCGGAGCAATCTCACGCAGCCAATGGCCGACCGAATAGGCCTCGTCCCGCCCGACATGACCATAGAGCGCGTGCGGCACCGCCGCCTCATCTGAAACTGAGGGTCGTGCCGTCAGAACCCGCCAGTTGCCATAGACCTGCAGCGCATCGGCATTGACCACCACGCGCCCATCCCGTGCCGCGATCTCCAGCGCCAAGGTTGACTTGCCGCTGGCTGTCGGCCCCGCAATCAGCACCGGCCGCTCGCGTGAGATGCCCTCCAGTTTCATCTGTCTCCAAATATCCCGGGGGTGCGGGGGCCGGCCCCCGCCTTGCCTGATGTCTAAGGTTGAACCTTCCGGCGTTTTCCGACATTTTGCGCCGCAGTCCAATCACAAAACGAAATGCAGGGGGTGCCATGTCCGAAACAGCTGCCGATACCGGTGCTGCGGTGACTTACAGCCGCGTGATGCTGAAAATTTCGGGCGAGGCATTGATGGGTGATCAGGGCTTTGGCCTGCACCCGCCGACCGTCGCCCGCATCGCCCAAGAGGTGAAATCCGTCCGTGACCTTGGGGTTGAGATCTGCATGGTCATCGGTGGCGGCAACATCTTTCGCGGCCTGCAAGGGTCAGCCCAGGGGATGGAGCGGACGACGGCTGACTACATGGGCATGCTTGCCACCGTGATGAACGCGCTTGCGATGCAATCGGCATTGGAAGAGATCGGGGTTTTCACCCGTGTCATCAGTGCCATCCCGATGGATCAGGTGTGTGAGCCCTACATCCGCCGCCGCGCGGTGCGTCACCTCGAGAAAAAGCGCGTCTGCATCTTTGCCGCCGGCACCGGGAACCCCTATTTCACCACGGATACCGCTGCCACGCTGCGCGCCAGTGAAATGGCCTGTCAGGCGATCTTCAAGGGCACCAAGGTGGACGGGGTCTATGACAAGGACCCCAAGAAATACGCGGACGCAAAGCGTTACACCGAGGTGACCTATGACGAGGTGCTGGAAAAGCACCTTGGCGTGATGGACGCCACCGCCATCGCCCTTGCCCGCGACAACGATCTGCCGATCATCGTCTTTTCCCTCGACGAACCGGGCGGCTTTCGCGGCATCCTTGCCGGGCAGGGGACCTACACACGCGTGAAGGGCTAGGGCACACGCGTGAAGGGCTAGGGCGGCTGCCACGGTCCTCGCCTTCCGTTGAACCGCGCATCCCTGTCCTTCTGGACGCCCTTTGAATTCCAGCAAGGCCCCGCTATGAAGGGCCCAGAACCTACGCATCAGACCGGAAGACGACTATGGCCGACGATATCGAGATTGACACCGACGCCCTGCAACGCCGCATGGACGGGGCGATGAACGCGCTCAAGCATGAATTCGCCAGCCTTCGGACGGGCCGCGCCAGCGCCTCCATCGTCGATGCGATCCAGGTTGAGGCTTATGGCCAGATGACCCCGATCACCCAGCTGGGGACGGTGAACGTGCCGGAACCCCGGATGGTGGTGATCAACGTCTGGGACAAGGGCATGATCCAGAAGGTCGAAAAGGCCATCCGCGAAAGCGGCATCGGCATCAACCCGGTGACCGACGGCCCGCTGATCCGCCTGCCGATCCCCGAACTGAACGAAGAACGCCGCAAGCAGTTGACCAAGGTTGCCGCGGGCTTTGCCGAAAACGCCAAGGTCGCTATCCGCAACATCCGTCGTGACGGCATGGACCAGATCAAAAAGGCCAAAGGCGCAGGGATGGGTGAGGATGACCAGAAGATGTGGTCCGAAGAGGTGCAAGAGCTGACCGACAAATCCATCGCCGCCATCGACCGCGCGCTTGAGGCCAAGCAGGCCGAGATCATGCAGGTCTAGGCAGAAAGGACCGGTCGGTGTCAAAAGACCTCGCGCATGAGACGGCACTCCGGCCGGTCAATCACCTTGCCATCATCATGGACGGCAATGGCCGCTGGGCCACAAACCGGGGCTGGCCGCGTCTGGTTGGTCACCGCCGCGGGGCCGAGCGCGTGCGCGAGATCGTCAAGGCCTCACCCGACCTTGGGATCAAGTGGCTGACCCTTTACGCCTTTTCGACCGAGAACTGGAAACGCTCGACCGAAGAGGTCCTTGGCCTTATGGCCATCTTCGCCCGCTATATCGAACGTGAGGCGGACCGTCTGGCCAAGGCTGGGGTCCGCATGCGCTTTATCGGCGAACGCGGGCGGCTGGACCCCAAGCTGCAGCGTCTGATGGCGGGAATTGAGGCGCGCACCGCAGGCTGCGACCGGCTGAACCTGACCGTGGCCGTCAACTACGGCGGCAGGGATGAGATTTTCCGTGCCGCCCGCCGCCTGGCCGATGAAGTGGCCGCAGGCCTGCTAGACCCCGCCCACCTGACCGAGGGTGCCTTTGCCGACCGCCTGGATACCGGTGGTCTGCCCGACCCCGACCTTGTCATCCGAACCAGTGGTGAGACGCGGACCTCAAACTTCCTGCCCTGGCAGGCGGCCTATGCCGAGTATGAGTTTACGGCCACCCTCTGGCCCGACTTCACCGCTGAAGAACTGTCCGGGATCGTCGCCCGCTTTTCCAACCGCGAACGCCGCTTTGGCGCGGTTGGCGCATGAAGGTGGCGGGGATGAATTCGGTGGGCATGGACGTGCCAGAATGAACAGTGATGACCCCCAGCCGCAACCGGATGCGGACAGCGATGCTGCCGAAGCAGCAGCCGCCGACCCCCTGACCACAACGATCCCGCCGGGCCGCCCGGTTGGCCGCTGGTCCGATCTGCGCAAGCGGGTGGTTTCGGCCGTGGTGCTTATTGCCGTTGGCGGGGCGGAAATCTGGCTGGGCGGGCCGTCCTTTGCCATTCTTGTGGTTATCTTGACCGGTGCCATGGTGTGGGAACTGGCCAAGATGACCGCCCCGGATCATGAGAACACCCCCCTTGGTCTGGCGGCCATCGCCTGCTTCAGTCTGGGCATCACGCTGGTCTTTCCTGATCCGGTGACGGCGGCCTTTCTGCTGGTGCCTGCGCTTGCCATCGCGTTGACCGACCGGCGCGACCGGAGGCTTTCCAGCCTGTATTCGGTCGCCATCATGGTCGCGGGCTATGGCCTGATCGACCTGCGGATGACAGCAGGCACCCCGGTGATCCTGTGGCTGGTGCTGATTGTCGTCACCTCGGACGTGCTTGGCTATTTCGTCGGACGGGTGCTGGGCGGCCCGAAATTCTGGCCCGCCATCAGCCCCAAGAAAACGTGGAGCGGCACCCTGGCCGGCTGGGTGGGGGCGGCTTTGGTCGGGTTTGTCTATGTGTCTGCGGGGTATGGCACGCTGTGGCTGATCCCGCTTTCCGTGCTGATCGGCTTTGCCGGGCAGATGGGGGATGTCTGGGAAAGCTGGATCAAGCGGCGCTCCGGGGTCAAGGATGCCTCGACCCTGATCCCTGGGCATGGCGGGGTGCTGGACCGGTTCGATGCGCTGATCGGGGCCATTGTGGCGCTGATCCTGTTGGGCCTGGCGCTTGATCTGCCGTTGCCAGCGCTGGTTGCGGGCTGATGCGCAGCATATCCATTTTCGGGGCGACGGGGTCGGTTGGCGAACAGACCGTTGACCTGATCCAGCGCGCAGGCGGGGCAGGGGTTTACCGCGTGGTCGCCCTGACCGGGGGGCGCAACATCGCGCGTCTGGCCGAGATGGCGCGCGATCTGCGGGCCGAGGTTGCCGTCTGCGCCGACGCAGCCGACCTTGCCGACCTGCGCGACCGCCTTGCCGGAACCGGGGTTGCGGTCGCCGCCGGCCCGGATGCCATCGCCGAAGCCGCCGACCGCCCCGCCGACTGGGTGATGAGCGCGATTGTCGGTGCTGCTGGCCTTGTTCCCGGCTTTCGCGCCCTGCGCCACGGGCGCACATTGGCGCTGGCCAACAAGGAAAGTCTGGTCACCGCCGGGCCGCTTTTGTTGGCTGAGGCAGCCGCGCACGGTGCCACCATCCTGCCGGTGGACAGCGAACATTCGGCCATCTTCCAGGCCCTGACCGGCGAGGATATCAGCGCCGTCGAACGGATCATCCTGACCGCCTCAGGCGGCGCCTTGCGCGACTGGCCGCTAGAGGCTTTGGCCAAGGCCACCGTCAAGGAGGCCCTCGCCCACCCGAACTGGGCCATGGGCCAGCGGATCACCATCGATTCGGCTTCGATGTTCAACAAGGCGCTTGAAGTGATCGAGACGCGGGAATTCTTCGGCGTCACCCCTGACCAGGTTGAGGTGATCATTCACCCCGAAAGCCTGATCCACTCGATGGTCGGATTTCATGACGGTGCGATCATGGCGCATCTGGGGGCCCCCGACATGCGCCACCCCATCGGCTATGCGCTGAACTGGCCTGCCCGCGACGCGCTGCCGGTGGCGCGGCTGGATCTGGCGCAGGTGTCCACCCTGACCTTCCGCGCGCCGGAAATGGCTCGCTACCCGGCCCTCAGGCTCGCGCGTGAGGTGATGGCCCGCCGTGGCCTTGCCGGTGCGGCGTTCAACGCCGCCAAGGAGATCGCGCTGGATCATTTTCTGGCCGGCGGCATCGGGTTCATGGACATGGCGGGCATCGTCGAAGATACCCTCAGCGCGCTTGACCCCCAGATGGGTGCATCAAATCTGCCTGAAGCCCTTGAGGATGTGCTGGGAATGGACCATCTGGCACGGGTAAGGGCGGGCGAGATTGCGCGCAAAAGGGCCCAGATCACGGCAAGGAGCCGCTAAGTGGATATTTTCGCAGCCATCGGCGGCACCGCATGGACGGTGTTCTTCTTCATTGTGGCGCTGTCGATCATCGTTTTCGTTCACGAATACGGGCATTACATCGTCGGCCGCTTGTCGGGCATCCATTCCGAGGTGTTTTCCATCGGCTTTGGCCCGGTGCTTTACAGCCGCACCGACACGCGCGGCACCCGCTGGCAGATCGCGGCGATCCCCTTTGGCGGCTATGTGAAGTTCATGGGCGATGCGGATGCGACATCCGTCAAGGCAGGCGATATCTCGGGCCTTTCGGCGGATGAGCGTCGCCACACCATGGCGGGCGCGCCGCTTTGGGCCCGCTCGGCCACGGTGGCTGCGGGACCGGTGGCGAATTTCATCCTGACCTTCGTGCTGCTGGCAGGCATCCTTCTGGTGCTGGGCGTGCCGCGCGAAGAACCCACCGTGGGGGCGATGCGCGACTTTCCCCATGAAGGCCCGACCTTGATCGAAGGCGATGTGATCCTTGCCATCGAAGGCAAGCCGACCCCGGACCGCGAAACCTTTGGCACCGTGGTCGGCGATCTGCCCAGACAGCAGACCATGGCCTATACCGTGCGCCGCGGCACCGATGAGGTGGTGGTGATCGGCCCGCACCCCTTTGCCCCCGTGGTGGGTGAGGTAATCATCCGCTCGGCCGCGATGGACGCGGGCTTGCAGTCGGGCGACGTGATCCTGCGCGCCTCGGGGCAGGATGTGACCACCTTCAGCCAGCTTCCCGACATCATCGCCGACAGCAAGGGCGACCCCGTCCCCCTGACCATCTGGCGCGAGGGCAGGACGTTCGACCTGACCCTGACTCCCCGCGTCCGCACGGTTGAGGATGAGACCGGCACATATGTCGAGCGCTACCAGATCGGCATCGTCGCCGGCCTTGCGTTTGAGCCCGCCACCCGCGCCACCGGCCCGGTGGAAACCGTGTCCCTGGCGGCCGGGCAGATGTGGCGCATGGCCACCAGCACGCTGAACGGCCTTGGCCTGATGATCAGCGGCGCGATCAGCACCTGCAACCTGTCGGGCGCCATCGGCATGGCCGAAACCATGGGCGACGCCGCCCGCAACGGCGTGGAAAGCTTTATCGGGATGATGGCCGTCCTGTCGCTGGGGGTGGGAATCCTGAACCTGTTTCCGATTCCCGTGCTGGACGGCGGCCATCTGGTCTTTCACGCCTATGAGGCGATCACCCGCCGCCCCCCCTCGGAACGCGCGCTGCGGGTGCTGATGGCGGTCGGGTTGACGCTGGTTCTGGGGTTGATGGTCTTCGCCCTCAGCCGTGACCTGATCTGCGTATAAGGGTCATGAAAAAGGGGGCAGGGCGGCAAGTCCTGACCTTGCACTTGAGCAGACCATACCACAAGATGTGGGAAAGTTATCCACAGGGACCGCAGGCTTTTGACAAAGCTTGGCTTTCCCGATAGTCAAACGACAACAACAAAGATCGACGGGGACTGATGATGCAAGGGACCTTCCGCATGACCAAAGGACGGTCTTACAGGGCTGCCACCAGGGCTCGCCTGCTCGCCACGGCAGTTTTTCTCGGCACGGCAACTGCTTCGGTGACGTTCCTCGCACCGGCCTATGCCCAGACCTTTTCCTTTTCGAACGTCGTTGTCGAAGGCAACGTCCGCGTCGACCCTGCCACCATCCTTTCCTACGCTGGAATCAGTCGTGGCGAAGAGGTTTCCGCCGCCGCTTTGAACGATGCGTATCAACGCATCGCTAACTCGGGCCTGTTCGAGACGGTCGAAGTGATCCCGCAGGGCGGAACGCTGCTGATTCGGGTCGCCGAATACCCAATCGTCAACGTCATCAGCTTTGAGGGCAACAAACGCCTCAAGGACGAACAGCTGGCTGAGATCGTGAAATCCCAGACCCGTCGGGTCTATGCCCCCAGCACCGCCGAATCTGACGCCGCAGCGATTGCCGAGGTTTACCGCGTGCAGGGCCGCATCGCCGCGACCGTGACGCCCAAGATCATTCGCCGGTCCGAAAACCGCGTCGATCTGGTGTTCGAGATCACCGAAGGCCGCGTGGTTGAGGTTGAGCGTCTGTCCTTTGTCGGCAACCGCGCCTTCAGCGACCGCCGCCTGCGTCAGGTGCTGGAGACCAAACAGGCGGGCCTGCTGCGCACCTTCATCCAGCGCGACACCTTCGTTGCCGAACGGCTGGAGCTGGACAAGCAGGTTCTGACCGAATTCTACCTGTCGCGCGGCTATATCGACTTTCAGGTGCTGGACGCCGGGGCCGAGGTCAGCCGCGAACGCGATGCGACCTTTGTCACCTTCACCGTCCGCGAAGGCCTGCCCTACACCCTTGGGGCAATCACGACCGTTTCGGAAATCGAAGGCGTTGACGCGGCCGAGTTCGAGGCCGTGCAGAAAATCCGCAGCGGCCAGACCTATTCGCCCGTGGTGATCGACAACAACATCACCCGGATGGAGACGCTTGCCCTGCGCAAGGGCCTAAACTTCGTGCGGATTGAACCACGCATTACCCGTAACGACCGCGGCCAGATGGTGGACATCCAGTTTGCCATCGTGCGCGGCGAACGGGTGTTTGTTGAACGCATCGACATCGAAGGCAACCAGACCACACTGGATCAGGTCATCCGCCGCCAGTTCCGCACGGTCGAAGGTGACCCCTTCAACCCGCGCGAAATCCGGCAGTCGGCCGAACGCATCCGCGCGCTTGGCTTCTTCTCCGACGCTCAGGTCAATGCCGAGCCGGGATCTGCCCCCGATCAGGTGGTGGTCAATGTCGATGTGGAAGAACAGCCCACCGGTTCGCTGTCGCTGGGTCTGACCTTTTCGGTCGCCAATGGCACCGGCTTCAACATCGGCTTTTCGGAGTCGAACTTCCTTGGCCGTGGCCAGCGCCTTTCGATGAACCTGAACGCAGGCACCGACAACCAGAACTCATCCTTCAGCTTTACCGAACCGGCACTTCTGGGGCGTGAGCTTTCGTTCTCGGTCGGGGCATACTACCGCACCAGCGACAACCAAAGTTCGGCCGCTTATGATACGCGCAACATCGGCTTTACCACCGGCATAGGGTTCCCCTTGGGGGAACAATCGAATATTGACCTGCGGCTGCGCGTGTCAGAAGACAAGATCTTCAACTACAATGGCACCTCGCCGATCCTGCAGGCGGAAAGCGACCTTGGCGCGCTGCGCACCATGTCGCTGGGCTATACCTATGAATATGACACCCGGATCACCGGTCTGAACCCCAAGGGCGGCGTGCTGCTGCGCTTTGGTCAGGATTTCGCGGGTCTGGGCGGCGATACCAAGTACATCCAGACCACCGCGCTGGCCCTGGCTGAAACGCGCGTCCTGAACGAAGAGGTGGCCGTGCGGGCCATCTTCGAAGGCGGCGCGATCACCTCGCTTGGCGACAATACCAGCCGGGTGACCGAACGCTTCTTCGGCAATGGCAAGATCCGCGGATTTGAGGCGAACGGCATCGGCCCGCGTGACGGCGATCAGGAAGCCTTGGGCGGCAACCTCTTTGCCGTCGCCCGGTTTGAGGCTGACTTTCCCCTTGGGCTGCCGGAAGAATATGGCATCACCGGTGGCGCGTTCTTGGACGTGGGTTCCGTCTGGAGTCTGGACAACACCGCAGGTCTCGGCCCCGTCGATGACAGCTTCAACCCGCG
>JBBQVR010000035.1:0-27142 GCA_038211355.1 Rhodobacterales bacterium | reverse complement strand
GCACGCCTGGGAGGCGTCGAGCATGCACATGCTGCAAGCGGCCTGCGACCGGGCCAGCTATGACATGTGGAAGCAGTTTTCCGCGGCGATGCGGGCCAATCCGCCGATCCACCTGCGCGATTTGCTGGACATCAAGACGTTGGGCAAGCCCGTTCCGATCGAGGAGGTGGAGAGCATCACCTCAATCCGCAAGCGGTTCGTGACGCCGGGCATGTCGCTGGGGGCGCTTAGCCCTGAGGCGCACAAGACGCTGAACGTGGCGATGAACCGGATCGGGGCGAAGAGTGACTCGGGCGAGGGCGGTGAGGACCCGGCGCATTTCGTGCCGGAGCCGAATGGGGACAACCCGTCTGCCAAGATCAAGCAGGTGGCGTCCGGGCGCTTTGGCGTGACGGCGGAATACCTGAACGCCTGCGAGGAGCTTGAGATCAAGGTCGCCCAAGGGGCCAAGCCCGGTGAGGGCGGTCAGCTGCCAGGGATGAAGGTCACGGCGCTGATCGCCCGACTGAGGCATTCGACGCCGGGGGTGACGCTGATTTCACCGCCGCCGCACCATGATATCTATTCGATCGAAGACCTCGCGCAGCTGATCTATGACCTTAAGCAGATCAATCCGCGCGCCAAGGTGACGGTCAAGCTGGTGTCGTCCTCGGGCGTCGGGACCATCGCGGCGGGGGTGGCGAAAGCCAAGGCTGACGTGATCCTGATTTCCGGCCACAATGGCGGCACGGGGGCATCGCCGGCGACCAGCATCAAGTATGCCGGCCTGCCGTGGGAGATGGGTCTGACCGAGGCGCATCAGGTTCTGGCGATGAACAACCTGCGCGAACGGGTGACCCTGCGCACCGATGGCGGCCTGCGCACGGGCCGGGATATCGTGATGGCGGCGATGCTGGGGGCCGAGGAATACGGCATCGGCACAGCGGCCTTGATCGCGATGGGCTGCATCATGGTGCGGCAGTGCCAGTCGAACACCTGCCCGGTGGGCGTGTGTACGCAGAATGAGGCGCTGCGGGCCAAGTTCACCGGATCGGCGGACAAGGTGGTGAACCTGATCACCTTCTACGCGCAAGAGGTGCGGGAAATCCTCGCCAGCATCGGTGCGCGGTCGATGGATGAGATCATCGGGCGGGCGGACTTGCTGACTCAGGTTTCGCGTGGGGCGGCCAATCTGGATGACCTTGACCTGAACCCGATGCTGATCAGCGTGGATGGGTCGCAGAAGATCACCTATGACCGCTCCAATCCGCGCAATGCGGTGCCGGACACGCTGGATGCCGACATCATCCGCGACGGGCACCGGTTCTTTGAAGATGGCGAGAAGATGCAGCTGTCTTACGCGGTGCGCAACACGTTGCGGACCATCGGGACGCGGGCGTCGAGCCATATCGTCAAGAAGTTCGGAATGCGCAACGCGCTGCAGCCCGACCATCTGACGGTCAAGCTAACCGGGTCTTGCGGGCAGTCTTTGGGGGCGTTCTCGGTGAGGGGCCTCAAGCTGGAAGTGCAGGGCGATGCCAACGATTATGTCGGAAAGGGCCTGTCGGGCGGGACCATCACGGTTCGGCCGCTGATGTCCTCACCCCTGAAGGCCGAGGAGAACACGATCATCGGCAACACCGTGCTGTACGGCGCAACAGACGGGTTCCTGTTCGCCAGCGGGCGCGCGGGCGAGCGGTTTGCGGTCCGCAACTCAGGCGCTTCGGTGGTCGTGGAAGGCTGCGGGTCCAACGGGTGTGAATACATGACCGGCGGCGTGGCCGTGGTGCTGGGGCGGATCGGGGCCAACTTTGGTGCCGGGATGACCGGGGGCATGGCCTATGTCTACGACCCCAAGGGCGTGGCCGAGGATTTCATGAACCTGGAAACCATCCTGCCCCTTGCTGTTGGCCATCCGCATTGGGAGATGCAGCTGAAAACGCTGATCACCCGGCATGTCGAGGAAACCGGCAGCCGCATCGGTGAACGTATCCTTGCGAACTGGGACAGCGAGCGGCGGAATTTCCTGCAGGTCTGCCCGAAGGAAATGGTCAACCGCCTGCCCTACCCGCTTAGCGACGAAGTGGCCAAAGTGCCGGCAGAGTAGGAATCGACTGCTCAAACCGCTTTGGATGTGCTAAAGCAGGGCTGTCGCAACGTGCGGCGGCCCTTCTTGCTGGAGTGACCCATGTCTGACCTGATCATCGTTGCCTTCCCCGATGAGGCCACCGCCTTTGCTGCGGCCGAGGCGCTGGTGGGCCTGCAAAAGCAGTATCTGATCGAGATGGAGGATGTGGTTGTCGTCACCCGCGACGCCGAGGGCAAGGTCACGCTGAACCAGTCGATCAACCTGACCACGGGCGGGGCGATTGGCGGCGGGCTATGGGGCACGCTGATCGGCATTCTGTTCCTGAACCCCTTGGTCGGGGCGGCGGTCGGTGCTGGGGCAGGCGCGCTTGCGGGAAAGTTCAGCGATGTCGGCATTGATGACGGATTTCTGCGCGACGTGGGCCAAAGCCTGGACAAAGGCGGTGCGGCGGTCGGCATGCTGATCCGCAAGATCACCACCGACAAGGTCATGGAGCGGCTGGAGCCTTTCCGCGAAAAGGGCCGGGTGATCCACACCTCTCTCAGTCATGAGGCTGAGGCGGGGCTGAAGCAGTTCCTGGAAAAGATCCCACCGATGCAATGGCCACAGGACCAGCTTGGTGGCGGGCGGGTGTAACCGCCACTCTTGACGGGGCGCGACCGCCCGCGTCTAACGCTTCGCATGAGCGACAAACCCGCCCCAACCCCGGTTGAAAAAACCCCGGCCAAGCGCAAGCGCACGCCGAAGGCCGGGGCCGTGGTGCCGCTAAAGCCGCGCCTTTGGCGGGTGGTGGCGAAATGGGTGGGGCGTGTGCTGGGCGGGATCGCGGCGGTTTATGCGGTGTTGATCCTGCTGTTCAGCTTTGTCCCGCCGCCGATCAACCTTTACCAGTTGGGTGAGGTATGGCGGCTGGGCGGGATCGACAAGGACTGGGTATCCTGGGAAGAGATGGCCCCGGTCATGGGCCGCAGCGCGGTGGCGGCCGAGGATGCGAACTTTTGCAACCACTGGGGCTTTGACATGGCGGCGATCCGTGAGGCCATTGAAGCCGGCAGCAACCGCGGGGCCAGCACGATCAGCCAGCAGGTGGTGAAGAACGTCTTTCTGTGGCATGGCCGCAGCTATGCCCGCAAGGCGATGGAGGCGGTGCTGACCCCGGTGCTGGAACTGGTCTGGACGAAAGAGCGCGTGCTGGAGGTTTACCTAAACGTCGCCGAGTTTGATGAAGGCGTCTTTGGCGTTCAGGCCGCCGCGCAGCACCACTTTGGCGTTGATGCCAAGGATCTGAGCGCGCTGCAGGCCGCGCGGCTGGCGGCTGTGCTGCCAGACCCGCAGGGCCGCAGTGCCAGCGCGCCGTCCGACTTTGTTCGCAGCCGGACGCGCGCCATCATCGCAGGCGCGGAAACCATCGCGGCGGACGGTCGTTCCGCCTGTTTCGAGGGCTGAAACCCCGGTGGGGCCCGGTAGGGCATAGCAGGGATTGAATTCCGCAGGCCATCGCGGCAATGAAGGAAGCATCCGGAGGTGTTTGCCAGATGAACCGTCTTTACCATGTTCCCCTCTCGCCCTTCTGCCGCAAGGTCCGCCTTACTCTGGCGGAAAAGAAGATTGAGGTGGAGCTGGTCGAAGAGAGGTATTGGGAGCCGACGCCAGACTTTCTGCGCCGCAACCCGGCCGGCAAGGTGCCGATCCTGAAGATGGGCACCCGCACGATGAGCGAAAGCCAGGCGATCTGCGAATACCTGGAAGAAGTCGCCCCCGAGCCGGCCCTGATGCCGCGCAGCGCGGATGGGCGCTATGAGGTGCGGCGGCTGTGTGCGTGGTTCGACGACAAGTTCCATAATGAGGTTACCTCCAAGCTCTTGTACGAGCGGGTGAACAAGAAGGTCACCGGGCAAGGCTATCCCGACAGCAAGAACGTCAAGCAGGGATCGGCGCGGATCAAGTATCATCTGGATTACATGGCCTGGCTTTTGGACCAGCGGCGCTGGCTGGCGGGCAATGAGATGACGTTGGCCGATTTTACCGCCGCCGCACACCTTAGCTGTCTGGATTACATCAGCGATGTCGATTGGCACCGGCATGCGGTGTTGAAGGACTGGTATGCCAAGATCAAGTCGCGGCCCAGTTTCCGGCCCTTGCTGGCGGACCAGATCTCGGGCTTTCCGCCGGCTGCGCATTATGCCGATCTGGATTTCTGAGGCCACCCGCCGGGGGCCTTGCCCCCGGACCCCCAGGATATTTGGGCCAGAATGAAAGGGCTTGCGAAAGAGCAGTTGGTGGCGCGGGCCCTGCAGGAAGGGTTCGTGAAGGTGGGGGTGTGCCGGCCGGATGCGGTGCCAGAGGCGGCGGGGCAGCTGCGGGCGTTTCTGGCCGAGGGGCGGCACGGGCAGATGGGCTGGATGGCAGAGCGCGAGGGGTGGCGCGGGTCAGCTGCTGCGCTTTGGCCTGAGGCGCGGTCGGTGATCATGCTGGCGGAGTCCTATTCGCCAGAGGCCGATCCGATGGCGGGCTTGGCGCAGCGCGACCGGGGGGTGGTTTCGGTCTATGCGCAGGGCAAGGATTACCATGACCTGGTCAAGCGGCGGCTGAAGCGGCTGGGGCGGTGGATGGTTGACGCCTCAGGCGCGGAGATCAAGGTGTTTGTCGACACCGCGCCGGTGATGGAAAAGCCCCTGGCGCAAGCGGCGGGGTTGGGGTGGCAGGGCAAGCATACCAACCTTTTGGGGCGCGATCTGGGGAACTGGGTGTTCCTGGGCGCGATCTTCACCACGCTGGAGATCGAGCCTGACCCGCCGGAGGTCAGCCATTGCGGGACATGCACCGCCTGTCTGGACATTTGCCCGACGCAGGCCTTTCCCGCGCCCTACCAGCTGGATGCGCGGCGGTGCATTTCCTACCTGACGATCGAGCATCGCGGGCCGGTGGATGAGGACTTGCGCGCGCTGATGGGCAACCGAATCTACGGGTGCGATGATTGTCTGGCGATCTGCCCATGGAACAAGTTCGCGGTGGCGGCGCAAGAGATCGGCTATCAGCCGCGTGTGGGCCTGCCCGAGTTGGCAGAGCTTGCCGCGCTGGACGATGCGGGGTTTCGTGCGCGCTTTGCCGGCAGTCCGATCAAGCGGATCGGGCGCGACCGTTTCGTGCGCAACGTGCTTTATGCGGTTGGAAATTCAGGCATGGCGGCGCTGGCTCCGGTGGCGGCGGCGCGGCTGGGCGATGCCGATCCGGCGGTGGCCGATGCGGCGGCCTGGGCGGTGATGCGCCTGGGGCAGGCCTGAGGCGGCCTGCCCCGTCCCGGTCAGGACTTGAGTTTTCGGTGTTCCAGCGCGATGCCGATTCCGGCTGCGGCAAGGCTGGCGTTCATCGCGGCAAGGTCGGTCTTGTCAGGGTCGATCGAGGCCAGCATCGCTGCCATCGCAATGCCGCGGTCGGTGTCGTTCAGCAATCTTTCAACCAGGTTGAGGCGATCAAGGTCGATGGTAAAGTCGGCCGGGTTGAAGTTGAACGGTGCATCCGGCGTCACGAAGTTCACCGCCGCGCCCGAGGCTGTGGGAACGCTGGCCTGCGTCTGGTCCGACAACACGCCACCCGCGCCATAATAGGTCGCGCGGTTTTGCGGGGTCAGCAGGTCCCATGCGCCAGGGTCCGCCGATCAGCGCCTGTCCGACATGGCAGGGCGGTTGGGTGGCCGGGTTGGCTGTGCTATGCTGGCAGCCTGACAGCGTGGGAGACGCACATCATGAGCAAGCATCTGGCGGACCACCGCAGCCAATCAACCGGGGCAAGAGTGAAGCAGTTTCTGCGGCTTGCCCGGACCCAGCGCGCAACCTGGCATCGCAAGCATGAACCGGCAAGCGCGGCGCGGCTGATCCAGTTTCTGCGAATCGCCCGGGGGCGGTCGGCCTGATCGGTTAACGGCGGGCAGGCCCATCGTATAAAACAAATCAACGGGTTAGGCTGTTTCAGTTTCCCGCTGTCACGTCTTGGCGGGTTTCAGCCGGTTGCGCAGCACGGCCAGCACATCGCGCAGGTCAACGATCTGATCAGGGCTGAGGCCGGTCTTTTCCGCAAAGGCGCGGGGCACATCGGTGGTGCGTCGGGCCAAGGCGCGGCCGGCGTCGGTCAGGGTCAGGCGGACCTTGCGGTCATCAGCGGGGTCGCGGCGACGGGTCAGCCAACCCGCACCCTCCATCCGTTTCAGAAGGGGGGTCAGGGTGTTCGACTCCAGCCGCAGGGCGGTGGCCAGTTGGCCCATGCCTTGGCCATCTTCGGCCGCCAGCGACGCCAGAACCAGATACTGAGGATAGGTCAGCCCCAGCGGTTCCAGCAGCGGGGTATAGGCGGCATGCACGGCCTGGGCTGCGGAATGCAGCGCAAAGCAAAGCATATCGGGGGGTGCGAGTGCCATGGCTCTTTATGCATCGTGCGCGATCAAAGCGCAAGCGATTGACATTGGCGGTGGGTGGCTCTAATTAAGTCGCATACGATTAAATCGCACACGATGGGAGATAGACGTGACTGTAGATGCAAAATACTGGACCGAGGCAAAGGCCACCGGTGGTGGGCGCAATGGGCTTGCCACGCTGGCCAATGGCCAGCTGACCATGACGATGACCAGCCCGAAAGAATTGGGCGGATCAGGCCTTGGCCACAACCCCGAAGAGCTGTTCGCGCTGGGCTATGCCGCCTGCTATCTGGGGGCGATGCGCTTTGCCGCCGGGAAGGAAAAGCTGGGCGCGGTGCCGGACGACGCCACCGTGACAGCGCATGTCGGCATTGGCGGCCGGTCGGATGGCGGCTTAGGCTTGAAGGTCAAGCTGGTGGTCAGCCTGCCGGGTCTTGACCGGGCGGTGGCGGAAAAGATCGCCGAGCGTGGGCATTTCATCTGCCCGTATTCCAACGCGACCAAGGGGAATATCGAGGTTGTGACCGAGGTGGTCTAAGTCCCTGGCGGGGTTCAGACCCCTGCCATCCAATCCGCCATCCAGTCCCACGTCGCGGTCGGGGTGCGGCGGGTTGGCGGGGCCGGCACTGAAGGGGGCAACCGGACCGGCTTGCCCCTGTAAGTCCCGGCCAACTCACGGAACAAGTGGCCTTGCGGTTTGATCCGGTTGTCGCTGTCGATCAGGCCAAGGCCATACTCGAAGGGGTGAAAGTCGAACCGGCGCGGGACGTCGTGGCTGGCCCACCAGGTGAACCAGCTGACACCAGCCTCAATCGCCGCTGTCACGAAGGTTTCGGTCCAGCGGGGAATGTCAGCCTCAGGCATCTCGGTGGCGCAGGCGCCGAATTCCTGAATCCAGATCGGTTTCTGCGGGGCGTGGCCCAGGCTGCGGGCGAGGGTGGCCATCGCGGCACCAAGGTGGGTGTAAGGCCGGTCGAAATGCCCGCCACGCTCACCCGCCCCGGTCCAGAACGGCCAGCAGTGCAAGGCGACGATAGGCTGGGCGTCCACAAGCGCCTGGGGCGAGAAGGTATGGGGTTGGAACCACGGCTTGTTGTCGACGCCATTGACATGGACCTTGCCGGGATGCGCCGCTTGCATCTGCGCAAAGACGCGGGCCATCCATGCGTCACCCTTGTGGGGCGCGGTTTTCCAGCAGCAGTTGATCTCATTCCCGATGTCGAAGCCAAGGAAGTTCGGGTGCTGGTGCATCCGTTCACCACAGGCATTAAGCAGAAGGGCCTGCGCGCTGGCCCAGTCCGGCGAGGTGTAGAACGGCTGGTCCTGCAAGAAGGGCGGCTCAAACCGATAACCGCTGAGCCAGCCGGTGTAGATGGTCGGCATCACGTCCAACCCCTCAGCTGCGGCGAGGGTCATCAGCGCATCCAACCGGTCAAGTTGGGCGGGGCTGACAAAGCGGGGGTTGGGCTGGAACCAGGGCCAGACCACCATCACGCGGATATGGTCGGCCCCGAGGTTGGCGATGGTGGCCAGATCACGGGCGATGTCGCCCGCGTTCCAGTCATTGAAGCAAAAGTACCAGTTCTGCGACGGGGTATAGTTCACCCCGAAGCGGTGGTGCAGAAGCGACATCGGTCAGGCGCGGACGAGTTTTTCATACTCGGTGGCCACGCGCTTGGTCAGGTCACCCACCTCAAAATTGTAGTCGCCGATCTGGCCCACAGGAGTGACTTCTGCCGCGGTGCCGGTCAGCCAGCACTGCTCAAACCCTTCCAGTTCCTCGGGCATGATGTGGCGTTCATGGACCTTGATCTGCATGTCTTTCAGCATGCCGATCACGGTCTGCCGGGTGATGCCGTTCAGGAAGGCGTCGGCCTTCGGGGTGTGCACTTCACCATCCTTGACGAAGAAGATGTTCGCGCCGGTCGCTTCGGCCACGTAGCCGCGATAGTCGAACATCATGGCGTCGGAGCAGCCTTTCGCCTCGGCCGCGTGTTTGGACATGGTGCAGATCATGTAAAGACCGGCGGCCTTGGCGTTGTGGGGAATGGTTTCGGGCGAGGGGCGCTTCCACTTGGCGATGTCGAGTTTCGCGCCCTTGAACTTGGCGTCACCGTAATAGTTGCCCCAGGTCCAGACGGCCACGGCCATGCGGATCGGGTTCTTGTTGGCGGCGACGCCCATCATCTCGCCCGCGCCACGCCAGGCGATTGCGCGCACATAGGCGTCGGTGAGGTTGTTGGCCTTGAGGGTAGCTTCTTTCGCGGCGTTGATTTCCGCGACGCTGTAGGGCAGCGGCATGTCGAGAAGTTCGCCGGACATGCGGAGGCGTTCGGAATGTTCGGTCGATTTGAAGATCTTGCCGTTGTAGCACCGCTCACCTTCAAAGACCGAGGAGGCGTAGTGCATGGCATGGGTCAGGATATGGACGTTGGCGCTGCGCCAGTCCACCAGTTTGCCATCCATCCAGATGAACCCGTCACGATCGTCATAGCCTGCCATTTTACCCTCCAGCTTTGCGAATGTTGCGCATGAAAGGTCCGCTTCGGACAGATTCTTGCGCGAAATCGGGTAGGAGTTATGGGTTCGTGCTTGGAAAGTCAACAAGGCTGACGTAAATTCACCCCAAAGTGGAGGGCGCGATGCCAGAGACGGCCGGGGGCGAGGGGCTGCTGTTCCTGACGGATGAGCAGCTGCGCAAGGGGATTGAGGCGATGTTCTTCGCCTATCGCGGGTTCACGGCCGATCCGGACCGGATTCTGGAAGGCATGGACTATGGCCGCGCACATCACCGGGCGATCCATTTCGTGCATCGTTCCCCGGGGACCACGGTTTCGAACCTGCTGGCGACCCTTGGTGTTACAAAGCAATCGTTGAATCGTGTGTTGCGCACCTTGATCGACGATGGCCTTGTGCGCAGTGAAAAGGGCCGTGTTGACGCAAGGGAACGGCATTTGTTCCTGACCGAGAAGGGGTTGATCCTGGAGCGCGAATTGTCGGATGCGCAGCGGGCGCGGATGCGGGCGGCCTACCGTGCGGCGGGGCCAGCGGCGGTGCAGGGCTTCCGGCAGGTGCTGGAGGCGATGATGGACCCCGAAATGCGCAAGCAGTACAACCGCTTGAAGGAGGGTGGTTGATGGTTCCCGACGCGCACCTCTTGATCGTTGATGATGACGAACGTATTCGCGGCCTTTTGCAGAAGTTCCTGATGCGGGGCGGTTTTCTGGTCAGCGTCGCCCGCGATGCAGCGCAGGCCCGGCGCATTCTGGCGGGGTTGGAGTTTGACCTGATCGTCATGGATGTGATGATGCCGGGCGAAGATGGCGTGACCCTGACCCGCGACCTGCGCAAACGCCTGCAGACCCCGATCCTGCTGCTGACGGCCAAGGGCGAAACCTCAAACCGGATCGAGGGGCTTGAGGCAGGGGCGGATGACTACCTCGTCAAGCCGTTTGAGCCGAAGGAATTGCTGTTGCGGATCAACGCGATCCTGCGCCGTGTGCCACAGGTGCGCGCGGCTGAACCCGTGCGGCAGGTGATCCACATGGGTGCGGTGCGCTATGATCTGGACCGGGGCGAGATGTGGCGCGGCGAGGCCCCGGTGCGCCTGACTGCGACCGAGGCACAGTTGATGCGGGTCTTTGCCGCTGCTCCGGGGATGGCGATAAGCCGGGACAAGCTGGTGGGGGATGCGGCCCGTGTCGATGCCGCGCAAGAGCGGGCGGTGGATGTGCAGATCACCCGCCTGCGCCGCAAGATCGAGGATGACCCCAAGTCGCCGCGCTATCTCCAGACGGTGCGGGGCGAGGGCTATATGCTGCAGCCGGATTGAGGGCTGCTGAAGGCCCGGGGGTTTCACACCCCCGGACCCCCGTGGGATATTTGCGCAAATGTGAAAGGGCTTAGGGTGCTTCTGTTCACGCATGAGGCTTGTTCCGGCCATGTCACGCCCCCCGGTCACCCGGAGCGGGTGGAGCGGTTGGCGGCGGTGGAGCGAGGGCTTTCAGGGCTGACCGCGCAGCGGCGGGACTGTCCTGTTGGCGATGTGGCGGATGTGCTGCGCTGTCATCCGGCGCGGTATGTGGAGCGGGTGCGGGCGGCGGTGCCGAGCGAGGGCTGGGCGCAGCTGGACGGGGATACGTTCCTGTCGCCGGGGTCGTTTGACGCGGCGATGCGGGCGGTGGGGGGCATATGTGCTGCGGTTGATGCGGTGGTGGGCGGTGAGGCGAAGACTGCCTTCGTGGCCGGGCGCCCGCCGGGGCATCATGCGGAACGGGAAACCGCGATGGGGTTTTGTCTGTTCGGCACGGTGGCGATTGGCGCCAAGCGGGCGCTGGATCATCACGGGCTTGCCCGCGTGGCCATCGTGGATTTCGATGTCCATCATGGGAACGGCACGCAGGACCTGTTGTGGGATGAGGGGCGGTGTCTGTTCGTCAGCTCGCACCAGATGCCGCTGTATCCGGGCACAGGACGGCCTGATGAGCGCGGCGCGCATGGGCAGGTGTTGAACGTGCCCCGGCGCGAGGGGTCAGGCGGGCAGGCGATGCGCGACGCCTATGAGCGGCTGGTCTTTCCGGCGCTGACGGCGTGGGGGCCAGAGCTTTTGCTGATCTCGGCCGGGTTTGATGCGCATGCGGACGATCCCTTGGCGGGGCTGGAGTGGCAGGCTGAGGATTATGCCTGGCTGACCGACCGTCTGTGCGATTTCGCCGGGGGGCGGGTGGTGTCCTCGCTTGAGGGCGGCTATGATCTGGACGCGCTGGCGGCATCTGTTGCTGCGCATGTAGGCGTGTTGGAGGAGCGGGGCCGATGACCGACAAAGTCGTTGAGACGATGAGCTTTGAAGAGGCGATGGCCGCTTTGGAGCAGGTCGTAGGTGCGCTGGAGCGGGGCGAAGTGCCGCTGGAACAGTCGATTGCGCTGTATGAACGGGGCGCGGCCCTGAAGGCGCATTGCGCGGCAAAGCTGGCTGAGGCGGAAGAAAAGGTGGAACTGATCCGGGCGCAGGAAGGCCGCGCCATCGGCACAACCCCGGCGGAGGGGATGTGAGTTTCGCGGAACGTCTGGCAGCGGATGCCGGGCTGATCGAGGCGCGGCTGATGGACGCGCTGGCAGGCAAGGCGGATCAGCCGGTGACCCATGCGATGCGCTATGCCGTGCGCGGTGGCAAGCGGCTTCGGGGGTTTCTGGTGCTGGAAAGCGCGCGGATGCTGGGGGTTGATGCCGGGCGCGCGGTCAGTGCGGCGGCGGCGATCGAGGCGCTGCATGCGTATTCCCTTATCCACGACGACCTGCCCTGCATGGATGATGATGACCTGCGCCGGGGTCAGCCGACGGTGCATGTGAAATGGGATGAGGCGACGGCGGTTCTGGCGGGCGATGCCTTGCAGACGCTGGCCTTTGAGTTGCTGTGCGATCCCGCGCTTGGGTCTTCGGACGTGCGGTTGGCCTTGGTCCAGGGGTTGGCGCGGGCGTCAGGGATTGACGGGATGGTGCTGGGGCAGGCGCTGGACATTGCGGCGGAAACGGCAGGCGCGTTGACGCTTGAGGAGATCACGGCGTTGCAGGCGGGCAAGACCGGTGCGCTGATCGGCTTTGCGGCCGAGGCGGGGGCGGTGATCGCCGGGGCCGACCGTGGGCCGCTGCGGGCCTATGCGGCGGCGCTGGGGTTGGCGTTCCAGATTGCCGATGACATTCTGGATGTGACGGGCGATGCCGCCAAGGCGGGCAAGGCCGTTGGGAAAGATGCCTTGGCGGGGAAGGCGACTTTCGTCTCGCTGCTGGGGCTGGAGGGCGCGCGGGCGCGGGCAGTGGCCTTGGTCGATGAGGCCTGCGCGCACCTGTCGCCTTACGGTGCGCGGGCCGATCTGCTGAAACAGGCGGCGCGGTTCACCATCGCGCGGGAGAGTTGAATGACGGACCTCAAGACACCGCTGCTGGACCGGGTGAAGCTGCCAGCCGACCTCAAGGCGCTATCCGACCGTGAGCTGCACCAGCTGGCGGATGAGCTGCGCGCCGAGACGATTTCCGCCGTGTCCGTTACGGGCGGGCATCTGGGCGCGGGCCTTGGGGTGGTGGAACTGACGGTGGCGATCCATGCCGTTTTTGACACCCCGCGCGACAAGCTGATCTGGGATGTGGGGCACCAGTGCTATCCGCACAAGATCCTGACGGGGCGGCGCGACCGGATTCGCACCCTGCGGATGGAGGGGGGGCTTTCGGGCTTCACCAAGCGCAGCGAAAGCCCCTATGACCCGTTCGGGGCGGCGCATTCGTCCACCTCGATCTCTGCGGCGCTGGGCTTTGCCATGGCGGCAGAACTGGGCGGTGACCCCGGCGACGCGATTGCCGTGATCGGCGATGGCGCGATGAGCGCGGGCATGGCGTTTGAGGCGATGAACAACGCGGGCCACCTTGGCCAGCGGCTGTTCGTGATCCTGAACGATAACGAGATGAGCATTGCGCCCCCGGTGGGCGCGCTGTCGGCTTATCTGTCGAAGCTGTACGCCGAGCCGCCGATGCAGGACCTGAAACAGGTGGCGAAGGGGTTTCTGGGCCTGTTGCCGCCGCCGCTGCAGGAAGGCGCGAAGCGGGCCAAGGACATGCTGAAGGGGCTGGCCATCGGTGGTACGCTGTTTGAGGCGCTGGGTTTTTCCTATGTCGGCCCCATCGACGGGCATGATCTGGACACGCTGCTGCCGGTCTTGCGCACGGTGAAGGCGCGCGCGACGGGGCCGATGCTGATCCATGTGCTGACGAAAAAGGGCAAGGGCTACGCCCCGGCTGAGGCGGCGCGGGACAAGGGCCATGCGACGGGCAAGTTCGATGTGCTGACCGGGGTGCAGGCCAAGGCTTCGTCAAACGCACCGTCCTATACCAAGGTTTTCGCGCAATCTTTGGTGGCCGAGGCGGAGCGGGATGAAAAGATCGTCGCCGTCACGGCAGCGATGCCGGATGGGACGGGGCTGAATCTGTTTCAGGACCGCTTTCCCAAGCGCTGCTTTGACGTGGGCATTGCCGAACAGCACGCGGTGACGTTCAGCGCGGCGTTGGCGGCGGGCGGGATGAAGCCGTTCTGCACGATCTACTCGACGTTTTTGCAGCGCGGCTATGATCAGGTGGTGCATGACGTGGCGATCCAGCGGCTGCCGGTGCGGTTCGCGATTGACCGGGCCGGGCTGGTCGGCGCGGACGGGGCCACTCATGCCGGGGCGTTTGACGTGGGCTTCATGGCCAACCTGCCGGGCATGGTGGTGATGGCCGCCGCGGATGAGGCAGAGCTGGTCCACATGGTGGCCACCGCCGTGGCACATGACGCCGGCCCGATTGCGTTCCGGTTTCCGCGTGGCGATGGCGTGGGCGTCGAGATGCCTGCGCGCGGTGTGCCGCTGGAGATCGGCCGCGGCCGGGTGCTGCGCGAAGGCTCTCGTGTGGCGCTTTTGTCCTTTGGCACCAGGCTGGCCGAGGTCCTGAAAGCCGCCGAGGCGCTGGAGGCGCGGGGCGTGTCAGTCACGGTGGCGGATGCGCGGTTCGCCAAGCCCTTGGACCGCGCGCTGATCCTGCAACTGGCCAGTCACCATGAGGCGCTGATCACGGTTGAGGAAGGCGCGATTGGTGGCTTCGGTTCGCACGTCGCGCAGTTGCTGGCCGAGGCGGGGGTGTTTGATCGGGGCATCCGGTATCGCTCGATGGTGCTGCCGGATATCTTTATCGACCAGGCCAGCCCCGAGGCGATGTACCGCGTCGCCGGAATGGACGCAGGCCATATCGAGGGACGGGTGCTGGAGGTGCTGGGCGTGGCGGTTGTGGGGATGCGGGCGTAAGGTGGGCAGTCTGCCCACGCGCGTGGAACCGTGGGCAGATTGCCCACCCTAATTCCTGCGCAAACCGTCCATCACCCTGACCAGCGCCTCGCTAATCCCCGGCTCGGACAGGGCGTGGCCGGCGAGGGGGACCATGCGCAGGTCGCAGCGGTGCCAGCCGTCGGCAAGGTTCCAGGCGGAAATCGGCGGGCAGATCATGTCATAGCGGCCCTGGATGATGCTGGCGGGGATATGCTCGATCCGTTTGCGTTCCTGCATGATCCAGCCGTCGCATTGCAGAAAGCCGCCGTTCTGAAAGTAGTGATTCTCCAACCGTGAAAAGGCGCGGGCGTAGTCTGAGGGGCTTTCGCCCATCGGGCCTTCGTGGTGGATCGAGGCAAGCGCGTTTTCCCAGTTCGCCCAGATGCGGCCGAAGCGGGTTTCCTCCATCAGGTTGCCGGAAAAGAGGCGGCGGTTGTAAGCGTTGATCAGGTTGTCGCGTTCCGAGGATGGGATGGCAGCGGCGAAACGGCCCCAGATTTCGGGGAAGAACGCACCGGCGCCGCCGCCGTAGAACCACTTCAGTTCCGCTTTGGTCATCAGGAACACGCCGCGCAGAACAAGGTGCTGCACGCGGGCGGGGTGGGTGATGGCGTAGATCAGCGCCAGTGTTGCCCCCCAGCTGCCGCCAAAGACGATGAAGTTGTCGATGCCAAGGGCTTTGCGGATCACCTCAACATCTTCGATCAGGTGCCAGGTGGTGTTGGCGATGATGCTGGCATGGGGGCGGGACCGGCCACAGCCGCGCTGGTCAAACAGGATGATTCGGTAGATCGTGGGGTCAAAGTAGCGGCGCATCGCGGGCGAACAGCCGCCACCGGGGCCGCCGTGAAAGACGATGACGGGGATGCCATCGGGCCGCCCGCATTGTTCCATGTAGACGCGGTGACCATCGCCCATGTCGATCATGCGCTGATCGAAGGGATCGATCGGCGGGTAAAGGAATTCGACTGCGCGCTTTTGACCTGATCTTTGATCCATCGCAGTCATATATAGCGTTGGACGCGCCCGGAGTCGAAGGGCAATGCGTGACGGGCGTGCAGGAGGCTTTGATGACCACGACAACGATCGATCCGGCAGAAGTTGCCAAGTTCGAGGCGATGGCAGCCGACTGGTGGGACCCGACCGGCAAGTTCAAGCCGCTGCACATGCTTAACCCCTGCCGGCTGGACTACATCTGCGCGCAAGTGGCCGCCGAGTTCGGGCGCGATCTGGCCGAGCCGCTGCCGTTCAAGGGCCTGCGCCTGCTGGATATAGGCTGTGGCGGGGGGCTTTTGAGCGAACCGATGGCGCGGCTGGGGGCGGATGTGGTGGGGGCCGATGCCGCCCCGCGCAACACTCCCGTGGCGCAGTTGCATGCGCAGCAGTCCGGGCTGGACATCGACTACCGCCACACCACGGCCGAAGATCTGGCGGCGGCGGGCGAGGCGTTCGATGTGGTCCTGAACATGGAAGTGGTCGAACATGTGGCCGACCCGCAGGCCTATCTGACCGCCTGCCAGCAGTTGCTGAAACCGGGGGGGTTGATGGTGTGCTCAACGCTGAACCGGACTCCACGGTCGTTTGTGATGGCCATTGTCGGGGCGGAATGGGTGATGCGCTGGCTGCCGAAGGGCACGCATGACTGGCGCAAGTTCATCACCCCGGATGAGCTTTATGCGCTTATCACGACGGCAGGCCTGCGCCCGGTGGACCGCAAGGGGATGGTCTTCAACCCGGTGACCTGGCGGTGGAGCCTGTCGGACCGCGACCTTAGCTGCAACTACGTCACCACCTCGGTCAAGGGCTAGCGGTAGCTCAAGGCGCGCGTCACGTCGCGGATCAGGCCAGCGAGCGTGTCGATGTCGGCGGGGCTATGGTCTGCGGTCAGGTGCAGGCACCAGCGCGGGGTGTGGCCGGCGACCACGGGGGCCTGCAGCAGGCGCAGGCCGATCCCGGCACGGTGCATCAGCGCGGTGCAGGCCAGCGCGGTGCGGGGGGCAAGCCTTACCGGCACGATCGGCGAGGCTTGGCCAAGGACTGGCACCCCTTCGGCCATCAGATGATTGCGCAGGCGCAGGCTAAGGCCATGCAGGCGCCGGCGGCGACGCTGACCCTCAACGCTGTCGATCAGGTCAAGGGCGGCAAGGATCGCTGCGGCATGGGTCGGGGCAAGCCTGACCGCGTGTGCTGGTGTCTGGGCGCGTTGCAGGACCCGGGCAAGGGCTGGGTCGCGGCTGGCAACAAACCCGCCCGCCGCGCCGAAAGCCTGCGCAAAGCTGCCCAGCACCAGATCAGCGCGGCGGTGGCAGCCCTGAACCTCGATCACACCGCCGCCGTCCTGGCCGACAAGGCCAATGTCCTGGCTTGCGTCGATGATCAGCCCGGCCCCGTGGTGATGACAAAGATCGGCAAGATCAGCGATCTCGGCCAGGGTCGAGGCGTGGGGTGACAAGGCAGGTACCGCCACCCAGACCCGGCGGACGCCCGGGGTGCAGGACAGGCGGCTGAGGCGGCGTTCCACCCCCGCGACGGACCCTGACGGAGAGCGGAGGGGGTGGGCCTTCAAGGTCAAAACAGTCTCTAACATGGCGGAATACAGGGCAGCGTCAAGAATGACGGCATCGCCCGGTTGCAGGGCCGCCCCAAGGGCCGCGTGGATTGCAGCCTCTTTGGACGGAAAGGTGATGGCAGACGGCATGTGCACAAATCGGGCCAGCCGATCCTCAACCCTGTGCAGAAGGGTGGCGCTTTCTGCGGTGTCAGGCCAGGACTGCAGGCCAAGGGCAGGTGGGTCTTGCGGGGTAAAGGTACAGCCGCGCTGCAGCGGCCCCTTCGGCGCAAAGGGGGTGGCACGGTCCGCAAAGGTGCCGCCGCCAACCGGGCCCTGCGGCGGGCGGTGGAACTGGTGGCCCGCAGAACGACCCATCTCCTTTGGCAGATCGGGGCTGAGGGTCAGCAGGTCCTGAACCAGCGGAATGAGGCGGATCGGCTGGGGGTTAGGCCCGGGCATGGTGTAACCTTTCACGCAAGGAAATGGAAAACCGGTCACCGGATACGATGAGGTGGGACAAGAAGAGGCGGCTGCTAGCAGCAAACAAGGCGTCGAAAGCCTTGCGTCGAACCTGCGCTGCAAGGCGGGAACTTGGCGCGTTAATTCCCCGTGAAATCCGCGAATTTCCAAGGATCGGGCCGTGCCAGCGGCGAAACCTGTGGCATGCTGAACCCCTGGACCGGCGAAAGGATGCGGCGATGGCAGCTTGGGAGCAGGTGGCAGCGGGGTTGGATCACGGCGGCTATGTCGCCTGGGAAACGGCGGTAGCCGCAGCGCAAGGCAGCGGCGGGCGTGATGTCGTGCCGGTCTTTCTGGCGCTGCAAGCACCGCCCGGCAGCACAATGACGCTGGCCGAGGCGATTGACGCCTCGCTGGCTGTGCCCGGCGTCGCCTTCAGCCAGCATGAACGCGACCTGATGGCCACGGAACGCGCGCTGGCCGGTGCTGGCTGGCCGCATGAAGTGCGGGTGGTGGTCTTTTGCCCACGCACTATGTTGGGCAGTCTGCCCGCCTTCTGGCGGGTGCTGCAGGTGGGGCCGGGCCTTGCAATGCCACCAGACGCCACCACAACGGTGGGCCAGAACCTGTGCCAGCTGCGCGGCGATCTTGACCCGTCGGTGCCGCTGGCGGCGGTGATTGATGACGGGATCGGCTTTCTGAACGCACGCTTCCGTCTGGATCGCAGCCACAGCCGGATCAAGGCGGTCTGGCTGCAGGCGCCGGAACGGGTTGGTCAGGCCACGCCAGACGATGTGGTCTGCGGCCGCGTGCTGGAGGGGGCTGAGATTGACGCCCATCTGGCCTCGGGTGGGGATGAGGCTGAGGTCTACCGCATGGTCAACCGCGCGCTGCTGCCGGTGACCGACGGCGCCCTGACCAACCGGCGTCTGGCGCATGGCACGCATGTGCTGGACCTTGCCGCTGGGGCGGACCCCTGGGGCCATGACCCGATCCTCGCAGTGCCGATCCTGGCGGTACAGCTGCCCCCGGCCAGCATCCGTGACACCACCGGGCGGCGGATGGAGGCCTATCTGGTTCAGGGCCTGCGCTGGGTTCTGGCGCAAGCGCTGCGGCTGGCGAACGGGACGGACGTGCCGCCGGTTGTGGTCAACATCAGCCTTGGGTCATTGGCCGGGCCGGGGGATCGGCATGCGTTCCTTGCCGACTGGTTTGCGCATGAGGTGGCGCGCCATGCCCGGCTGACCGGTGGGGGCAAGCTGCGGTTGGTCATCGCCTACGGCAACGCGCGGCTGGCGCGTCTGGTCGCGCGCGATGAAATGCGCCGGTCCCATCCGCTGACGCTGATCTGGCGGGTGCAGCCGGATGACCACACCCCCAGCCATCTTGAGCTGCGGGTCGATACCAACCTTGTGGCGGGCCTGAAGCTGGAGGTGCAGCCCCCAGCAGGGTCAGGCATGCCGCCACTGGTGGCGGATTGGCCCGAGGCTGGCACAGGCTGGCGGTTGGCGGGGCCGCTGGCCATGGTGACCGCAACCCCCGAGGTGGGGGGCCAATCGCTGCTGCATCTGACGCTGGGGCCGACGGCTGGCCCCGGCCCTGTTGCCCCGGCGGGTGCATGGCAGGTGGCGCTGCGCACGACCGTGGCCGAACCTGTGCGGGTGACAGCGCGGGTGCAGCGCGATGATACGCCGCCCGGATACCGGACGCTGGGGCGGCAAAGTTGGCTGGACCATCCGCTTGGCTGGGATTGGGACGATGAGGCGCGGGGCTATCTGGCGCCACGCGGGGCGGCGGATGCCCCCGGTTGCCCGGTCACGCGGGAAGGGACCTGTGTCGCCTATGCGGGGGCTGACCTTGGCGATGGCGGTGTCGCGATCCTGTTTGTGGGAGCGGGACGGCCAAGCCTTGGTGATTCCCGCCTTGGTGATCCCGGCGCGGTGCGGCCGGCGCTCTATTCCTCGGAAGGGGTGGGATACATGGCGCGGCCGGGCGAATCCTTCGGTCCAACGCTGGTGGCGCTGGGCGATGACGGCGTGGCGCTGCCGGGCAAGCGGGCGGCGGGCGTGGTCAGCGGGTCGGTCACGCGGATGTCAGGGACCAGCATGGCTGCCCCGCAGGTCGCACGGGCCTTGCTGGGGTATTTCCTGACAGTGCCGCCCGCCGCGCAAACCCCAGAGGGTGAGCGTCTGGCCCTGACCGGGTCCGCCGATTGGGGCCAGCCTGACCGGCGGATGGGGAATGGTCGGCTGGTCAGCTGATCAGCCGCCCCATTCCCTCACCGCCGCACGCCAAAGGGGAGGCAAAAGCTGCCAATCCTCGGCCCGTGGCACGGTGGTGGTGCCGCTGCGCCAGCCGCTTTGCGCGCCGCTGCCCAGGGCCGCGCACCATTTGCGCAAGCTGAAATCGCCCGACCAGTCATTGCCATCCGCCGCCCATTCGGGAACGGGCAGGGCAGGACCGCCCCCGAGGCAATGCGCCACCAGCGCCAGCGCCGTGGACAGGCCCAGAAGCCCCCCATGCGCGCTGTCGACAGGGTAGTGGAGCCCCGCGACGGTGCGGTTGTCGGCAATCCGCGCGGCCAGGCGGAAAAGCAGGATCACCGGGTCGGTCACCGGGGCGCTTTCGGTGGCGGGGGACAGTTTGGCCAGCACCGCATCCACCAGTTTCGCGTCTGCCGTGCCGCCAGCCGCCAGCTTTAGCGCGGCCAGAAGGGTGGCGGTGGCAAACGCCTCGGTCGCGTGGCCTGAGGGGTAGGCGGAATGGCCGGGGGTTTCGATCACCGGCTGGATCTGCGGCGACAAATCCACCGGGCGCGCGACGGAACACAGATGCTTCATCCGGTGTTCGACAGAAATCACGGTATCCAGCATCGCCGCGATCAGATGGACGGTATAGGGCCTGCGGTTCAGTCCAAAGGGCATCTGGGCAGCGAAGAACGGCAGGAAACCATCGGTCTGGGCGATGATCTCGGGCAGGCGGTCGGCGCGCAGGTCCATCGCGGCGCGGACTTCGGCCATCTGCTGGGCGATCTTGGGGGCCTCTGGCGGGGCCAGGCTGACAAGGTCACTGTCGGTGCGCACGACGTGGCGCGGCTTTGGGCCGGGGCGGACGGTGAACAGCGAAATCCCCTCATGCGCAAGGACCGAGGCACGGGCGAACGGAGCAAGGCGCATCAGGCGGGTCAGGTCATCAGCGCCATCGGGGGTCGGGACAGGGACGGTGCCATCCCAGAACCCCATCAACGCCTCAGCCGTCTGACCAAGTGCCGAGGCGAGGAGCGGAGAGGTGCCGCCGCTGTGCGTGCCGTGGGTCCCATGCGTGCCGTGGGTCCCGTGAGTGCCATGAGTGTCATGGGTCCCATGCGTACCATGAGTGCCGTGCGTACCATGAGTGCCGTGCGTCCCGTGCGTGCCGTGGGTCCCGTGCGTGCCGTGGGTTCCGAATACCGACATCAAATCTACCCCTCTTGCAAAGGCGACAGGGTGCACCGGAATCTCGTTTCGGCAAAGACAGCACATATCGGCAGTTGAGCGTTTGACGCAGAATTCACGAAGATTGCACGTCCAAGGCCGACCGCTTAGCTTTGCGTCAAGTGGTTCGGGGATTTGCATGTTCATCCGCCTTGTGGGCGTTTTCGAGGTGCGCGACGGCGCCGGGGGCGATTGCACGCCCCGCGGTGCCAAGGCGCGCGCAATTCTGGCGATGCTGTGCCAAACGCCGGACCGGCGGCGCGCAAGGCGCTGGATTGAGGCGCGGCTTTGGTCGGACCGTGGGGCTGAACAGGCCAACGGCAGCCTGCGGCAGGCCCTGATGGAGATTCGCAAAGCCCTTGGCCCCGAGGCGGACCGGCTGGAAACCGACCGTGACACCGTGCGTCTGACCGGGGTCACCACCGATCTGGAACGGGACCGCGAGGCCGCGATCAAGGCGTTGCAGTCAGGTCGTGAGTTTCTGGAAGGCATCGACATCATCGACCAGGCCTTTGAGGACTGGCTGCGCGACGAACGCCTGCGGGTGGAAAGCACCCTTGGCGTCCGCCGCCCTGATCAGGCGCGCGTTGCGGTGGCGCAAAGGGCGCAGTTGCCGTTCGTCATCCGCATGGGCGCGCTGCCGCCGGGCCTTGGTGACTTTGCCGGGCGGGCGCTGGCTGATGCGATCGGCCGGTTGCTGGGCGAGTTTGCGCATATCGACGTTTACGGGTCAGGTGGCGCGCCGTTGCCGCCTGATCTGCCGCGCGAAGGCATGGCGCTACATGTCGAAGGCGCCGAGATTCTGGACCGGGTGCATGTGCTGGTCAGTCTGTCCTCGATCTCCAGCGGGCAGATCATCTGGAACCAGCGCGCGGCGGTGCCTCTGGCCGAGGCGGATTTTATCGGGGCGGGCGACCTGCCGCCCTTGGTGTTTCAGGCGGCAGACGCGGCGCTGGCGCATTTCCCGCAACTGCCGGAATGTCAGGACGGTCCGCGCCGGGCAAACGCGCTGATCGCCGGGGCGCTGACCGAGATGTTCAGCTATGACGGCGACCGGCTTTGGAAAGCTGACCGGATGCTGGTTGAGGCAGGCGAGGCAGCAAGTTCGGCGCGGATCTATGCCTGGCGCTGTCTGGTGCGGCAGATCATGTATGTCGAACAGACCAATTCCCAGCATCCGACCCTTCTGCAAGAGGTGGATGAATTTTCGCGCAAGGCGTTGGAACTGTCGAAGGCCAATCCCCTGGTCCTGTCGCTGGTCGGGCTTGCGCGGGTGATGGTGGACGAAAACCCTGACGCAGGCGCCGTTCTGGCCCGCGACGCGCTGGCGCTAAGCCCCTATAACGCCCACGCCCATCTGGCCCATGCCGTCGCGATGAGCCGGTACGGCGACAACGCAGGCGCGCTGGAATCGGCCCGGCGCGGGGCCGAGATTGCGGCGCGCACGGCCCATGTCCACTGGTGGGAGGCGGCGTCAGGGCTGGTCGCGGTCCGCTGTGGTCACCATGCAGCAGCCATCGCGCATTATGAGGCCGCGCATTACCGCGCGCCGGGCTTTCGGGCAGCGATGCGGCACCTGCTGTTCCTGTATCTTTGGGCCGGCGAACAGGAAAAGGCCGCCCGCGTCTACAAGGGCCTGCTGCGGGCCGAGCCGGATTTCACCCTTGACCGTATCCTGAACGAACCCGGCTACCCTGCCGTCACCCTGCGCCGCAGCGGGCTGCTCCAGACCTATGGCCACCTGGTCGAAGGCTTGTAGCGCCCGATTGTCGCGCGATCTTTGCCTCGCCGTCATCCGCTTTACGCTTTGACCGCAGCAAGACGAGGTTACACCCCTTGTAGCGGGGACCTCTGGGGGGCGGCCTGCCGGGCCGCCCCCCTTTTCACTAGTCAGATGAGGATTTGGCCCACAGATTGATGGCCTTTTCTTCGGAAATCGCGTCGATCTGCGCCAGCTCTTCGGCTGTGAAGTCAAGATTCTGGATGGCGGCGGCGCAGTCTTCGACCTGCGCAGCACTTGACGCGCCGATCAACGCGCTGGAGATGCCGCCGTTTCGCAAGACCCAGGCCAGAGCCATCTGCGCCAGCGTCTGACCACGGGCCAGTGCCATGTCGTTCAGCTTTTTGACCGAGGCCACAGCTTTTTCCACCACGGCGGGGTCAAGCGATTTGCCCTGCGTCGCGCGGCTGCCGGCCGGGATGCCGTTCAGGTACTTGCTGGTCAAAAGCCCCTGTGCCAGCGGGATAAAGGCGATAGAGCCGACGCCAAGCTCGGCCAGCGTGTCCTTTAACCCGTCGGTTTCGACCCAGCGGTTCAGGATGTTGTAGCTGGGCTGATGGATCAAAAGGGGCGTGCCCAGGGATTGCAGGATTGCCACCGCCTCGCGCGTGCGCTGGCTGTTGTAGCTGGAAATGCCGACATACTGCGCGCGGCCGGACCGCACGATGTGGTCCAGCGCGCCCATGGTTTCTTCTAGCGGCGTGTCCGGGTCAAAACGGTGCGAATAGAAGATGTCGACGTAATCCAGCCCCATGCGCTTTAGCGACTGGTCACACGAGGCGATCATGTATTTCCGGCTGCCCCATTCGCCGTAGGGGCCGTTCCACATGTGGTAGCCAGCCTTGGAGGAGATGATAAGCTCATCCCGGTGGGAACGAAAATCGGTCTTGAGGAGTTCACCGAACGCCTCCTCGGCGCTGCCGGCGGGGGGGCCGTAGTTGTTCGCAAGGTCGAAATGGGTGATGCCGTGATCAAAAGCGGCGCGGCAGATCGCCTGTTTCACGCCATGCGGCGTGTCGTGGCCGAAGTTGTGCCAAAGGCCAAGGCTGATTGCGGGCAGTTGCAGGCCCGAGCGGCCACAGCGGCGATAAATCATCCGCTCATAGCGGTCATCGCGGGGGGTGTAGGTCATGGCAGCCTCCTGGTTGGCGGCATCATTTCATGCGGGGCGGGAGGCTTCAAGTTGCGCAAGACGGCGATCCGGGGGATGCTGACACGATGAAGGCTTTGGTCTGGTTCTGGCAGTTTGTAGTTGCGGTCTCGACCCGCGTCGGGGACGGCCATTTTGGCCTTATCGCAGCGGGCGTGGCGTTTTACGCGATGTTTGCAGTGTTTCCGGGCCTTGGGGCTGCGGTGGCGCTGTGGGGGCTGGTGGCGGACCCCAGCGTGATCACCGGCTATCTGTCTGTGGCCGAAAGGTTCCTGCCGCCTGAGGCGGCAAAACTGATCCATGACCAGGTGATGGGCCTGGTGACCGCACCGAAAGCGGCACTGGGCTGGACCACGGCGCTGTCGCTGGGGATTGCGCTTTACTCGGCGCGGGCGGGGGTTTCCGCGCTGGTCCAGGGTCTGGACGTGGTGCATCGGGCGCGGCCAAGGGGGTGGATCCGGGGCTATGCGGTGGATTTCATCCTGACCGGCGCGCTGATCGGCGCGTTGTTCGTGGCCTTGGTCACGGTCGTGGTGGTGCCGATCCTGCTGTCCTATATCACCTTTGGCACGTTTGAGGCCTGGCTGATCAAGGTCTTGCCATGGGCCGCGATGTTCGTTCTGGTGCTGACCTGCCTGTCGATCCTGTACCGCTTTGGCCCGAATGTGGCTGGCGGCTTCCGGTCGCCCTGGATCTCGGTCGGGGTGCTGGTCGCGGCAGGTGCCTGGGCGGGGGTTTCCATCGGGTTTTCGGTCTATCTGGCGAATTTCAACAGCTATAACGCGGTCTACGGGTCAATCGGTGCGGTCATCATCCTGATGATGTGGCTGTACCTGTCGGTCTGGGCGGTGCTTTTGGGTGGCGCGATCAACGCCGAGATTGAGCAGCAGATGCGCCGTCAATAGCGCGCGTCGGGCAGGCCACAGAACGCATCGACCGGGCTTTTGCCCATGAACGGCGCGCGGCCAAGCAGGCAGTCCAGAGTGGCGCGCTGCATCGTGTCCATCGTGGCGTAGGCGTTGACCACGCAAGGCAGGCGCGGGGCGTCGTAAAGGTAATAGGGATAGCCGAAGGAAATCAGGGCCGTCGGCACCTGATGCCAATGCCGCTGCATCGCGCCATGCATGCCACCGGTCAGGCGGTTCCAGTCCAGAAAGATGCGGCCACGGGTCAGCAGTGTCTCTTCGCCCATCAGATACAGCACCAGGTCAAAATCGCGCGGATCGGGGTGGGCGTCGGGGGCATACAGGGTAACGTCAAACCCCTCGGCGCGCAGAAGGTCGGGGAAGGCCATCGCCTGTCCCTCGCCGTGCAGGGGCGTGACGATGCCGGTTGAATAGACCAGCACCCGGTGGTGGCGGGTGGGCGAGAGGGGCAGCAGGCCTTGCACGTCCTTCACCAGCGTCGGCGCGCGGGCAGTGACAGCTTGCGCCTGTGCGGCGTATTCGGGGTTGAACAGTTTGGTCCGGTCAGCGGGCTGATGCCCCGTTTTGTGCAATGTTAGAGCCGCTTTCAGCCCCAGAATGCGGATCATCGCCTGATCCAGCCGCGCCGGTGTCAGGCGGCCATCCGCAAGCGCGGCCTCGATCCTTGCGATGTCGGCTTCCGGTTCGTCCGAGAACAGGATCACGTCACAGCCCGAGGAAACGAGCTGCGGCAGCATCTCATCCCGGTGCGCCCAGGCACCGAAACCGGCCATTGGCGTGGCGTCCGAGACGATGACACCGTTGAACCCAAGATCGCCCCGCAGGAGCGTTTCGTTGAGGAGGGAGGAGACCGAGGCGGGGCGGTAAGCCTCAACCCCTGCGTCAGGATCATGCGCGTGGACATACGCGGGAAAGGCGATGTGGGCGGACATGACGGCCATCACGCCGGCGTCGATGGCCGCGCGGTAGAGGGCGCCGTGGGTTGCTTGCCACTCCGCGATGCTGAGGGGGTTGATCGTGGTCACCAGATGCTGGTCGCGGTCGTCATGGCCTTCGCCGGGCCAGTGCTTGGCGGTGGCGGCAACGCCGTTGGCCTGCAGGCCGCGGATATGGGCCAGCGCATGTGCCCTGATGCGGGCGGGGTCTGACCCAAGGCCCCGCGTCGCCACGATGGGCGACCGGAAGAGGGCGTTGATGTCGACGACCGGAGTAAAGGACCAGTTGACGCCTGCAGCCCGCGCCTCAACCGCCATGATCGTGGCGATGGTGGTTGAGGCCTGCACGTCATCAACCGCGGCGAGGGCGAGGGGGTTCGGCACCTCGGTCCCGAAGGGCAGGCTCATCCGGCTGCCTTCCAGATCGGCGCTGATCAGGTAGGGGATGGGGGTGGCTGCGCGCAGGGCGTCAAGCGTGTCGAGTTCCGCTGCTGCGTCGAGGCCGAAGAACTTGGTGATCCCGGCGGGGGCGAGGGCGGTGATGCGGTCAACCACCTCAGACCCCGTGCCGAAACAGATGTGGACGAAAAGCTGGCGGATCTTGGCGGCCCGGTCCATCGCGCCAAGGGTGGCCCGCACCCAACCCCGCCCCTCGCCGTCAAGATTGAAGGGCGGGGCGGAAAGGATACGGTCGATCTGGTCCATGTCGGTCCTGCCTGTGGTCGCCGGAGCCTTTGAAGGCTCCGGCACGATTTCTTTGAAGAAATCGCTGCGCCCAGGTCAGACGTAGCGGTTCCAGAGGTTTTCCAGCCGTTCCTGACGGCCGGATTTCGGTTCCGGCTCAATGCCTTCGGCAGTGACACGGGCGGCAGCTGCCTCAAGCGAACCTTTCAGCATGGATTGCGCCTTGGGGTCGGTCCAGCCGGCGTAGCGGGCCTTGACGGCTGCCTCCATCTCCCCCGACTCCATCAGGGCGGCGGCGGATTTGAGGGCGCGGGCGCAGGTGTCCATGCCGCCGACGTGGGCGAGGATCAGGTCTTCGGGGTCAAGGGATTGACGGCGAATCTTGGCGTCAAAGTTCACGCCGCCGGTGGTAAAGCCGCCTGCCTTGAGGATCTCGTAGAAGGCCACGGCCTTTTCGGCATGGTTGTTGGGGAACTGGTCGGTGTCCCAGCCGGATTGGTAATCGTTCCGGTTCATGTCGATCGACCCGAAGATGCCAAGGGCGGCTGCCAGCCCGATCTCGTGTTCGAACGAGTGACCGGCGAGGATGGCGTGGCCTTGTTCGATGTTGGTCTGAACTTCTTTCTCCAGCCCAAACTCTTTCAGGAACCCGTAAACCGTGGCGACGTCATAGTCATACTGATGCTTTGACGGTTCCTGCGGCTTCGGCTCAATCAGGATCGCGCCCTTGAAGCCGATCTTGTGTTTGTATTCGACGACCTGTTGCAGGAAGCGGCCCGCGTGGGCGCGCTCGGCCTTGAGGTCGGTGTTGAGGAGGGTCTCATACCCCTCACGCCCGCCCCAAAGGACGTAGTTCTG
>JBBQVR010000034.1:0-27185 GCA_038211355.1 Rhodobacterales bacterium | reverse complement strand
GCCAGCGCATCCCGCGCGACTTCGGGCAGAAGGCGGTTGGTCATCTCAAGGATCAGGGGCCGGATCGCCTGAAGCACGTGGCTGCGGGCGTCCTGAAAGGTGAAAGCCAGGCTTTGCAGATTGCGGGCCAGATCAGCCTGGATGCGGCTTTGGTCGCCTTGCTGTGCGGCGGTGGCGTCCTCCCATCCGGCGGAATAGCCCTGCTCGAACGAGGCAATCTTGGCCTCTTCCATAGCGCTGGCTTCGACCAGCGGCTGAGGGGTGCCGTCGGATGCGATGCTGCTGTCAAAGACTTCCAGCCGAAGCGATGGCATCAGGTCCTCTCCTCATCCGCTTCCATCCAGCCGCGCAGGATTTCGATCGATTCGGTCTGACGCTTTTCGATCAGGCGGCGGAGGCGGCTTGCGGGGTCATCTTCCCCTTCGACGCTGGCCATGCCACCGCCAGAGCCGGGATAGCCCGGAATGGCATAGCCGGTCTCAACCTCACCATCGAGGGCGACGCCGGAAAAGCCGCCAACGCCGGGCAAGGCAAGGGTCGGGCCGGGTGCAGAAAGGGCTGGCCGGTTGGCAGCCGAGGTCAGGATGGGCCGGATCACGAAAAGGCCAAGGACAAGCGCCACAACCGCCAGAACCGCCGTCTGCACCATGGAAAGCACATCCAACGGCCCCATGGTTGGCAGGAAACCCGCTTCGATCACTGACCCTTCAGGCAAGGGAAGCTCTTGAAACTCAAGCGATTTCAGGGTCAGAACGTCGCCCCGCGCCTCATCCAGACCGACCGCCGAGGCGACAAGTTCCCGCAGGGTGGCAAGCTCTTCCTCGCTGCGCGGGGCCCAGGCGCGGGTGCCATCGGCGGCCGTGCTGACCACGCCATCCACCATCACCGCCACGGTCAGCCGCCGCATGGCACCCGGGCTGCGCACCACCTCACGCTGGGTTTCGGAGACTTCGTAATTCACCCGCTCCCGCGTTTCGGAGGTCTGGCTTTGGCCTTGCGCGCCGGCGCCGGCATCGCCTTCGGGCAGGTTTGACGCGACGGTCACATCGCCGGCGGGTTCCGTGCTGGAACCTGTCCGCTCTTCGGTTTCTGACGAAATGGCAACCCGGCCCTGGGGATCAAAGGTCCGCTCGGTGATCGATTCGCGCTCCGAGACCAGATCCACCGCAACTTCGACCACAGATTTGCCCGGTCCAACGCGCGCCGAAAGCAGCCGTTCGACATTGCCCTTGATCGAGGCGGCGCGGTCGGTGGCATCCCCGCTGTCGAATTCGGTGCTGTCTTGTCCGCCGATCAACCCGGCGACCGTGTCGATGATCTGCACGGCGTCTGGCGTCATGCCTGCCACGGCGCTGGCCACCAGATGGCGAATCGCACGGGCCTGCGCCTCGCTCAGGTTGCCGGAGACGGTGGTCACGGTGACCGAGGCCGAGGCCTGGGTTTCCGGTTGAAAGGCGCGGGCCGGGGCGCTGGCTATATGCACGCGTGCGGCCCTGATTTCGGGAAGCGCCAGAAGGGTGCGGGCAAGCTCACCTTCCTTGGCGCGCAGATAGGCCGCGTCAAACATCTGCGAGGTGGTGCCAAAGCCGGACAGATTGTCCAAAAGCTCATACCCGCCGCCACCGGCCGCGGGCAGCCCTTCGGAGGCAAGCGCCATGCGCAAGCTGTCGCGCTGCGAGGCATCGACAAAGATCGAATCGCCCGTGACCCGCGACACGACCCCGCGTTGGTCAAGGGCGGCCACAACTTCCCCTGCGGCGGCGGGCTCAAGGCCTGCGTAAAGCAGGACCATGTCAGGCTGGCTGGCCATCCGGCTAAGGCCGATGATGGCAAGAAACATGGCAACCGTCGCGCCTGCGATGATCAGACGACGCCGGATATCAAGCGAGGACCAGATGGCGATTACATTCTGCAAGGCGATTCTCCGCTGTCGGGCTTCTGCCGATACGCAACGAATGACGGGTCCCGCTTAACAATCGGTTAGTGACCTTTGGCCTATGGTCCCCCTTGTGCAGAAGGCAGAGGTGAACCGTGGCAAGCGCTGGCGTCGTCGGTGAAGAGACAGGGAAGAAGCGGTCAAAGCTGCCGCTTCTGATGGGGGTCGTGCTGGCGCTGGTGCTGGGCGGGGCTGGGTTTTACGCAACCTGGTCGGGGATGATTCTGGGCGGCGAAGCCCATGGGGCGGCGGAGCATGCGGGGGGGCCGGGCCCGATGACCGGCATCGCCTTCGTGCCATTGGAAACCATGGTGATCTCGCTTGCGCCAGATTCGGGCAGCAGGCACTTGCGCTTTACCGCGCAGGTTGAGGTGGTGGATAGCGCTGTTGCGGATGTCACCCTGCTGGCGCCGCGCATTCTGGATGTGCTGAACAGCTATCTGCGCGCCATTGACACCGCCGCAATCGAAAACCCCAGCGCCATGGCCAAGCTGCGGTCGCAGATGCTGCGGCGCGTTCAGATTGTCACCGGCGAAGGCCGGGTGCGCGATCTGCTGATCACCGAATTCGTCTTGAACTGAAAGGGGTGGGTCATGGACCTGATTGCCGACATTCTTCTTGTGGCGGGGTCGTTTGGTGCGGCCGTGTATTGTTATGTGCTTTCCACCCGACTGAAGCGGTTCACCACGCTTGAGACGGGAATGGGGGGGGCGATTGCGGTCTTGTCGGCGCAGGTCGATGACATGACCGTTGCGCTGGAAAAGGCGCGCGGGGCGGCCAATGGGTCAGCCGAAAGCCTGGAATCGCTGACAGCGCGGGGCGAAGCCGTCGCCAAGCGGCTGGAGCTGCTGGTGGCCGCGTTGCACGACCTTCCCGATCCGGTTGCCAAACCCGCCGTCCCGCCAGTGGATGAAACGCCCGAAGCTGAACGTCGGCTTCGGTTCATCCGCCGCCGCAGCACGCGCGACACGCTTGAGGCCGCGGAATGACGGGGCGGCGTCGCGCCGGGCAAGGCGCGCTGTTCATTGTCGCAATGCTTTTCGCAACCTCAGGGGCATTGCGGCTTGGGTCAGGTGTGGGTGCGGCTCTCGCCCGCGCGGAAGTGGGGCCTGAAGGGGCCGAAGCCGCTGCGCCTGGCCTGTGCGAAACCCCCGCGGCGCTGGCTGAGGCATTGACCCTGCGTGAGGGCCGCCTTGTCGCGCAAGAAGCCGCGTTGCAGGACCGGCTGGCCGCCCTCGCCCTTGCCGATACCGCGATAACTGAGCGGATGACAAAGCTGCAAGCGATGGAGGAAGAGCTGAAAGCCACCCTCGCCCTCGCCGATGGCGCGGCAGAGGCGGATATCGCAAAGCTGACACTGGTCTATCAGGCGATGAAACCAAAGGACGCTGCGGCACTTTTCGAAACCATGGCCCCGGAATTTGCCGCCGGCTTTCTCGGCCGAATGCCCCCCGAATCTGCCGCCGCCATCCTTTCCGGGATGTCTTCCGAAGCGGCTTACGGCGTCAGCGTCATCGTGGCTGGCCGCAATGCAGGTGCCCCCACTGAATAGATCGGTGGTGAGAATGTCTTAACCCGCGGCGTCGATACTGACCGCCACAACGATAGCAGGACCTCAGATGCTTGGGCTTGTCGGCATAGTCGTCATTCTTGTCATGGTCTTCGGCGGCTATATGCTTGCCGGCGGCAAGATGGGCATCATCATGAAGGCACTGCCCTTCGAGATGATCATGATCGGGGGGGCGGCCGTCGGGGCGTTCCTCATTTCCAATGATATTTCCGCAGTCAAACAAACGATCCGCGACGTTGGCAAGGTGTTCAAGGGTCCCCGGTGGAAACCGGAGGACTATCGTGATCTGCTCTGTCTGCTGTTTGAATTGATCCGGATGGCGCGGGCCAATCCCGTCGCGCTGGAAGAACACATCGAATCGCCCGAAACCTCGGCGATCTTTGGCAAGTACCCGCGCATCGTTCAGGATCATGAAGCGATGGATCTGATCTGCGACACGATGCGCGCTGCATCCATGAACTATGACGATCCCCATCAGGTCGAAGAGGTGCTCGACAAGCGGATGGAGGCAACTTTGCACCATGCAATGCACTCCAGCCACGCGCTGCAGACCGTGGCCGATGCCTTGCCAGCGCTGGGAATCGTCGCCGCTGTTCTGGGGGTGATCAAGACCATGGGCTCAATTGATCAGCCGCCTGAGGTGCTGGGCAAAATGATCGGCGGCGCCTTGGTGGGGACGTTTCTTGGCGTCTTTCTGGCCTATGGCCTGATGGGCCCCTTTGCTGCACGGGTGAAATCCGTAGTCGAAGAGGACACGCATTTCTACCAGCTGATCCGCGAGGTCCTGATTGCCAACCTCCACCGTCACCCAGCAAACATCTGTATCGAAGTTGGCCGCCAGAACACGCCGCACCATGTGCGCCCGGCGTTCAGCGACTTGGAAGAGGCGATGCGCGGCCTGAAGCAGGATGTCGCATGATCCGGTTGCTGGCACTGCTCATGGCCATGGCTTCGCCGGCGGCGGCCGAAACGGCCCGGGTCTTCTCGGGTGAGCATGAAGGCTTTACCCGGCTGGTGATCGAACTGCCTGAGATCGGGGATTGGGCCGTCGGACGGACGCCGATGGGCTATGCGTTTGCCTTGGATGCGTCTTCTCCACCAAGTTATGACCTGACACGGGTGTGGGACCGCATTCCCCGCACCCGGCTGCAGGGCCTGCGCGCGGATCCGCAAACTGGCGTCCTGCAACTGACGCTGGCCTGCCCCTGCCATGTGTTTCCGTTCGAATACCGCCCAGGCATGGTCGTGCTAGACATCAAGGACGGCCCGCCCCCGCCCGGATCGAGTTTTGAGACGGCATTCACCGGCTTTTCACCGGCGGGCACGATGGCCGACAGGCAGATCTTGCCACGCATCCTGCCTCTTGATCCACCCCGCTCCCTGCAAGGCGCTTACGATTGGCTTGCGATGACGCGTCCTGATGGGCTGATTGCGGCCTCGCAAAACTCTGCCGAACCAATGGCAGGCGGGGCAATGGCAGGCGGGGCAATGGCGGGCGGGGCCTTGTCGCTTCAGCCCTTGCGGGATGAACTGCTGGAACAGATCAGCCGCGGCGCTGCAGTCGGCGTGGTGGACATGGTACTGCCCGGACCACCGCCTGAGGTGCCAGACAATGACGCTGCGACGTCATGGTCCCAGATCAGGATCGGCGAAATGCCGGGTATAAGCATTGGGGACACCCGCCCGCCCGAAGGGCTGACGGCGGAAGGTGGCGCTTGCATCGCCGACGAGGCGGTCAACCTTCCAGCCTGGGGCGCCGACCGTCTGCCGCTAGACCTGCTGTCTGAAGCCCGGTCGGGTCTTTTTGGCGAGTTTGACCGGGTTGAGCCGGACGCGGTGATGCAATCCATCCGGCTGCACCTTTATCTTGGCTTTGGCGCCGAGGCTGCGCAGATCTCGACGTTGCTGGAGGGGGAAGGCGCAACAGAGAACTTGCGCGCCTATGTCTCGATGGCCCGGCTGATTGATGGGGAAAGTGACCCCTCCACGCCTTTCGTCGGCATGCTGGGCTGCGATGGGCCGGCAGCACTTTGGGCAGCGCTTGCGCTGGATCGGCTGCCGCCGGGTCCTCAAGTCAACGTAGCGGCGATCGTCCGCAGCTTCTCGGCACTTCCGCCGCATTTGCGCCGCACGCTTGGGCCCGGCCTTGCCGACAGACTGCTGCAACGTGGCGATGCCGATCTTGCGCGGATCGTGCGTGATGCAATCCAGCGGTCGCCTGACAGCACAGTGGCCGAAGTGGCATTGCTGGATGCAAAAGCCGAGTTGCAGGCGGACCGGAACGAAGCGGCGCGCGACTTCGCCCAGACCTCTGTGTCCGAAGGCACAGATTCGGCCGATGCCTTGATCGCCCTGGTCGAAGCGCATTTTAGGGACGCAGAGCCCCTTTCGCCCGAGATTGCGACCGCGCTCTTGGCCTTCCAGCGTGAGGCTGCCACTGGGGATGAAGCCGCGGCTTTGCAGCGGGCCTTGGTTCTGGCCCTGGCCCTTTCAGACCAGACAGCCGCCGCCTTCGACTTGGTCGAACACGCAGGAGTGGCAGAGCCTGATCTGTGGCAAGTCGCCCAACAAAGGGCGAATGACGATGATTTCTTGCGTCAGGCGGTGCTTCCCTCAGGTCAGCAACCTCCTGCCGTCGCACCAGAGGTGACGCTGTCGGTGGCCATGCGGTTGGTCGATCTTGGGTTCCCGGATGCGGCCTTGGAATGGCTTGGGCCGGTTTCGGACGAGGGCCCTGAACAGATCCGCAGGGTGGCAGCGCGGGCCGAATTGCTGCGGGCCGATGCCCGCGCGACGCTTGGGCTGCTAGGCGCACTGGATGGTCCCGAAGATCAGGTCTTGCGGGCAAGGGCACTGGTCCAACTGGGCCGGATCGAGCCGGCACGACAGGCCTATGAGGCGGCAGGACTGCCGGATGAGGCTGCGCGGCTTTTGCCATGGGAGGCCGACTGGCCCCGCCTGCAAGCGGAAGGGAGCGATCCTTGGGCCGTCGCCGCCGGGATCGCTGCCGCGCCATCCCGAGATGAGACTGGCCCGCTGGCCCGCGGCAACGCCTTGGTCAATGAAAGCGTTGCAGCCCGCGCGGTCCTGGATGCCCTGTTGTCTACTGTGCCGACACCCTCTCCGTGACCTTGCTAACCGCTTGGAAAGATTCGTCGCCTAGGCTGTGGCGACCCTTGGCAGAAAGTCGGGGGTGGAGGATGCGATGCCCTTGGCCCGAACAAGAAATGTTTGCCCCGCACTTGCCGTTCTGGCGCTTTTGGTGCCCCAGCAGGGGGCTGCCAGCCAAGATGCGTCTGGCCTGTGTGCAGACGCTGCCCTGCGCGCCTCCAAAGCCACGGGTGTGCCGTATAACGTGCTGATCGCCATTTCGCAGGTGGAAACCGGCCGCAATTCCCGCCCCTGGCCCTGGACCGTCAACATGGGTGGCGAAGGGCATTGGCTGGAGACCCTTGGCGCAGCCGAAACCCTTGTGGCCGGTGCGTTAGAGCAAGGGCTGACCAATATCGATCTGGGCTGCTTTCAGCTAAACTATCGCTGGCATGCAGCGGCCTTTGCCTCGGTTGCCGAGATGCTGGATCCTGACGCCAACGCCCTCTACGCGGCGGAGTATCTGGCCCAGCACTACGCTCAGTCCGGCGATTGGGCGACTGCGGCTGCCGCCTACCATTCGGCCACCCCGGAATACGCGGATCGGTATCGCGCCAGGTTTGAAGCCGCCTGGTCGGAAACGGGCGCGTTGGCTGCCCCCGAAATGGCGGCGGCGACGGTCGACCGGTTGAACCGGTTCCCTCTTCTTCTGGCCGGGCAGGGGGGAAGCCGTGGCTCACTTGTGCCCATGACCGGTGGCGGGCAACGCCTGATCGGGGCCCCGTAACATGATGACCGGCATCAGCGTCAGCACCGTTTTCCGGCCTACGATCCTGTTGGCCCTGGGCTTGATGGCGGTCATCGTCATGATGGTCCTGCCAATCCCCGCCTGGCTGTTGGACATCGGCCTGGCGCTGTCCTTCGCCCTTGCAATCTTGATGCTGACGGTCACGCTTTTCATCGACCGCCCGCTTGATTTCTCGGCCTTTCCGACGATCCTGCTGGCTTCGCTGCTGCTTCGGCTGTCGCTGAACATCTCTTCGACCAAGCTGATCATTGGTCAGGGACACACCGGCACCGACGCCGCCGGACATGTGATCGAAGGCTTTGCCGATTTCATCATGGGGGGCAATATTGTCCTAGGTCTGGTGATCTTCATTGTCTTGTTGATCGTGAACTTCATCGTGATCACCAAGGGCGCTGGCCGGATGGCCGAGGTCGGGGCGCGCTTTGCGCTGGACGGGATGCCCGGCCGTCAGTTGGCAATTGACGCCGACATGTCGGCCGGCGCCATCGACCATGCCGAGGCCAAGCGCCGGCGTGAGCTGGAACTCGCGGAAACCAACTTCTTCGGCTCGCTTGACGGGGCATCGAAGTTCGTCAAAGGCGATGCAATTGCGGGCCTCTTGATTACCATGTTGAACATCGTGGTCGGTCTTCTTGTCGGCATCTTCATGCATGATCTTGATGCGGCGACAGCTTTTCGCACTTACACGATCCTGACTGTGGGCGACGGGCTGGTCAGCCAGATTCCCGCCGTCATCATTTCCGTCGCAGCGGCGCTTCTTTTGGCAAAGGGCAGCGAAAAGGGGGCGGCCGATGTGTCGTTCTTCGCGCAGTTGGGACGCTACCCCGGGGCGCTTGGCACGGTGGCAGCCTTGATGGCGCTGTTTGCGATCGTGCCGGGAATGCCGTTCCTGCCCTTCATGCTGGCGGCGATCTGTCTGGGCGGGTTGGCCCTATTCCAGCTGCGAAAGGCGACCAAGCCACAGGCGGCCGTTGTCCCGACGCTGGAACCTGTCCGGCCAAAGTCCATCGGAGATGTGTTGGATTTCGACGACATCCACATTGAATTTGCCCCCAACCTTGTGGCCATGGTGCTGGACCCGGTGACCGGGCTTGATGGCCGGATCGCCAACATGCGCAACCATGTTGCCACGGCCTTCGGCTTTATCCTGCCCGAGATTCGCCTGACGGATGAGGCGTCCTTGCTACCGGGCCATTACCGGATCCGCCTCCAAGGAGTTGAGCGGGTATCCGACCAGCTTTTTCCTGACCGGATTCTGGTTCTCTTGACCGACGGGGTTACCGCACCCGATGGCCGGGATGTGCGAGAGCCGGTCTATGGCGCCCCGGCGCGGTGGATTCGTCCGGACCAGCAAGAGGATGCGGCCCTTTCGGGTCTGACGGTCGTCTCACCGACCGAGGTTTTGGCCACCCACATGCTTGAGGTGCTGAAGGCGAACCTGTCGCGGCTTTTGACACTGCGCGGTCTGCGGCGTCTTCTGGATGAATTCGTCAAGCTGTCCGATCCTGTCCGCGCCGAAGCCAACCGCCGCCTGCTTGATGAACTTCTGCCCGAGAAGATTCCGCTGGATCTGCTGCATGCCGTCTTGCGGCTGCTGCTGGATGAACGGGTGTCGATCCGAAATCTGCCGCTGATCCTTGAGGCGGTGGCCGAGTCTCGCCAACTGGGAACACCTGAGGCGATCTGTGAACATGTCCGCCAGCGGCTTGGCTTCCAGATCGTGGCCGAACTCAAGCGGCCGGACGGCACTGTGCCGCTGATCCAGCTGGCGCCCGACTGGGAAAAGGTCTTTGCGACCTACCAGATCGACGGTGACCGCGGCTTGCGCGATATCGCCCTTCCGCCTGAACTTTTTGCGCGTCTTGCCAATGGCTTGACGGACAGGGTGAACCGCGCTGCCGAAACGGGGGTTTACCCCGCACTGGTCACCTCGGTTGCGCGGCGGCGGTTCCTGCGGACCGTAGTGCAGGCCAAGGGGCTGCACATGCCCGTCCTTTCCTATGAAGAGATTGGCACCGACGCGCGGCCTGCCTTGTTGGGGCAGGTTCCGGCATGAACGGCATCCTGACTGAACTTGCCACCCTGCTTGACCTTGCCGAAGGGGTACTTTGGACGGCGGCGCTGGTCTTTGTCAGGGTCGGCGCGGTGCTGGCGCTGATGCCGGGCTTTGGCGAAATGGCGGTTCCCCAACGGGTGAAGCTGGCGCTGGTTGTCTGCTTTACCGCCGTCGTCACCCCGATCATCACACCCGAGGTTGAGGCGTTCGGTCCCGCCCCCGCCCTTTTCCCGCTTTTGGGTGAGGCTGTGGCCGGGCTGATCCTTGGTCTTGGCATGCGGCTTTTCCTGCTGACGTTGCAGACGGCGGCCTCAATCATCGCGCAGGCAACCACCCTGTCGCAGCTTTTTGCCGGCGCCGCACCCGAGCCGCAGCCGGCCATCGGCAACCTGTTCCTGATCGCCGGTGTGGCGCTTGCCCTTGGCGCGGGGCTGCACGTCAAGGCGGCCGAGCTGATGATCCTGTCCTATGACATCCTGCCAGCGGGCGGCTATCCTGATGCGCGGGCCGTGGCGGACTGGGGCGTCGGACTGGCCAGCCAGACCTTCAGCCTGGCTTTCACGCTGTCGGCCCCCTTTGTCATTGCCTCGATGATCTACAACCTTGCTTTGGGGGCGATCAACCGGGCCATGCCGCAACTGATGGTGTCGATGGTGGGAGCACCTGCGCTGACCCTCGGCGGTCTGGCGCTGCTGGCCGTGGCCACGCCCCTGCTTTTGGCCGTGTGGTTGCAAGCCTTTGAGGCCTTCCTTGCCGATCCCTTCGCGGGCGCTCCATGAGCGGGCAGGACGAAGACGATACCGATAAGGAACACGACCCCTCTCCGCAAAAGCTGCTTGAGGCGCGCAAGAAAGGGGATGTTCCGCGGTCACAGGACCTGCTGATGGCCGCCGCGATCGCCGGGTTTCTGCTGGCGCTGGTGGCACTGGGGGGCTGGGCCATTCAGGCGGCTGGCACCGCCGGCATGGTGCTTCTGGATCAATCGGATCGCTTGTCGCATCTGATGGCCACTGGGGCGTCGGGGCCGCTCGGGGGACTGTTGATCGGGTTCGCCGGCCCCCCCTTGGCGCTTTTGATCCTGCCGCCGATTGCGGTTCTGGTTGTGGCCATCGCCACGCGCAGCTTTCTTGTCACGCCCGGAAATCTGGCCCCGAAACAGTCACGGATCTCTCCGATTGCCACGGCAAAGCACAAATTCGGCGCCGAGGGGCTGGTTGAGTTTGCCAAAAGCACGGTCAAGCTCTGCCTGGTGTCGGTCATCCTCTATGTCTTCCTGACCGCCCGGCTTGAGGATATTCTGGCCACGATCTACCTGACGCCCGCTTTGGCGACGATGGTCCTGTCACGACTGACGGTGGAGTTTCTGTTCATTCTGCTCATTGTCGCGGCGGTCTTAGGTGGGGTGGATTATCTTTGGCAGGTCCACCTGCATCAAAAGCGCAACCGGATGTCTCGAAAAGAGCTGATGGATGAATTCAAGGAAAGTGAAGGCGACCCTCACCTCAAGGCGGCCCGGCGGCAAAAGGCGCAGGATGTGGCGACCAATCGCATGCTTGCGGATGTTTCGACGGCTGATGTCGTTGTGGTTAACCCGACGCACTATGCCGTCGCGCTGCGCTGGGACCGGGCAAAGGGTGGCGCGCCGGTCTGCGTGGCCAAGGGCGTGGATGAAATCGCCGCCGTCATTCGCGCGCGTGCGGCTGACCATGGGATCCCTCTGCACAGTGACCCGCCAACCGCCCGCGCGATCTTTGCGACGGTTGAGCTTGGCCAGCAAGTGCGCACTGAACAATACCGCGCTGTCGCCGCTGCCATCCGCTTTGCAGACGCCATGCGCAAGAAGGCTGGCAAGCGGTGACCCGGACCATGGACCTTGCCAAGCTGGGGTCCCTTGCGGATCTGCTGCTGCAGCATCGCCTTGGGCAGATGCGCCAGGCTGCCGAACGGCTCGACCGCAGTCGCGCCCAAATGGCTGCCATCGACCGGGCCGCAGAACCGGCTGACCTGCCCGAAGTTGTTGGAGCGCTTGTCGCCTGCGACTATCGGCGCTGGGCCGACGCGCGCAAGGCGGAGTTGAACGAAGTCATCGCCCGGCAGACCGCCGAAGCCATGGCGGCGCGGGCAGAGGCTGAAACGGCTTTTGGCCGCGTCCACGCGTTACGCGGGATCACGGCCAAACTGCAGGCCAAACGCTAGGGGGCGTCAACTGTCCTGACGGGCGATGTCGGTGATCAGCACATCTTTCACAACGGTCCCAAGGATCTGCGCAGCCGCCTCTTTGAGACTGCCGCGCAGCACCACAAGGTTGGACCCATCCGTGAAGGAGCCGCTGAATCCGCCGACATTGGCATGATCGAACAGCACCTGGAGGAACGCATCCCGCAGCTTTGGTTCACGCTGGTAGACTGTTTCGGTGCTGCCTGTTTCAACCTCAAGCGACAGGGACAGGACGACCATCGCAGAAACCCGCCCCTGATCCACGACCGGAACCACGAACTGATTGTTCAGCTTGACATATTCCGGAGTCGTCGCCTCATCGGCATGGGCGGCGTCTTCTGAGGTGGCGGCAGGGTCTTCTTCAGAGCCATGCGCCGCATCGGGTGTTTCCGGTTCAGGCCGAAGCATCAGCCCGGCTCCGATCCCGCCGCCAAGTCCCACCAAGGCCAATACAATCGGGAGGATTTTGCGCATCATGATCAGAACGGCAGCACGATATCTGCGGCCTGCTGGCCGTAGGTGGGTTGCTGCATGTCAGAGATCTGGCCGCGGCCGCCGTAAGCGATCCGCGCGCCGGCGATCTTGTCATAGGTGATCTCGTTCTGACGCGAGATGTCGATGGGTCGGACAAAGCCGGTCACGACCAATTCACGCAGCTCAAAATTGACCCGCACCTCCTGTTGGCCTTCGATCCGCAGCACGCCATTCGGCAACTCCTCGACCACGGTCGCGGCGATGCGCAGGGTCAGCTGCTCGTTGCGGGCCACATTGCCCGAGCCCCGGAAGGTTGACGACGACTCCATCTCGAAGGCGTCGGCCATGCTGGCGCCATCGGGCAGGCTTTCGTTGATCCGCTGCGGAATCCCCAGAAACTCTGGCAGGCCGCCGCTTTGCTTGCCGCTGCGGTTGCGGCCGGATGAATTCGAGATTTCCGCGCTATCGTCTATCTCGATCACGACGGTCAGGATATCGCCGCGTTGCGCGGCCCGTCGGTCACCAAAAAGCGATTCCGTGCCCGCAGTCCAAAGCGATGAAGCATCCGAGGGCGCTGCGGGCGTCTGATCCTCAGGCAAGGAGGCGGAGTACATTGCGTAGTGCTGCGCGCCCCCTTCCAACGGGGAAAACTCGGGCGCTCGGCCGACCTGGCCCAGTTTGCCGCAGCCGGAGGTCAGCAGCGCAAGGACAAGAGTGGATCGCATCAGCATGTCATTCATCCCATCCGACATAAACCGCGCCGTCCTGGCCGATCCGGCCGCTGACAGTGGTGCGCGAAGCAAGGTTGATTACACGGACCGTCTCACCCTCAGACCCGCGGGCAAGCGCGCGCCCCTCGGTCGAGATGGCAAGGCCGCCCGCCAGATAGATCAGGTTGACCACCTGATTGCGCTGGACCAGTGTGGGGGTGCCAAGATCTGCCTGCAGGACCGGGCGGCCGGCGTAGATCGCTACCCGCGTCTCAAGCCCAAGCGCCATCGCCGGGTCGGTCAGAGCGCCGGGCAGGGCGGCGTCAACGATCGTCAGATCTTCGGGGCCGATCACCGTATTGGGCCGCAACGTGCGGGTGGCCACAACGCTTTCTGCCAGTGCAGGACCCGTCAGCAGCAAAAGAGCCAGACAGCGCCACATCACCGCACCTGCGTGGTGGCAGCCAGCATCTGATCCGCGGCGGTGATGACCTTTGCATTCAGCTCATACCCACGCTGGGCCTTGATCAGCTCGGTCACTTCGCGCACGGCATCGACCGAGCTTGACTCCAGATAGCCCTGCCGCAGCGTTCCAAGCCCGTCCTGCCCCGGCGCACCCGAAAAGGCCGCACCCGAGGCCGGGCTTTCCAGAAACAGGTTGGAGCCGATCGCCTCCAATCCCTTTTCGTTGACGAAGCTGGAAAGGGTAAGCTGGCCGAGCTGTTCGGGGTCCAGCCGGTCGGCAAAATCGGCCCAAACCTCGCCAGTGGCGCTGATCGTGATGCCGCGCGCATCAGCGGGGATGGTGATGCCGGGCACGACCGGGTAGCCGTCAGAGGTGACAATAACCCCTTCGGCAGACCGTTTCAGGGCGCCGTCCCGGGTATACCCCGTCAGGCCCGAGGGCATGGCAACCTCAATATAGCCGTTGCCTTCGATTGCGACATCAAGGTCAGCGCCGGTCGCGTCCAATGACCCTTGGCCGAGGACCACCGACACGCTTGCGGGCCGCACCCCAAGGCCGATCTGGATGCCCGTCGGCAGCATGCTGCCATCTTCCGCCGTCAGACTGCCGGGCCGCGCCATCTGCTGATAGTGCAGGTCGGCGAAATCGGCGCGGCGGGGATTGTAGCCGGTGGTCGACATGTTGGCGAGGTTGTTGGACACAACATCGACCTTCATTTGCTGGGCCGCCATGCCGGTCGCTGCGATCTGAAGCGCTTTCATTGCTGAACCTTACCTCCCAAGTGTCTGGATCACGCCGCGGACCCGCTGGTCCTCGGCATCAAGGAATTTCTGGCCCAGTTCATAGGCGCGCTGAACCGTGATCATCCGGGTAATCTCGGAGACCGGTTCCACATTGCTGTCTTCCAGCATGCCTTGCAGGACGACGCCGCCTTCAACTGGCTCAAGCGCGTCAGCGGCGAAAAGCGTGCCGGACTGGTGCCGCAAGCCCATCGGATCTGTCGGCTGCCAAAGGCCGATCTGCGCGATCGGCTGGCCATTGGCCGAAAGGGTGCCGTCGCTGGCCATGGCCACTGCCCGCGCATCTGGCGGGATGAAGACAGGGGCGCCGCCCGCATCCAGAAGACGGTAGCCATCTGGGGTGACCAGCTCACCTTCTGCGGACGGGGTAAAGCTGCCCGCGCGCGTCAGCCGTTCCCCCTGGGGTGTTTCGATCAGAAAAAAACCGTCCCCTTGAATGGCAAAGTCAAAACTGCCGCCTGTCTGGCTTAGCGTCGCTTGCCCCAGGTCTACATGGCGGCCGCTGGCATGGGCCATCGACAGCGATGGGTCGCTGTCCATCGCCGCGACATATTCTGAAAACACCACCCCCTCACGCCGGAAACCGGTGGTCGAGGCATTGGCAAGGTTGTTCGCGACCACCGCCATTTCGCGCATCAATCCCGATTGGCGGTTCAACGTGGCATAGCCGGCGGCGTCCATCTCAGCTTCCTGCTATCTGGGGAATGATCGTGTCGGCAAAGAACGCGACCAGGGTTGAGGTCATGAAGCTCATCGAGGCCCAGAAGACGACCATCATCAGCGCCGCTTTGGGCACGAAGGTCAGCGTCATCTCCTGGATCGAGGTGAGGGCTTGGAACAGCCCCACCACGACCCCAGCAATCAGGGCCACCGTCAGCAAGGGTGCCGAGATCAGCACCGCCACCCACAGGCCCTGACGCATGACGTCATAGATCATGCCTTCAGTCATACCGCCGGTCACACCGGCATCCTCAGGATTTCCTGATACGCCTCAACCACGCGGTCGCGCACCGTGGCCACCGTTTCCACCGCCATTTGCGAGGACGCCAGCGCCTGCACCAGGGCATGCGGATCGGCGCCTCCGGTCATCGCGGCGCGGGCGGTCGCCTCATGTTCCTGCAAGGCGCCCAGGAAGTTGCCTGCCAGTTTGGCGAAGCCTTCCGCCGCCCCGTCAGCCTTTGGCTGCGGGGCGGCGGCCGTGCGGGCATTCGCATAGGCCTGGCTGACCAGAGAGGTATTCGTATCCATTCTAGATCTCCTCTATCGGCGCAGAAGGTCGAACAGACTTTGCGTCATCTGACGGGTCTGATCGAACATTCGAAGGTTCGCCTCGTAGCTGCGCTGCGCTTCGCGCGCGTCAGCGATTTCGATCACCAGATCGACGTTTGAGCCGTCATAGTGACCAGTGGCATCGGCCAACGGGTGGCCGGGGTCGTAGATCTTGACAAGGTCTGAGCGGTCGAGCCGCACACGGCCGGGTTCAACCAGCCCTGTTTCCATGGCCTGGTCAAAGGACATCACCTTGCGGTGGTATCCGGGGGTATCGGCGTTGGCGATGTTTTCGGACACATGCCGCAGCCGCATTGCCTGCGCCTCCATCCCGGAGGCGGCAAAGGAAAGCGAGGTCATAAGATCGTTGCCCATCTATGCCCCCTACCGTGTCCGGCCAAGGCTGGCGCGAAGGACGTCAGAGGTGGCGCGGTAGACCGCCAGCGCCATTTCGTGGTTCTGCCGCACCTGAACCGCTTTCACCATTTCGCCCTCAAGCGATACGGTGTTGCCATTTGGCGCTTCGCGGCCCGGGGCTTGTTCGGCCTGTGGCATCAAGCCGGACTCAGCCGCCGTGAAATGCCCTGGCCGTGTGGCCCGCAAACTGCCGGACCTGGCGGCGAACACCTCGGCAAAGACGGGCAGATCTTTCGCCTTGTAGCCAGGCGTGTCCGCATGGGCCACGTTCTGGGCGATGACGCCCATCCGTGCGCCGGAATGTGCAGCAAGAGCCTGCGCCATCCGGGTAAGTTCCAGTTTCTCAAACATCGGGGCTTCTCCCTCGACCAACTTCACCAAGGCTTAAGGGTGATTCCTTTAGAAACGGTTGAAGCGAACAAAGGGAGAATCCCGATGAGTGGAATTTTTGACGGTCTGTTGGCTGAAATCGCGGGCTCAGCCCCGGTCAGGCGGATTGGCCGGGTGGTCGAAACCCGCCGCGGTCTGGCTGATATTAGCGGTCTTGAAGGTGCCACGCTGGGCGATCGGGTCCTGATCCACAGCCGTGACGGCACCGCGGGGGGTGAGGTTCTGCGCCTCAGCGCGGGCCGCTGTTCGGTGCTGCCGGATGCTTCGGGGGATGGCATGGCGATTGCCGACCGGGTTGAGCTTTTGGGCAAGGCCGAAATCGCCCCGGATGACAGCTGGATCGGTCGTGTGGTTGATCCCATGGGTCGGCCGCTGGACGGGCGGCCCTTGATGCGGGGCGCAGTTCCACGGGCGCTGCGCGCATCTGCCCCTGCCGCTGCGACGCGCCGCCGCCTTGGCGCGCGCCTGTCCACAGGTGTTGCGGTCTTTGATACGTTGCTACCCTTGGTGCGCGGCCAGAGAATCGGCCTTTTTGCGGGCTCGGGTGTCGGAAAATCATCTCTTCTCGCCCGTTTCGCGCGCGGGGTGGCGGCAGATGTGGTGGTCATCGCCCTGGTGGGTGAGCGTGGCCGCGAGCTACGCGAGTTTACCGAGCGTATTCTTGGTGCCTCTGGCATGGCGCGCAGTGTCATTGTCACGGCAACCTCGGACCAGTCGCCGTTGATGCGCCGCATGTGCGCCCTGACCGCCATGGCCGTGGCCGAGCATTTCCGGGACCAGGGGCTGCATGTCCTTTTGCTGGTTGATTCGGTCACCCGCTTTGCCGAGGCGCATCGCGAAGTTGCCCTTGCTGGTGGCGAAGAGGCGTCGCTGCGCGGCTATCCGCCATCGCTCTCACAGGCGATCATGGGTCTGGCCGAAAGGGCGGGGCCGGGGCCGGAAGGGTCGGGCGATATCACGGCGGTGTTTTCGGTTCTGGTTGCTGGCTCCGATATGGAAGAGCCGGTTGCCGATATTCTGCGTGGGGTACTTGATGGTCACGTCGTCCTTGATCGCCGCATCGCCGAGCGGGGCCGCTTTCCCGCGATTGATCTTTTGCGCTCGGTGTCCCGGTCCTTGCCGGATGCGGCGACCGACGAGGAAAACACCCTGATCCGCGATGCGCGCGCCTTGCTGGGGGCCTATGACCGGGCGGAAATGATGGTGCAGGCAGGCCTGTATGCCTCGGGCTCTGACCAGATGCTTGACCGGGCGATCCGGCTTTGGCCCGGTCTTGATGCGTTTCTGGCCGAACCTGCGCCTGCGACCGGTATCGCGGGAAGTTTTGAGCGCTTGCGGGCGTGTCTGGGGTAGAGGTGTTGCGGCCGGCAAGGTCGTCCTGGGCCGGGCGCTGCCACGCTCGGCGTGAAATTACCTTTGCGACGGTTGGATTCCTGTGACCCAGGCGCTGGCGGGCCACACCCGACAACGCGCACCCTGTCGTTCAGTCCAACAGAAAGTCTAGGGTCAGGATACGTTTCCGCGTCATATCCATAGGATGACGGTTGCGGAGAGTGGGACGGCGGAGAGGAAGACCTTCGCGCACCGCTCGTGGCGGGTTGCGACCTGTGAGGAGGATGAAAAAACAGTCCTGGGGACTGATGTCCCGACGATTGGCCAGTCTTTCAGCCGCCCGAACATGATCTCGATCCGGTTGCGGGGTTTGTAGCGTCGCCTGTCGTGTTTGATGGGCTTGCTGCGCGACTTCCGGCCCGGGCAGCAGGGCTTTAACCCCTTGTCTTTCCATGCATCTCTGAACAATTCGGCGTCATGGCCCCGGTCAGCGGGCAGCCAGTCTGCCTTTGGCAAGCAGCCCAGCAGGGCAGGTGCCCCCGTGCAGGCACTGATCTGACCTGCGGTCACGCGGAAGCGGATCGGTCGGCCATCTGCAACAGCATGCAGTTTGGTGTTCATGCTGCCCTTTGCGCGACCGATCAGACGCCCCCCGGGGCCGCCTGGCCCCCCCTTTTCGACCGCAGGCTGGTCGCCGTGCGGAGCGCCTTGAGAGACTTGTGCGGGCATGCTCGAACCAAAGGCACATGCCCGCTCACATCGATCATCACCGTCTTCGCAACGGCGGCCTCGGCGGCCGGTCCCCGCATCATCCGGGCGAAGACACCCTTGTCGCTCCACCGCTTCCAACAATTGTAGAGGGTCTTTGGCGGCCCATACTCCTTGGGGGCATCGCACCGACGCAAGCCATTGCGATTAATGAATGTAATGGCACCAAGGACCAGACGATCGTCGACCCGCGGCTTGCCGTGGCTCTTGGGAAAGATGGGCCGTAGCCGAGCCATCTGTGCATCCGTCCGCAAGAAAAGGTTGCCGTTCAGTCGCCTTTCGGAGCATGACTCATGCCGACCGCGCAAGATCAATGGGTCCTGACTCTAGCGCCGCAAAAGTTGCAGCGCGATTGAAGCTGGCGAATTGCCTGCCCTTTGGTCCTGGATATCAGCACGCACCATGAAGGTTCGAATCAGGCTGCCCATCTTCTTGGGGTCAGTAAACTGGCTGATCCCGCTTGAGCCAAAGGCAGCCTCAGCCCGGGTTTTCAGCACGGAAACCTGCTGATCTAGGTCAATCGAGGCAAAGCTTTTCGGCAGCCCAAGCGCAGTCTGCACAACCTGTCGGAGGGGCGCATTGCCAAGGACTGTATACCACTTTGCGGTGTCCGAGATCGGGCGCGCCGCAAGGGTTGGAAGCTCACGCTCGGCGTTCAGTGCCAGCCGGAACGTGTTGTTTTGCGCACCGACTGCAGTTTCAAAACTGCGAGCGCGGAACTGGTTCAGGATTTCATCCGCAAATGTCGAAATCCTGGTGCGAGGAACTGAAAAATCACCGAATCCAAACGCCGCCGATAGCTTTTGATACTGCTTGTCGGCCAATTTGTTCGCAAGACTGCCTTCCCTGAGAGTGCCGCCTTCGAGGATCTTCTGTATGAAGGCCTTGCTGTTGACGTCAGCTTCAAGGCCAAAGGCTGTCAGCGCGATCCGAAGCAGACGCTTGTCGGAAACAAGCTGTTCGGCCGTGCTGACCTTGCCGATCTTGTCACGAAAGTAGGCCTCGTCCCGCTGCTGCACGGGGGCTGCTTGTTGCACGGCCTGCTGACGCTCCATCGTTCGCTTCAAAAACCCCCAGCCGGCAAGGCCACCCAGGGGCAGTACCGGCTGAAAGCTCATGCGTGACCGGCGGCGAACAGCCGCTCCTCCCGGGGCAGCAGGCTGCGCAGGGCCTTGAGCGCCTGATAATGCTGATCCTCAAGCACGGCCTTGCTGGCAAGGGTCAGCTGGGTGCGGCTGTCATGATCTGTCAGAACCTGGCTTAGCTGTTCGATGCCGCGCAGCAATTGCAGGCGCGCCTCTCCAGCGTCAGCGTCACCGGTGAGCACCAGCTGGGCGATGTAGCAGACGCGTCGGACAGGCGTGGTCACCTCTTCCGGATGGATCGCGTCGCGCAGGCGCAGGATGTTTGCGTTGGGCGTCATGATGGCGAGGCGAGACCGCCGATCACCATTTTCAATCACCGCGCCGTTGATCAGGACCCGTTCATGCGGGCCAAGTTTCAGCACAAGGCCGCTCATCTGCTGCCTCCATCGCCACGCAGGCCGCGCAACATGGCCATGTTGATGTCGGTCAACACCTCGGCGCTGGCGCCCCGATCAAGGACCGCGCGGCTGTGATGAAGCGTGAACTCATAGAGATAGAACAGCTGCGCCCGCAGTGGTGCTGGCAGGCCGTTGTCTGGCAACGCTACGTCTGAGGCCAGCGTTGACCAAAGCTGCTGGTTGTCGGTCAAGGCGGCAACGAGGGCGGGAAAATCGGTCGTCCGATTGGCCCAGGCGCTGCGCAGGCGTTGGGTGATCTGTGCGATCAGGTCGTATTCGACCGAGCGGAGCGAGCGGGCAGGGGTTTCCCGTCGGGCGTAGGCGATGGGGGATTGGTAGGTCATCGGGGGTCCATCTGTTCGGGGCTTGGGGGGAAAGGTGGGCCGCTGGCAACCGCCCGCGGCCCCTCAATGGATTACCGGAACAGTGACAGAAGACCCTGCGGCTGCTGGTTGGCAATCGACAGCGCCTGAGTGGCCAGCTGCTGCTGAACCTGCAGCGCCTGCAGACGCGCCGAGGCTTCCTCCATGTCGGTATCGACCATCGCGCCGATGCCGGTCTTGAGCGAGTCGGTCAGCTTGCCAACAAACTCAGACTGGATGTCGATCCGCTTTTGCGATGAACCGAACTCCGATGCCGCGTTGATCGAGGTTTGCAGCAAGCCTTCAATCGCGCTCAGTGCCGCCTCCGGATCAGCCGTCACGTCGATCGACCCCAGCACAGCGAGCCCACCTTCACCCCGGGTTGCCTCGACGGTAACCGCAGCAGCAGTGTTGGTGTTGTTGGTGATGCTCAGGACACCTGCGCTTGCAGAAAGCGTGAAGTCAGACCCGTTGAGCCCGCCCTGGGTCAGCGCATTGCGCAGGCCTTCAGCCAGTTCATCGTTCGTGTCGCCTTCCTTCACGACGTAACGCCCGGTGGTGGAACCGACGGTCAGTTCGATGGCATCGCCCTCAATCAGCGCGGTGGCCGTCGCAGGGGTCGCGCCAAAGGCGTTGGAGGCAAGCGCCCCACCCGGGCCCTGGAACACGAAAGTACCCACGGTGCTGGTCGCACCGCCCGCAACCGATGCCGCGCTGACTGCACCAAGTGAGGTGCCAGACAGTGCCGTCCCGGCCGAAGTCGACAGGTTCTGCGCCGTCACCTGGATGTTCGATGACGCCACGCCGGTGGCACTGCGGTCCAGCGAGGACAACACGTTGATCGACGTTTGCGAGCCATCAACCAGGTTCAGACCGTTGAACTGCGCCGCGCCAACGACCGATTCGATCTGCTTGGTCAGCTGCGTGATGTCCGTCTGCAGTTTGCTGCGGTCAACGTTTTCGGCCTGGGCTGCGACGATCTTGCCCTTCATTTCGGTCAGAAGCTTCGTCACGGATTCCGATGCGTTGCGGGCGACAGTCAGCGTGGCATTGCCGACGGAAAGACTGTCAGAAATGCCCTTGAATCCTTCCACGTCCGATTCCATCACCTTGGAAATTGCCCAGACGGCGGCGTTGTCCTTGGCCGAAGCCACGCTTTTCCCGGTCGAGATATCGGCCTGGGTCTTGTTCAGGTTGGCGTTGATGCCCTTCATGGTCTGCAGGGCAACCATCGCGCTGGTATTGGTCAGGATCGACGACATTTAATAGTCCTTCGCGTAAGGCCGCAGATTTCACGGCCGTAAAAGCCACTGGACGTGGCAGGATGGGCGTTCTGGCCATTGCCACCGAAGCGTTCCGGCAGCGCCGCCCCGGCATGGGACGCGAACCCCATCAAACGCCGAAGCAGCTAAGCAATTCCTAATGTCCGATCCTGAAATATCGCGGATTTGAGCCAACTTAGATCCGACGTGGAATCAGCGTTGACGGCAGGGCCAGTGCTGCCTTTTGACCGCGCGCGTCATAGGTGGTCAGGGTTGGCCCGTTGGTAATCTCGCTCAGCCGGACTTGTGCGGCCCGCACGCCGCGTGTGGCCGCCTGCAGCAATTGGGCATTGCGCTGGGCCAGCCGAATCAAGCGCCCGGCTGTGGCGGCATCAAGGCGCGGCAGGTCTTCGGCCAGGGCTGCCATGCGCGGGGCAAGGTCAGCCAGCGTGGCAAGGTCGCCAGCCAGAACCGCATCACGCGTCTGGTCCATAAGGTTTTCAAGGTCGATCTGCATGTTCTGCCTCTACCATGGTGTTGAAAATCATCTCGGCCAGCCCGATGCCGCCGCCTTCTACCATCAGCCTTGCCTGTTCCTGACGCAGGAAGCTGGCAAACTGCGCCTCACCTGCGCCGCCGCCAAAGCCCCCCTCCATCTCGCCAAGACCGGACTCTCCCAGCCCGGTGTGGGCCAGCATTTCGGCCAGAAAGGTGGCCTCAAGCTCTTCGGCCTTGGCCATCAGCGTCTGCCGCCGGTCAGCGGTGACGGGCGGGCCGGTGATCAAGGCGGCAATCGGTGCGGGTTCCATCGCAATCCTCCTGATGGATCGAATTTTCATGACGATCCGCGATGGGGGTAAAGAATGGGTAACTTCTGACGGTGATAAACGTGGAAAGCAGCGGCAGAAGTCGTAGGAAAATGCACACAGCAACCGCACACAGTTTCGCATCCGGGCCATCGGCGCCGGGACCCACCCAACCCCGCTTTGGTCCTGAGGGGGCAAGGGGTGATCAGCCCGGTCAAGATGAGGACGGACGTGAGGCCTTTGCCAGCTTCATGTCGGAAAAACCGTCGGAAAGGGATGTTGCAGATACCGGCGAATCAACAACCTTGGTGGAGCAGGAGTCTCCACCCGTGGCGGCGGTTTTTTGGCCGGCTGAAGCGTTGCGCCTTGGATCTTCAGGCCTTGGGTCATCAGGCTTGGCGGCTGAAGCGGCAGGGCTACCGCTTGCCGGGGATCAGCCTGCCGGGGTTGATCCGAAACTGACCTTGGTGGATGCGTCTGCTTTAACCGCATTGCAGGGAGATTTGGCAGTCGCCTTGCCCGGGAACGCCTCAGGGGATGCCAGCGTCGTCAAGGCCGCACTGACCTTGGCGGCAAGCCTTGCACTTGCGCCCGAAGAACTGGCAGGGCTGGCTAGTGCTGCGAACCCCCTCAGTGCCATTTCTGAGGGTGCACATGTTTCCGGGGAAACGGACAGTCTGCCGACTTATCTTGCCGATCTGGCCCGCCAGCAGGCGGCGCAGGCAGGGGCGACAATGGCTGCCTCAGGTCTGCGGTTCTGGCAGGCCGCCCCGTTGCCAGCTGCGGATGGGGAATTGCTTTCTGACCCGCCTGAAGACGGGGACGCTGCGCTGGCATTGGCCACTTCTGCCGAGGCTGACGGTCTGGCTTCGCTTGCGACGATCACAGCGCCCAACGCTTTGGCCCCCACGCTCTCGCCACCTGGCGCCCTTGTCGCAAAACTTGCTGAAACGGCCCTGCAGTCGCTTTTCGCGGCACAGGCCGAAGCCGCCTTCCGTGACCCTGGCGAGGGGGAGGGTTTTGGCACGGGCTATATGACAATGACAGGCGCGACAGGCTTTGGGCCAGCCACCGCTGCACCTGCCACCGCCTTGCAGCATCTGGCGGGCCAGCTGGTCCAGACCTTGTCGCAGCGCCCGGATGGCACGACGGAAATCGCGCTTTCCCCCGATGAACTTGGTCATGTCCGCGTCACTTTGCAGGCTGATGCGCAGAACCCGGATCGGATCATCGTCATGCTCAACTTTGAGCGTCCCGAAACGCTTGATCTCTTTCGCCGGCACGCCGATCAGCTGGCCGATGCGTTGCGGGATGCGGGGTTTTCGGGCGCCGACATCGGTTTTGGCGGGTCTGACGGGGGTGAAAACCGCAATGCCCGGCCAGAAATGCCTTTGGCCGATGCGATTGCCGCTGATGCCGGCCCCGCCGATCCGGTTGGCGGGCCCAGTTTGCATCCGCCCCTACTGCGCCCTGCCGCAACCAGCACCCTAGACCTGCGCCTTTGAGGAGCCCACGATGACCATCACCGCCACCAGCTTTGCATCTGCCGTCACGACACCCCCAAGCCAAGGGACGGCCAGTCCAGGATCAGCCAGCAAGATCACATCGGATTTTGACACGTTTCTGCGAATGTTGACGGTGCAAATGCAGAATCAGGACCCGTTGAATCCAATCGATTCGGCGGATTACGCCGTCCAACTGGCCACATTTTCAGGCGTGGAACAGCAGGTTCGCACCAACCAGCTGCTTAGCGACCTGCAAGGCAGTTTTCAGCAGACAGGGCTTGCCGAAATGGCGGGATGGATCGGACAGGATGCACGGTCCACCGCGCCGATCCGCTTTGACGGCACGCCCGTTACCCTGTCAGCGGCCCCGACAACCGGTGCCGATCGTGCCGTTCTGGTTGTCCGTGACGCGCGCGGCACCCTCGTCTCGCGTGAGGATATCCCCCCTCGCGCTGGGCAATACCAATGGCTTGGCGCCGATGCGCAGGGCAACCAATTGCCGCCGGGCACCTACAGTTTCGCGCTGGAAAGCCTGCAGGGTGACACGGTTCTTAACACCAAACCGATCGAACATTACGCCCGTGTGATTGAGGTGCGGGCCACCCCGCAAGGCCCCACATTGGTGCTGCAGGGCGGGGTTGAGGTTGCCGCCAGCGCGGTGACGGCCCTGCGGCAGGCCGGCGGCTGATCTGGGTTCGGCCTCAGGCCCTGCGTCATCGCAGTTGCCGCCAGCAGCTGGCCCACGCGCGGTGCAAAAGCCACCACGGACGTTTCGGCGTGACAAGGTGGCGGAGCATTTGCCGCACACCGGCATTGGCCGCGCGGGCATCACCCATTTCGGCATGATTGGCGGCAATGTTCAGGCGCGCGCCCAAATGGGCATGGCGGCCAAGGGTCACATCAGCCGAAGTATTGGTATAACGCGCTGGAACCATCCGGTTTGTCGTGACCCGGTGCGGCAAGGTTGACCATCAGACGCAGGACCGAAGGGTCTTCCTGCAGGATCACGGGACAGAACGGCCCGGTTGCGCGGTGGGTCCTTCGCAACGCCGCCCCACATTTGCATCCGACCGCAGCGACACCCCATGTCGGTCAACCGCAGAGCCTTGCCCACAGACTTGCGGTTGCTACAAAAGCCCGCCCAGACCGATCCCCGTGCCAAAGGCCGCCAGAACCAGCGCCATCCAGACAATCGGGTGCACCCTGCGCCGGGGCGGTGGGGGCGGGTTTCCGGGATTTCCGGCCTTGATCAGTTGCGCCTCGACCAGCGCAGGAAGCCTTGGACCAAAGCGTGACAGCACCCGCGCGGTCTTGACCAGATCGCGAAAGATCGCTTTCGGGCCGATGGTGTCCTTGACGTAGCTTTCCACGATCGGCTTGGCGACTTCCCAAATGTTGATGTGCGGATCAAGCGACCGCGCCACGCCTTCCACCACCACCATCGTCCGTTGCAGCAGGATCAGCTCGGTCCGGGTTTCCATGCCAAAGCGTTCCGTCACCTCAAAGAGGTAGGACAGAAGCCGCGCCATGCTGATCCGGCTGGCATCCATGCCGAAGATCGGCTCGCCCACGGCGCGCAGGGCACGGGCGAATTCGTCAATGTCACGGTCAGGGGGGACATAGCCCGCCTCGAAATGCACCTCGGCGACGCGGCGATAATCCTTGCGGATGAAGCCGAAGAGGATCTCGGCATAGACGCGGCGGGTGTATTCATCGATCCGCCCCATGATCCCGAAATCATAGGCGATGATGTCACCGTTCGCGGCAATCTTCAGGTTGCCCTGATGCATGTCGGCGTGGAAATAGCCGTCGCGCAGCGCGTGGTTCAGGAACAGTTGCAGCACCCGCGCGCCCAGGACCCGGCGGTCATGCCCGGCAGCGTCGATCAGCGCGTTTTCGTTCAGGCCGATCCCTTCGGCCCAGCCCAGTGTCATCACATTCCGGCTGGACAGGAACCAATGTGGTTTCGGCACCTGAAAGCCTTCGTCCTTGGCTGTGTTCGCCGCAAACTCGGCCGCGGCAGAGGATTCCAGCCGCAGGTCAAGTTCGCCCAGAACGACGCCCTCAAAATGGGTGATAACGTCCAAAGGCCGCAGGCGGCGGGAAAACGGGGCCAGAACCTCAATCACCCAGGCGGCCAGATAGAAAGCGTCAACGTCCTTGCGGAAGGCACGCTCGATCCCTGGACGCAGGACCTTGACCGCCACCTCTTCGCCCGTCTCGGCCAGCCGCGCCCGGTGGACCTGCGCGATCGAGGCTGCCGCGACAGGCTCGGAAAACTCGGAAAAGATTTCTGACACGGGCCGTCCAAGCTCGGCCTCGATCATCTGCTTGGCGATGGCGGTGGGAAAGGGCGGCAGCTTGTCCTGAAGGTATTTCAGCTGGAGCGCCACCTCTTCGCCCACGATGTCGGGGCGTGTGGACAGGATCTGACCGAACTTGATGTAGGCCGGGCCAAGGGCGGTCAGCGCGCGGGTGGCGGGCGGCAGGGCGGGGTCACCCTTCAGGCCCAGCCACTTGAACGGCCACCCCAGCATCCGCGCCGCAAAGCGCAACCGTTTCGGAGCCTTGAAGGCCTCAAGCACCACATCCATCGCGCCGGTGCGTTCCAGCGTGGCCCCGGTCCGGATCAAACGGATGATGTTGTGCGGACCCTTCACAGTTTCCAGCCGGAATGCAGCGCCGCGACACCCATTGTCAGGTTGCGATACTTTACCTGACCAAATCCCGCCGCGCGGATCATGGTGGCAAAGGTCTCCTGATCAGGGAACTTGCGGATCGATTCCACGAGGTACTGATAACTGTCGCGGTCGCCCGCCACGATCTGTCCCATCACCGGGATCACGTTGAAGGAGTAAAGATCATAGGCCTTTTGCAGCAGATCGTTCGGGATCTGGCTGAACTCCAACACCATCAGCCGCCCGCCGGGGCGCAGCACACGGTAAGCCTCGGCCAGCGCGTCGGGGATGCGGGTCACGTTCCTGATGCCGAAGGAAATGGTGTAGACGTCAAAACTTGCGTCGGGAAACGGCAGCGCCATTGCGTCACCCACAACCCAATCAAGGTTGGCAGCCAGCTTTTCCGCCTCGGCCCGCTTGCGGCCTTCGATCAGCATGGGTTCCGTCAGGTCGCAGACCACAGCCGAAGCCCCCGGCGCACGTTTCAGGAACCGGAACGCCACGTCCCCGGTGCCGCCAGCCACGTCCAGCAGGCGCTGACCCGCGCGGGGCGCGAGCCAGTCCATCATCGCATCCTTCCAAAGGCGATACACGCCGCCGGACATCAGGTCATTCATCACGTCATACTTTGACGCGACACGGCTGAAGACCCCATGCACCATTCCGGCCTTGTCGGCCTCGGGCACGTCCTGAAAGCCGAAATGGGTTGTCTTTTCGTCGCTCATC
>JBBQVR010000033.1:0-27309 GCA_038211355.1 Rhodobacterales bacterium | reverse complement strand
CTTCTTCTGGCGCCGGGGGGGCTGGTGGACCGTTTCGTCAAGGCGCGCGCCGTCCAGATGCTGGACATGACCGACACCCCGTGGCGCTGGAAGCCCGAAGCGCGCTTTGAAGGCCTGACCCAGGAAAGCGCTGTCTTTCTGCAACGCGCCGTTGAGATTGGCGCGGGGCTTTACCCCGCCGGTGCCTCTGATGGTCAGCCGGGGCTGGAGCTGACCCTCTCGGCGCTGGCGGAACGGGGGCGCGCCTTTGTCAGCCTTGGCGGCGCAGGCGGCCCGGTGGAAGCCGCGACCGACAGCCTGGTGCTGGCCTGGCCCGGAGCGCAGCCAGGAGCCGGGATCGAGGTGACCTTCAACTCGGGCGAGGGCGAGGCGCGGCTGACCGAGCCCGGGTATTGGGGCCTGTTGCGGCTGCTGGCCCCGCTACGGCTGCGCGACCGTGACAGCGGCACCCGCTTTCTGGTTGACCTGCGGGCCGACCAGTCACGGCTTTTCCTTGAGATCGTCTTTGACCAAGCGCAAAACCCCCTGGCCCTGCGCAAGCTGATGCAGGGCTTTGCCTGCCCGGCGGTGCTGTAGCCCAATCCCTGCATCGGCTGCCAAAGATCGGCTGCCACAAGTTGGAACTTCCTACGCGCCAAGCCCGACAAATGGCGCTATAGTTTAACCCAGCATTTTTCGTGATGACCTTTTCAACTGCCTGTTCCTTCAAGGATGGCCCCCGTGACAGCTGACCGCGACATCACCATTTCCATTCCTGCCATCGAGGCTGAAATCTTTTTCGCGCGGATGGAAGGTGAGGATCGGATATCCTCACCCTTTGCCTATTCGCTGCTGATTTCGTGCAAGGACATGGACCTCAAACCGCTGGATGTGCTGGGCACCCCGGCAGTGATCACCGTCAAGGGCGAGACCCCGCGCCACTTTCACGGGCTCGTCGCCGATTTCGCGCTGGAAGAGATTCGCGATGATCTGGCCTTCTTCCGCATGACACTGCGGCCCTGGCTGTGGTTTCTGTCGCTGGACAGCGACAACCGCATCTTTCAGTCCAAAAACACCCCGGACATCGTGGAAGAGGTGTTCAAGGCCTACCCTCAGGCCAAGTTCAAGCTGTCGCTGCGGGGCAAGTACAACAAGCGCGAGTATTGCGTGCAGTACGGGGAAAGCGACCTTCACTTCGTGCAGCGGCTGATGGAAGATGATGGCATCTTTTACCACTTCACCCATGCCGAAGACGGCCACACCCTGGTGATCTCGGACGCGAATGAGGCGCTGGAACCCGCCAGTGGCAGCGAGAAGGTTCCTTACGAACCCGACAGCCGCGTCAGCTTTCGCGAAGGTGATTTCATCACACATTGGGTGCCGAAAGCGCAGGTGCGCAGCGGCAAGTTTACCTCGACCGACTATGATTTCGTCAAACCCTCCTTTGATCTGACGGCGCTGACCTCGGCTCCCGTCGGCCACAAGGAGGACAAGGCCGAGGTCTATCACTACCCGGGCCGCTATAGCGAACTGGACCCTGGGCAGAAGATCACCGAACGGCGCTTGCACGAATTGCAGGCCGATCAGCACCGGGTGACGGCCAAGGGCACCGCGCGGCAGCTTTGGTCCGGCCACAGCTTTACGCTGGAGCTGTTCCCGCGTGAGGCCGAGAACGCAGCCTATCTGGTGGTCGCCGCATCCTATGTGATGTGGGATGAGGAACTTCGCGCCGGCCAGTCGCGTGACGGGTCGGGCTATGAGGTGACGATGGAGCTGTCGCCCGCTTCGGTGCCCTTCCGCCCCGCCCGCATCACGCCAAAGCCGCGCATGGCCGGGCCGCAGACGGCGGTGGTCGTCGGCCCTTCGGGGGCCGAGATCTTCTGCGACGAATATTCCCGCGTGAAGGTGCATTTCCACTGGGACCGGCTGGACAGCAGCAACGAAAACTCCTCCTGCTTTGTCCGCGTCTCGGCGGCCTGGGCGGGGGCGGGCTGGGGGTTCATCCAGATCCCGCGGATCGGGCATGAGGTGATTGTCGACTTTCTGGAAGGCGACCCCGATCAGCCGATCATCACCGGGCGCGTCTACAATGGCCAGAACACCGTGCCTTACGGCCTGCCCGGCAATGCCAGCCAGTCGGGCTGGAAAAGCTGGTCGACGCCGTCCTCTGGCGGGTTCAACGAGCTGCGGTTCGAGGACAAGGCCGGGGCGGAAGAGGTCTATTTCCAGGCTGAGAAAGACCACACCGAACTGGTCAAGAACAATGAGACCCGCACCGTCGGCCATGACTGGGTCGAGGATGTGGGCCACGACGGCACCCAGTCGGTCGGCCATGACCGCACGGAAAGCGTGGGCAATGACAAGGCGGTGACAGTGGGCAACAACCGCACCGTCAGCATCGGGGTGAATGACGATGAAACGGTAGGGTCGAACCGATCCCTGACCGTGGGGTCGAATGAGACAATCGCCATCGGCGCGAATTCGGATGAAACCATCGGCAGCAACCACAGCCAGACCGTTGCCATCGCCCAGACCGTCACCGTCGGCGCCGCACGGACCGATACTGTGGGGGCTGCGGAAGTCCGCAGTGTTGGCGCAGGGCAAGTCAACACCATCGGTGCCAGCCGGGCCATGACCGTGGGCAGCGGCCAGACCCACACCATCGGCAGCGATGACAGCTGGACCATCGGGTCCAACCAGACGGTCTCGATCGGATCAGACCAGTCGGTCACCGTGGGCGGCGGGATGACGGTCAAGGTCGGCAAGGACCAGGCAACCGAGGTGGGCGGCTCTCAGGCCACCAAGGTTGGCAAGGACGCCCTGCACGACATCGCTGGCGCCATGGCGATCAAGGCGGGCAAGACCATCACCATCGAAGCCGCTGATGCCATTGTGCTGAAGACCGGCTCGGCCTCGATCTCGATGAAGAAGGACGGCACCATCAACATCGAAGGCAAGGACATCACGGTCAAGGGGTCCGGCAAGATCAACGTCAAGGCGACGGGGAACGTGACCGTCAAAGGCGCAAAGATCATGAACAACTGAAAAGGGTTTTCAGAACCTGTTCGCAGTCGGCCGGGTCGCAGGGCTGCGGCGGTTCCCCAGCGCGCCAAAGCTGCATTGCGGCGCCATCGCCACCACCTGTTGGGGGGTCCAGCGCCTCAAGCTGGTCCAAAAGGGCATCGGGGTCCAGGGCCCCCTGCCCCGCCATCACCAGAACCGCCGCTGCTGCATCACACCAATCGGCAAGGCCCTCGGGTGCAGGCAATGTGGGCGCGATGACAAAGGCCGCCAACGGAAACCGCCGCCCCACCCGGTCAGCCCCCGGCACCGCCACGCCCGCCGCGACCTTGCCGCCCGACTGCAGCCGCAACCGCAGGCCGCCCTCGGGCCAACCGCTCCGCCGGGCAAGATTGCGCGCGGCCCAGCCATCCCAGAACGCGGCAAGACCGGTTGGCAAGCCGCGGGTGACGAAATCGCCCGCCGTGGGCAGCTTGCCGTGAAAGCCCGTGATCACGCCCCCCAGCGGTGCAGCCACGAGGGGGGGCATCAGAACCCCTGCGGGCAGCGGAAATTGCCGAACATGCTGAGGTCAAACGGGTTCTCGACTGAGGCTGCCCGCAGCTCGAACGTGGCGGAATGGCCCCCTGCGGACAGCGTCAGGGTGAAAAGTTCTGGCAAGCTGGTCTTGCCAAGGTTGCCCTTACGGATCAGCCGCAGCCAAGCCCAGGCCCCGGATTCCGAGGCCATCACATCGCCCGTTCCATCCAGCGGCGTGAAGGCGAGCGAAATCAGGTTGGTGCCGTCCTTGCCCGGCCAGGTCATCGCCATAGGTCGCGGGGCCGAGTTGAAATAGACCAGCGTCTGCCCGTCCACGTTCAGCGTCACGCGGCTGGAATTGGCGGACAAATCCTTCGGCTCCAGCGCGAAGGCCATGATCGGGCCGGCGCCCCCGGGGAACAACCCGTCACGAATGCTGCGCGCCTGTTCAAAGGGTTGCAGGCTGGCAGCTGGCAGTCCGAAGTCTGCCCGCCAGGCCCAGGGCCGGACCGTGGTGTCGATATACTGGATCAGATGAGTGTTGGTGAAGGCGTCGACCAATCCGCCCGGGCCAAACAATCTCTGGAAATCGGCGGTGTTCACATCGATGGCCGAGCCCGCCTCGAACGGATAGCGCCCGGCGGTGGCACTGGTGCAGAAGGGCAGGACATCCGCCTTCCAGCGCGCGTTAAGCTGGGCCACCACAGCCTCACGCGTGACGCTGACGGTGTCGCCGGCAAGGCCGGTCAGCCAGTCATCCACCGGGTCGGGCAGTGCCGCGGCGACATTGGCCAATTGCCCGGTCAGTTGCGGCAGGCCACCCCGCGACAAAAGGGCCTCTTCCGCGTCGGGGCTGGCGGCCACGGTCTGCAATTCATTGGCCAGCGCGCCCAGTGCGGTTTCGGCATCGGTGATCAGGGGCGGATTGCCGTCCACCTCGGCGATGGTGGCCTTGAGCGGCGCGAAATGTGCCGCGACGACCGTGCCGGGCGGATCGGCAGGCGCGCCACCCGCATCGCCGCCAAGCCCGATCTTGTCTGCGGTCTTGGTCCCCTTGGACACCAGCGCCCCCAGCTTGCCCAGCTTTTTCGTGGCCGCCTTGACGATCCCGCCGGTTGCTTCCGCGCCCCCTTCCGGTTCGGGCGGGACGGCGGTCAGGTCGGTTTCGGTCACCACGGCGCGCAACAGCCGCTTCAGCGTGCTGTCGGCGCTGGCAAGGTCCTTGAGATTGGCCGTCGCCACCGCCAGATCGGTGATCGGTGCCAGCCGCACATCGCGCAGGAAACCATCCCACTGGGCGATGAAGTCGTCGGAGTATAGCTTCAGGATATCCACCTCAAGCGTGGCGACAGAGGTGTCGCTGCTTTCTGCACAGCCCCCGGCAAAGACCGCCCGATCCAGCGCCGCCTCGGCCGCCACTTCGGGGATAAGGGGCAGGATCACGTTGTGAAACCCCTGATAGGTGTAGGCACCGGGCAGGCCCACCCGCAGCGTCTTGCCCGACAGGCGGGTCAGCACCTTGGTGGCGTTTGGCCCGGCGGTTTCCGCCGGAATCCAGTCTGGCAGGCTGGTGACGGCCGGGTTTCCGGTCAGGCTGTTATAGGCCCGCACCGACAGGGGAACCGTGCAGATCGCCTCCAGCGCCTTGGAGACCAGCACATCATCGGGCGCGATGCGGCCAACGGCCTCATCGCCGCTGGCGCGTTCGATGGCGGCCAGTTGATGGGCAAGCGCCGCCTCGGTCGGGAAGGGCGGGATCGGCGCGCTGGCGGGCAGCTTTTCCGTCCACCAGAATGTCAGGAATTCGCGGTCGTAAGGGGCCTTGCCGGTCAGCATGTGGTAGGATTTCAGCGCGCCCAGGAGGAACTCGGGGTTGCGGATCTCACGCCACATCGTCGCTTCCAGAAGCGCCACCATGCGGGGTTCCAGAATGGTCTTCAACCCGTGGTCATAGGCGATCTTCTGCGCGCGGCTAAGGTTCGTCCCGGCCGAGGGTCCGGTGATGGTCAGGATGCCGGCGGTCATCGGGCTGCGGGCGGTCTCGATCTCGGTCATCGCGTCCAGAGCGATGTCCAGATCAAGGGGATCGGTCGGCGCCTGCCGGGACGCGATGTTGGCCAGCCGTTGCGACAGATCGGCCGTCAGCCGCGCCTGATCGGTGATGGTGCCGGACTGGTTGAGGAAACTGTACAGGAACGCCAGCCCCGCCAGCGTGCAAGCCAGCGACGCCGCCGCAACCGACCCGCGCCAGATCCAGACCCGGCGCTCTTCTGCAGCGCGGTCAAACTGGCCCAGACCCGCCTCGGGAAAGATCACGCCGGCCAGCATGTCATGCAGGAAATAGCTGCGGTTGTCGCTGGCCGCCCGTCGCGGCGGCGGCTCGGCCCGCAGCCCGTATGAGGCAGCCATGTCGCCAAGCATCCGGTCAATCGGGCTGCCTTCCTGCGCGGCTGAGGTGAAGTAGAAACCGCGCAACCATGGCGCATCCTCATAGCGGCTTTCGCCGAACACGGTATCCACCAGCGTCTTCAGGGGCGCTTCCACCCGCTCTAGCTGGGCGGGAAAGCGGAAGACCTCGGCTCGCCAGCCCAGGGCCGCATCCTCGGCCAGGCGCGCCGAGAGGCGGGTTTCCAGACGGCTGAGCAACCCCCGCACCTCACGCGCGATTGCCGTGGGTTCTGCACGGGCATCGGTGGGCAGGGTGGCGCCCCAGACCTGCTCGCGGTCGCGGCTGGTCAGGTCGGCAAAAAAGGGTTCAAAGCCGGGCACAAGGTCGGCCTTGGTGATCATCAGATAGACCGGCAGCTGGATCTGCAGACGTTCGCGCAGCTCGGCCAGACGCTTGCGGATGGTCTTGCCATGCGTGCGCAAGGCCTCTTCATCCCCCAGCAGTTCTTGCATCGACAGGGTAACGATCACACCGTTCAAGGCCCGCTTGCCCCGGTGCTTTTTCAACAGCGCGAGGAAGCCGCCCCATTCCACGGCGTCAATCTCGGGGTCGCTGGCCTGTTCGACATAGCGCCCGGCGGTATCCACCAGAACGGCGGTGTCGGTGAAGAACCAGTCACAATTCCGCGTGCCGCCGACGCCCTTGATGTCATCCGAAAGATCAATCGGGAAATGCAGCCCCGATTGCTTGAGCGCGGTGGTCTTGCCGGTTCCGGGCGGGCCGATGATGACGTACCACGGCATCTCGCGAAGGAATTTCTTTGCGCCCAGCTTTGACTTCTTCATCTGCGCCAGGATGTCCTGGAACTTGGTGTTGATCTCTGCAAGGTTCCCTTCGCCCGGCTTTGCGGCGGCTTGTGCTGGCGGGGCGGCCAGCTCGGTGACGAACATCCGGTTCTTCCGCGCGGCTCGCAACTGCGCCAGAAGATGCGAGAACAGCCACAGGATCAGCACAACCCCGATCGCGATCAGACGGTTCATGTCGGTCTCAAGCGGGTGCAGGTCGCCAAAGGCCAGAAGCGCTCCGAACTGCCAGATCAGCGCGCAAAGGAGGATGACCCCGATCAGCGTCCACAGCTTGCGTGAGATCAGGAAGCGCAGGATTGATTTGAGCATCCGCAGCATGGCGTCAAAGCCTCTTTTCGATCTTGATCTCGATCCGCCGATTCTGGGCCCGGCCGTCCTTGGTGGCATTGTCGCCCACGGGTTCGGTATCCGCGCGCCCCTCAGAGGCAACGTTGTCCGCAGGAACCCCGGCGGCGACCAGAATCTGCGCGATCGTGGCCGCGCGGGCCTCGCTCAGCCCCTGATTGGACTGGAAGGGGTTCGATGACTGGACGGGCACGGAATCGGTATGCCCGATGACCGTGACGCGGCCCGTAACCTCGGCATTCTCGCCGATGACTTTGGCGATTGCGGCCATCAGCGGGGCGTATTCTTCGTTCACCTCGGCCTTGGCGCTGCGAAAAAGCTCAGGCGCGGTGCCCTGCACCACCAGCACCACCAGCGACACATCCTCACGCCCGGTCAAGGCGGTGGCGGTCTCGGCCGGGGCGGCGGACTTGAAGAGGGGGAAAAGCTCGATCACCACCGGCTCGACCGGCACAACGGGTTCGGTCAGCACGGCGGTATCGCGAACGGGGCGAAAGATGCCCGCCCGTTCCGCCGGAGGCAGGGCGGCGGCCGAGACGAACAGCTGTTCAGCCTTGTCGCCCAGTTGCAGCGACAACAGCGTGTAGATGCCCGCCGACAGCGCCACCGCCACCAGCCAGACTGTCCACAAGGGCACAGCAAAGCGGCGCGGCGCGTCGGGCACCTTCACCCCCTCGGCATGGGGTGAAAGGGGGGCTGCCAGCGTTTCGATATTGCGCAAAAGCCGCGCGATCTGCCCGCGCATCGCAGTGATCGAGGCTTCGCCCGCGGCACCTTGCAGGCGGTACTGACCGCGAAAGCCAAGGCACAAGCAGGTATAGGCCAGCTCCAGCAGGTCAGGGTCACGGGTGGGATGGGCGACAAGGTCCTCAAGATGGCGGAAAAAGCGGGTCCCGGCATCAACCTCACCGGAAAGCGCGGTCACCAGCGGCTGGCGCGGCCAGTCACTATGGCCACCCCAGGGCGTATTCAGCGCGATGTCATCGACCAGCGCCGCCACAAACCACGCCCCCTGATTGGCGCGGGTCAAAGGCTGGCCCAAGGCCACGGCGGCATCGCGCGCGTCGATCAGGCTGCCCTGCAGGCGCTGGCGAAGGACGTCCGGCTGGCCCGGCGGGGCGGCACGTTCAAGCTCAGGTGCGATTTCCAGCAAAGGGGCGAAGGCGGCGATCAGGGGGTTGGCATGCGGGCGCTGGCCGCGCGGCCGCGAAGGGCCAGGCGCAGGAGCACCGCCCCCAAAGGCCCCGCCGCCAAAGCTGCCGAAAGCGCCGCCTTGGGCCGGGGCCGGAGCGGTGCCATAGGCCGGCGGCGTGACCGGGCGTTGCCCGGCCGCGCCAGAAACCGGGCGGATGCGGGTCCGCCCGGCATCTGACGACAGGCCAAAGGGATCGTCCTTGTCACTCATTTTTGCCGTCACTCATTTTTGCCGTCACTCATCTTTGCCGTCACTCATCTTTGCCGCTCATTCCCGTCATCTGCTGACCGCATAGCAATCAATCTGCGGCTCGCTTTCCAACTGCCCCGAAATGCCGATCACAAACCCCGGCGCGTTCAGAAGTTGCGCCCAGTGTTCGGATTTCTGGTTCAGCTCCAGACACAGCCTTTCGCCATCATAGGGGATCTCGCGTGGCTGCGAATGCAGTGGTTTCAGGGCAATCCCGGGCAGCCGCGATTTCCACAGGGATTCGAACGCATCCGCCGCCCCCACCGTGGCCTGATCGACAAACAGCTTGCGTAGGCTTTCCTCGGACATCGGCGAGCCCACCCGCAACACGATCCGGCTGGTCTTCAGGATCTCGGGGTTGTCGATGCGCACCTTCCAGACGTTCTGGCTGTGCCGGGCCACCGGCAGGGCGCGCGACTTCGGTTCGACATGCCGCAAGGACAGCATCAGGCTGCGCAGGGTATCGGCCAAGGGCCCAAACGCGGCCGAGGCTGCGCGGTGGTCATAGACCGGCAGGTCTGACAACCGCCGCGAGGAGGAGCCATAGGTCGCCATCCGCCCGGCCAGCGCCACAAGGTCCTCATAAAGCGCGCAAGGGTGGATCAGGTTCTGCGCCAGAAGATGCGCAAAGCGGGGTCGCGCGGTATTGGCCAGTTCCAGGATCAGAAGGTTCTCGATCGACCGCCCTGCCCCGCCCAGCACCAGCGCGCCATGCGCCTCGGCAATGCGGTCAAGCCCGGTCACCACCTCCTTTAGGAAGCCGGCATACCAGGGCAGCGCCGCGATGGTCAGCGCCGGCGGCAGATCACCATCGGGAATGGCCACGGACCCGTCGGCGCGCAGGCCTTCCACCTGGGCCACCGGCAGGGTTACGAAACCTGCCGTCGCCTCACCCGGGGCCAGAAGGCGCAGGGCCAGACGCGCCACCTCGACATCCGCCGGATCAGAGCCGTTGCGCACCGTGTCACGCACCGGGACAATCTCACCCCGGTAGCGCGCGCCGGACGGTTCGGCATGCGACGGGTCCATCGTCGCCACGCCTTGCTGTTCCACCGCCACTGCCAGATGGGCCAGGCCCGCGGCACCGGCAGCAATCGGCACCGGGGGCGGCGGGGCAGCCGTTTCGGGGATTGCGAAGGGCGTGCCATCGGGAAACAGCCCCTCGGCACTGCGAATGGCCACCTGGCCCGCGTCAAGGCTTGCGCGGTCCAGCTCCAGCCGGGAAAAGCCGTAGGGCTGGTGCGCCACCGCCTGCAGTGCCGCCCGCATCAGCGCGTCGGCATGCCGGTCCTGCTGCTGGAAATGCTGGGTGCGCAAATATAGCCCTTCAGACCAGACCACCTTGTTTGAGCCTGTCATCCCGTTCTCCCGCTCAAACTACGCTTCATGCCGCGCGCAGCTTTACGCCCGAGCCGCTGACTTCGACACTGAAGGTCACACTTTCGCTGGCCGAGACGCTGGCCTTGGCCCGAAACACCTTGCCTGCAGGGTCACGAAAGCCCGCGATCACCCCAAGCACCGTCGTGCCAGCATCAAGCCCGATGGTCAGGGTCTTTGACGCGCCCGGTGTCAGGGCAATCTGGTCGGCCTTGATGAACTCACCCCCAAGGGCGGCCTGCGGGTCTTGCAGAGCAAAGAAGTCGGCCCCGTCAAAGGCGCCTGCGCTGCGCATCTGCACGATCTGCACCGTCAAGGGCCGATCCGCGCCATCCGGGCCGGGGTTCATGCCGGCGGTGCCTTGCGCCACCACGGTCACCACCCCGGGCCCCGATGGCGCGCAGCCCGCCAGACCCAAAGCGCCTAGTCCCAGTGTTGCAATCAGAAAGTCGCGACGTTCCATCATGTGTCCTTTCGGGTCTCATTTTCATAGGCATCTCTGAAATCCGCACCCACATCGCCCAGGAACCGGTCCTCGGCGGCCTTGGCAATGTCGCGGTAGCGGTCTGCGTAAAGCTGCCAAAGTCGGGCGGGGCGGCTGCCGGCAACGATGGCTTTCAGCATGCCGACATCTTCGATCTCGGCCTCAAAGAGGGCGGGGTCAAAGCGGTCGACCATGCGGCGAAGTGCGGCCTGAACCCCGGTCCAGGACCGCGCGTGATGGTCCATCAGGTCACGCAGCGCCGCTGCAATCGCGGCGTCCGGCTCAAGATAGCCCGCGCCTTTCGCGGCCACGACGGCGGCCACCGCCTCATCCGTGCTGACGATGAATTTCAACGGGTTCACGTTTGCCGCGCCGATCACGGTCTGCGCCACCCGTGCGCTGCCCTTTTCCTGCGCCCGTATCCGCAAAAGCTGCACCAGCCCTTCGGTCATCTGACGGTAACGGCGGCCAAGCGCCTCAACCTCCTCCGGGGTGCCGCGAAAGCCGGGGGGCGGGTCAATGCCAAGCCCGCGCAGCAAAGCCGCCACCACCCCCGGATCGGCCGCAGCGGGCGGCGAAGGCGCAACGGCGAAGGGCTTCGGCATCGGCGGGGCGGGTGAAAGTGGCGGGGGTGGCGTCGGGGTCGCGAGTGATGGCGGCATGGCTTCCGCAAAGGGATCGCTCGGTGCTACGTCCGCAGGGAAAACCGGGGCGGCGGGCACGGCAGGCTCACCCGGGGCTGACAGATCTGCCGGCAGGCTGAAATCGCCAAAGTCGAAGTCCCCGACCAGCGGGCTTGCCGCAGGTCTGGCCCCGAAATCGGCGGGCGCGGCGGGTGAAAGCACCGCAGGCGTCACCGCGCGTGAGCTATGGTCCATCGAGAACGGATCATCAAAGAACACCGGTGCTGCGGGTTTCGGCGCGGCCATCGGGGCTGACGAAGCAGGCTCACGCGGGGCTTCGAACGGGTCCGGCAGACCGGCGGGGCGCGGCGGCGGCGGGGCCTCGGGGCGCGGGGTGAAGAAATCATCGCCAAAGATGCCGGGCTTTGCGGGCGCATTCGCCGGGGCCATCGCCGCAGATTCCAGCTCTGCCCGGATCACGAAATCCCCCAGGCGTAGCCGCATGCCCGAGTGCAAGGGCGCGGTCACCCCGGTGCCAAGCGGGGCCATCGCGCTGTCCAGAAACACCCCGCCCCGGCTTTCATCGGTCACACGGTATTGCCCGCCCGCGCCCACGATCACGCAATGCCGGCGTGAGACGAACATCTGCGGGTCTTCGATCTTCCAGTCACACTCATCACCCCGCCCGATGGTGACCTGACCATCAGCCAGCCGAAACTCGGACCGCGCCTGCGGATGGGGGGCGGTTTCCAGGATCAGGCGCAGGGTCATGGCACGGCCTCGGCTTGGGCGGAAAAGCCGCGCAGGGCAAAGTCGTCGGCGTCCTGCCGGGGCGGACCGCCCAGCCAGGTACTGCGGCCAAGGGCGCAGTGGCCAAGTCGCGGCTCGGGCACCTCGGCGCGGGCAAGGACCAGCCGCAGGTCATAGGTGATGTCGGCGCCCGCAACAAAACGGATGGCACGGCGCAGAGTGCCCAGCACCGCCTTGTCCGCCGTCAGCGTCAGATAGCGCTGCAGACTGAGGGGGCCCAACCGCAGTTCCGCCCGGTCCTGCCGCTGGAACACCCGCGCGCCCACCATCGCGCCGCGACCAAGCCGGTTGTAGGCCTGCCCCAGCCGGGTCTGCAGCGGGGCCGGAATCTCAAGCCAATGTCCGACAAACTCGACCAGACGGACCGGGACCTGCAGAAGATCAGCCAGATAGTCGGTCAGCCGCTCGGAGCGGTTCACCGCCTGGCCAAGCGAGGTCGCCTGCCGCAAGGCAAGGTCGGGGTCGCCACCCCGGCTGACCACGTCGCGATAGGCCGGGCTGCCAACACCGGCCAGCGTCTTCAGCATCGTCGAAACCTTACCGCCGCTGGAATGCTCGATCCCCACCTCGGGGTGATGATCGGCCCAGGCCCGCCAGTACAGCGCCAGCTGGCGGTGCTGCAGCATGTTGCAGAAATCGAGGAATGTGGTGTCTGCTGTCACCCGGCCCTGCCCGGCACTGTCGGCGGCGGTAAACCAGCGTTCCGATTGCCGTGACATGATCCAGCGGGTCATGTGCAACGGCATCGCCCCTTCGGGACCGAAAAGGCCAAGCACCTCGACGTCAACCTGTGCGGGCGTCCGCTCACCGGGCGGTGCAAACCCCGCGATGTCGCGGGTGGCCATCGCAAGACGGGCGCGCTGGCCCAGACGCGCAGGCTCAGTCCCGGGCCCGCCCGAGCGGCCAAAGCGCAGGCCCTCACGCTCTAGCCGGCGGAGCAGCTCAAAAAAGCCGATCTCTTCGGGGTCGGGGCTGCGAAACCCTAGATCAGGTCTCGGTTGCCCAGGGCCATCGGCCATGCCACCTCCTCCTGTTTCTGCAAAAGCCGCGTTCTGGTGCGGACAAAGGAATTGATACTGGCATGCCGGGCGAACAGCCGCGAAAGCAGGGCTGAAAGCAACAGCACGCTGCCCCCCGACAAGGGCCCCTCGTCGATGTGCAGCGTGATGTCGATCCCGCGGCCAAGGCACAGGGGGCCGGGCAGGTCCAGCCTTTCGATCACCGGGCGGGAGGTGACGCGCGAAAGCGACCGCACATGCCGGGCCAGCGCCGGATCACCCCGGTCGGCGTAAAGGTCCAGCATCGCCCGCAAGGGTTCGGCGCCCGGCAGGTCATCTGCCAGCGAAAGATGGTTCAGCGACAGCTGCCCGACAAGCCGCCAGGTCAAATCGTCAAGCTGCGCCTCGCCGTCCCGGCCCACCTGCGGCAAGCCCGCCACCAAAGACCCGCGCGGCCGACGCATCGCTGACAGCAGTTCCACCCGCGCGACCGGATCACCGGTGTCCAGCGTCAGCTTCGGGTTGTCGTCAAAAATCGGCAGATCGCGGTTTGACACCAGCGCCCGGATGTCCAGCCGCCGCAGGGGCCGGGTCTGCTGCACCCCGGCTGGCCGCGCGACCGAGATGAAAAGATCATCGCCGGTATAGCTGGTGCGGGTCTGGCCGCGCCGCAACTCATCGGCGCCGGGGCGGCGGGGGCGGCGTTCGGTGGTGTAAACCAGCCCCGACCCCGATTGCGCGGCGGGGGTATAAAGCGAGGCAAGCTCGGACTGCGGGCCGTCCGATTCAGCATCGGCCACGCGCAACAGGCGGTGGATTTCAAAGTCAAGCGCGCGGGTCCGGTCCGGGTGCACCACATGCGACGTGGCGCGCGGGTCCATCTCGACGACGTTGCACTCTTTTTCAAAGAGGTTGACGACCGGCGTCGCGAACAGCCGGAAATCTTTGGCAGACACATCGGCGATGGCCGGTGCCGCGCGACCCATCGGCAGGATGACCTCAAGCCCTTTCGGCCCGCAACCGCGCACGACGGGGCTAAGCCCGGCCAGCCGCATCCCGTGAAAGCGTTCGGGCATCAGGAAGTATTCCCGCAGCAGGCGGTAGCCTTCGAACGAGGACCGAAAGCGCGGCAACAGCGCTTCATCATCGCGGATGCCGATCAAGTCGGGGGCAGCACTGGTGCGGAAACGCGCCACCGCGTCGGCATGCCGGGCGATGACGGGCAAGGGGGCGGCAAAGACCGCGTCAAAGATCGCCCCGGCGCGCGGCCCGCCCGAAAACTCCAGATCCAGCCGGTCAATCGAAAGATCGGCCAGCGTTCCCGCCCCCTGCCGCCGGAAGGTCAGCCGCAGCCCGGCCTCGGCGCCCTGCAACTGGGCATCCGGCACGCCCGCCGCCGCCAGCGCCCCGCGGTCCTGCAGATATTCGACTGACACCAGCGCAATCGGCCACAGCGTCACATCCTGCGTGGTGGTGTAGATGGCGCGGGTTGAAATGCCGTCGCGCAACGCCGCCACCAGCCGCGTGCCGCGCTTGACCAGATGGCCGTCGGCCATGGTCTGCACCTGCGGCCCGGGATGCAGCACGACGGTGGACATCGCGGGCGCGGGCCCGGCAAGGTCAGGGTAAAGCGCATCCAGAATGCCGCGCACTTGGCGCTGGCTTTCGCCATCCAGCTTCAGCCGCGTCCGCGCCGCTAGGTAAGCGACCCCTTCCAGCAGCCGCTCCACGTAAGGGTCGGGACAGGGCACCGCATCCAGCGACAGATTGCGCGCCACCGTGGGGTGCAGCGCGGAAAACTCGACCGACAGCTCGCGGATATGCGCAAGTTCGGCCTCGTAATAGCTGAGGAAAGCCCGGTCCATTTCAACCGTCCTCGATCCGGGTGGCAGCACTGCCATTGTCGAGGTTAATCGTCGTCGACAGCCGCAGCCGTTCCGGCACCGGCGATAGCATCAGGACGCCCTCGATCCGCACCTTCAACCCTTCACGGTTGCCAGTATCAACGGTGATGCGGATCGTGTCGCGCTTCAGCCGCGGCTCAAAGCTGGCGACCACTTCGCGCAATTCGCGGCTCAGCACCTCGGGATCGAAATCCTTGGCGCGGCGGCCGGAAAAGGATGGCACGCCATAGTTCAGCACCGACCGGCTGACATGCGGGTAATCGGCCAGCACATCCTCGGGGTCGGGCGTGTTGCCACGTTCGGCATCGGTCCACAGGAACCGGGCCTGCAGCCGTTCCATTCCAAAAAGTTCCTCAAGATCGCGGCGCACGGCTTCGCGCAGGATATCGGCGGTGACGACAATGCCGCTGTCTTCCAGAAAAGCCCGCCGCGCCAGAAGACCCAGAAACTGGACAATCTCACGCCGCTTGGCCTCATCAAGGTCCGTGGCCTGATCCACCGTGCGGGTGCCGCCCAGAACCATCTGCTCCAGCCGGTCAATGCCGATCTCGGCGCCGATTTCGCGGCGCCGAAGATCCGTTTCGTTGACCAGACCCGGCAGATCGTCGACAAGCCTGTCCCAGAGACTGGGTTGAACCGCCTCTCGCCGCGCCGTTACCGTAACCGGACCCTGGCCCAAGTCTGACCCGCCTTTCAGGTTGCCTACTTAGCCGAGACCAGATCGTATTCGACCTCGTGCTCATCGCCCTTGGAGTGATCATCGGCCTGCACGACGTATTTGAAGTTCAGCTTCTCATAAGAGACCTGGATTTCCTCGGCGATCATCTCCTGATTGGCGGCTTCGGTGCTCGACTGATTCATCTTGTAGCCGGCGATGATGCAGTTCGTCAGCGTGATGATCAGGTAATCCAGATGGGCATCGCCCGAATCCTTGCGGACCGTGAAAACGATTTCCTCAAAGGACTTCCCCTTGGCGCAAGACAGCATCAGGTAAGGTGACGCCGCATCCATCCACTTATGGAAAGTGAAATCGCTAAGCGTGGCGCGGCCCCGTGTCCGGCCCGAGCCGACGGACGAGCTGCTCATCTGGCTGGCGCTGAACTCAATGCCGAAGCAGTCGATTTCGCCCTCGTGATCGGCGCGTTTGGATTCGCCATCGATGCCTTCGATCTTCAGATACCCGGTAAAAGCCATAGTCATTTCCTTTCAAATATTGGGTTCGGTCGGGAATTTTTCCGGACGCCAGTTGACGCTTGCGGTCTGCAAAGAAAGGGCTGCGGACCCCGGGAAACCCCGCGGCCCGCAGGAACGAGGCGCTTGTTAGCCGCCCTTCACCGAGGGTAGCTCGGACACAAGCCGCAAGCTCGCGTTGATGCCCTCAAGCTGGTAATGCGGCCGCAGGTAGAAGCGCGCGTTGTAATAGCCGGGGCGCCCTTCAACACTGTCGACCTGCACTTCGGCCATGGCCAGCGGGCGTTTCGCCTTGGCCTTGTCATCGGCCATCGTCGTGTTGGCCAGAACATAGCGGTTGATCCATTCGGACAGCCAGACCTGCATGTCGCCGCGTTCCTTGAACGTGCCGATCTTGTCGCGCGCGATGGCCTTGAGGTAATGCGCAAAGCGGCTGACCGGGAAGAGGTACGGCAGGTTCGCTGACAGCCGTTCGTTGGCCTGCGCGTCCGGGTCCACCAGACGGCCGGCGCGCGCCTCATCATCTTGCAGGCTGTGGGCCCCGATGAAGGCCGCAAGATCGGTGTTCTTGCGGTGCAGGATCGGCATCATGCCCAGCTTGGCCAGTTCCGCCTCTCGCCGGTCGTCGATGGCGATTTCGGTCGGGCACTTCATTGCGATGCTGCCATCATCGGTCGGGAAGGCATGCACCGGCAGGTTGGTGACCGTCCCGCCGCTTTCCACGCCCCTGATCTGCGTGCCCCAGCCGTAAAGCTTGTGGCTGCGGTTGATGTTCACGCCCATCGCAAAGGCCGCGTTCATCCAGACATAGTGGTCATGCTTGCCATCGATCGCCTCTTCAAAGGCAAAGCCTTTGACCGGCACGGTGTTCGCGCCATAGGGCAGCCGCGCCAACACCCGTGGCATCGCAAGCCCAATATAGCGCGCATCCTCGGATTCGCGCAGCGACTGCCAGCTGGCATAATCCGGCGAGGAGGTGATTTGCTTCAAGTCCTGCGGGTTGGGCAGTTCCTGCCAGCTTTCCATCCGGAACAGTTGCGGCGCCGCCGCCGCGATGAACGGCGCATGCGCCGAGGCGCAGATGCCCGACAGGTTGCGCAACAGGCCCACATCGCGCGGATGGTGGCTGAATTCATAGTCTCCGATCAGCGCGCCGAAGGGTTCACCGCCGAACATCGAATATTCGTCGGAATAGACCTTCTTGAAGACGGGGGACTGGTCCCACATCTGGCCCTCGAAATCTTCCAGCTGGTCGGCCAGCTGATCCTTCGAGATGTTGAGGACGCGAATCTTCAGCTTGGCGTCGGTCTCGGTGTTGTTGACCAGATAGTGCAGGCCGCGCCAGGTGCCCTCCATCTTGCGCACCTCGGGGGCGTGCAGGATTTCGTTCATCTGCGTGGTCAGAAGCTGGTCAATCCCCGCGATCAGCGACTTGATCGACTTGACCGCGTTACCCGAAATCGTGGCGGTGCCGGATTTCTCCTTGGCGGCCAAGGCCAGGTTCTGCACCAGCTTTTTCAGCTTGGCGCTGTCATCCTCACGAACCCGGAAATCCTTTTCGAGCAGATCGGAAAACTCACCCAGATCAATGGCCTGGGCTTCGGCGGCACCGGCCGCGCCTTTGGCTTTTTCGGTGTCGGCCATTATGCCTTGCCTCCTTCGGATTTCATCGCTTCCTCGGCCACTTGCTGCAGCAGGGGCTCATTTGCCAGAAGCTGCGCGATGCGCTTTTCGGCGTTCACCTTGCCGTCCATGTAGCCCAGCAGTTCTTCCAGCTGACGCCGCATGGCCATCAACTCGGCCAGGGCGGGCACCTGTTCGGCCACCTTGTCGGGGGTGAAATCGCTCATCGATTTGAAGGACAGGTCGACGAACATCTCTTCATCGGTCTCGGCCCCTTCGCCGGCGGGCAAGGTGTTCTTGACCCGGGCCTTCACGCGCGGTGACAGGGCCTCCATGAACTTGGAGAACCGTCCAGCGTCGATTTCGACGAAGGCGCGGTCGGCGGGGGATTTCTGCGCCTCGCGGGTTTTCGACGACCCCGCAAGATCTGCCATAACGCCCATCACGAAGGGCAGCTCGATCGTGGTCGGGCTGCCGTAATGTTCGACGTCGTAGGCGATCTGAACGCGAGGCGCGCGGTTTCTTTCGATGACTTTTGCCTTGCTCTCACTCATGGCTCATTCCCTCCAGATTCATTTCTTTTCCTCGAAAACACCGGCGACGCCGCGAAACTCCTTCAGGCCGCTGGGGGCGATCTCTTCCATCAACTGCATGAAATTCATCGGCACCATCTTGCGCATCCGCCGCGCCAGATGCGGGATCGGCGAGGACGGCTCGGTGCGTTCGTAAAAGTCGATCACCAGATCAAGGCAACGCTCCACATCGCGGCGGGTGAGAAGCTGCCCGGGCAAGGCCACGCTTTGGTGGGCACCAGCGCCAGATACGGGGGCTGCGCCATTCGCGGCGCGCAAGGGGGCGGGATCGGCAGGCATCGCAGAGACCTCCGTCATGGCAGGGGTGGCAGGCGCGGTGTCACCGCCCGCTTCAAGCGTCTGGCCAATGCGGGCAAGCATTTTGCCAAGCGAGTCAAACCGGACCGCCACGCCGTTTTCCGTCACCTGGGGTGCCAGGGCAGCTTCCAGTGCCGCAAGGCCTGCGCGTGCAGCCGCCAGATCGCCCTTAAGCGCGGCCATCTCATCGGGCCGTTCCGCCGCCGTGGCCCGGCAGGCCACCGTCACCCGGTTCAGCCGCGCGTCATGCCGGTCAAGCAGGGCGACAAGTTCCTTGTCGCCAAGCCCCTTCGGTGCCTCGACCGAGTAGGCATTGCGCGTCAGAGCCGCTGCCGCCAGATCACCACCGGTCACCGGACCAAGCCCGCGCGGGGCCAGAAGCGTAGCAAACTCCAGATCGCCCAGCACGCCGCCATCCGGGTTTTCCAGCTGATAAAGCGCGTTGATCCGCCGCAACGCCGCCTCGCGCCTGGTGGGTGCGTCACGCAGGGCGGGGTGCAGGCTGTCCCAGAATTGCGTCACGGTCTGGGTCAGCAGGTCCAGCCCCTCGCCCAGCCCCGCAAGGCCACGCTCATTGGTCATAAGCCGGGCCACGATCACCAGAAGCCGCAGATCGCGCCCGCTTTGCGCCAGCGCCGCCGCATCCTCCAGAAGCTCGGTCCAGTTCAGGTCAACCGCCCCGGTGCCGCCGCCTTCGATCAGCCGCAGCCGTGCCGGGCGCGAGGCCACTTCCAACCGGTTTTCAAGGGCATGAAAGCGTGCATCGTTCCGCAAGTCTGCCCCTGAGGGAGACGCCGGGTCAATCGCTGCGATGAATGCCGCAATTTCCATATCAAGGTGCCTAGAAATTAAAACGCTAGACAAATCAAACATTGGCAGACTAATGCAATTTTTTCAACCTACACATGACCGCCGCTGGGTCAAGGTCGGGTTTCCAGAATACGGGATGCGAAACCGACGATGTTTCCCGGGCGCGTGGCCAAGGTGGTGGCAAGGGCTTCGGCGAATGAGCCGATGCTTTCATCCCCCGGACGCCGGGTGTCAAAGAGATCGCCCTCGGTCAGAAAGGCGATGATTTCGCTCTTGCCATAGTCACTTGCCGTGACTTCGGCCTTTGGCAACCGGTTGTCGGCCTTGTTCTCGGCGACGCTGAACAACACCCGGACCCGCCTTGTGCCACCTTCGACCGTGCCCAGCTGCGAGATGTCCGTCTCGGCGAAATTGGCGTTGGGCAACAGGTTGTAGACCGTGTTCGTCGTGTCCACCACCATGACCCACAAGCGGCCCCGGGTGACGTTGGCGGGGATCAGCACATCGACCACCGGGTTTTGGCCCGTCGTGAAGACGCCGACCAGATTCGCTTCGCCGGTGGCACCATGCCCCAGCCAGATCGACAAGGCGTTTGACGGCATAGGTGGCAACACGCTGCGCACCGTGCAGAGATTTTGGTTCAAGACGTCAATGCTGGTCACCACTTCGCGGTCGCCGATCACCCCGGCAAGCGCCGCGCCGATGGTGACGTCGAAATCCGGCACCAGCGAGGCCCCTTCAATGGTGAGCGTCGAGTCCAAGGGATAGCCGTCCACTGGCGGCTCAACCTGCGACAGCGGACCGCAGTTCGCCATGCCGTCCAGCACGTCCTGCACCGCCGCTGGGTCCAGAATCCGGGGGCCGTTCGCAAGGTTCAGCCTCAGGGCAAAACCATGCTTGGCGGCCCAGACCTCAAGACTGGCGCGGATCGCGGTGCCTGAGTCCACCGTCGGTGCCAGACCGCTGACCCTGGCCGTTATGTCCGACAGCTCGATCTTCCAGTCCTCCAGCCCCCGCGCCGCCGCGAAGACTTCCGCAGCACCTGTGGCCCAGCCCGGTGCAGGCATCCCTTGCGCCAGCGTCACCGCGCCGTCAGCCGCCGCCCGACCCGCAAGCCCTGCATAGCCCGCGCGGATCGCTTCGGCCGCCACGGCATCGGGGGCATGGGCAGTCAGGCCCACAGCGGTTTGACCCTGCGTGCCCGGTCCGCCCCCGCCCGCAGCCGTCAGGGTATAGGGTGCGGCCACCGGCAAAGGCTCTTCGGTCAAGGTCTGGACCATCGGTTGCAGAAGGCCGCCATACCAGGCCCCGGCGCCCACCACAGCCAAAAGCAGCGCCAGACCCAGCACAAAAAGCCCCCCGCGTGACCGTTTTGAAGGCCCGCCATCCATCCGTGTCGTCACCTTCGTCAGTGGCGCAGTGCGGCCCCGTTCGCTCGACGGACCTTTCAGCGCCTTGCCCACCTGATCCACCACCGCCGCAGCCGAGGGCGCGCGTTGGGCCAGCGCGGGTTCGGTCAGCCAGTCGATCAACCCCTTCAAGGGCTCGGGCACGCCGCCTGTTTCCAGCCGTTCCTGCTTGCGGCGGATCATCTCGCCGGGGGTCATGCCCGCAAAGGGCACCTGCCCTTTCCAGGCGGCAAGCAAGAGGGCGCCCAGGGCGTAAAGGTCTGACTTCGGTTCTGCCCTGCCCTCCATCTGCTCGGGTGCCGCATATTCATACTTGCCGGCAAAGTCATTGCCGACGATGGTGCGCGCCCCTTCGCCGGTGTCCTTGGCAATGCCGAAGTCGATGATCGTCGCCTTTTCCGGGCTGCCATCGCGCAGGATGATGTTGTCCGGCGACAGGTCGCGGTGGACAATGCCCTGCTTGTGCGCCGCCACCAGCCCTTCGGCCACCCGGTGCGCGATGATCATCAGCTCCCGCGGTTCCAGCCGCCGACGCAGCATCTCATCGGCGATGGAGGGGCCGGCGATGTAATCCATCACCAGAAATACATGCCCCTGATCCATGCGCGAACATTCGGTATAGCGCACCACCGCATCATCGCGGATGTCGCGCATCTGCTCTTCGCGCTTCATCAGCTCGATATAGCCGTCTTGCCCCGAAAACTGCGCGTTCAACGCCTTGATGGCGACAATCCGGCCCGAGATCAGGTTGCGGGCGCGGTACACCTCACCGGTGCCGCCACGGCCCAGAACACCCTCGATTTCATAAGTATTGTTCAGAACCTGGCCGCGATGGAAGATGTCGCCGGGCAATGCGTCAATCATCGGTTTCAACCTCTGGGGTGCGGAAGACCGGAACCCCGTTCAAAACAGTCGCAAAATTGATTGTTCCAGACTAGACTGAGTCTTGGCGAATTTCCCGCCTTTTTTATCGACCGTTAGAACACACATTCTTTGAAGGGGCGGACCCGATGGCTCAGCGTGGCTCTCCTGAGACTATCAAGCGCAAGGAACTAGTCGGCAAGCTGAACGAGGTATGCCTGCGCGCATTCTCGACCGCCGCGCAAAGCGCGAAAACGCGTGGCAATCCTTACGTCGAACTGGCGCATTTCATCGAAGCGCTGTCGCGCAGCGACCGCAGCGATTTTGACATCCTGTGCCAGTCCGCCGGGGTGGACGGGGCGCGGTTGGAGGGTGACCTTCAGCGCGCGCTGGACAAGTTGCCCCACGGCGCGGGCGCGGTGGAAGAGTTTTCCGACCACATCTTCCACGCCATCCGCGAGGCCTGGACCTTCGGCAAGATGGAGCGAGAGGCTGATCAGGTCCGCTCGGCGCATATCCTGATGGCGGCGATGAAAGTGCCGGTTCTGGAAGGGCTGATGCTCAAGATCAGCCTGGAGTTTGACAAGATCGATCCCGACAGTCTTGAGCCCCAGCTTGACGGCCTTCTGGAGGCGTCGGTCGAAACCACCGCCGCCCCCGCCCGCGCGGCAGAACCGGCGGCGAAACCGCAAGGCAAGTCGGCGCTGGCGCAATACGCCACCAACCTTACCGAACGGGCCAAGGCCGGGAAGATTGATCCGGTGATCGGCCGCGACATGGAAATCCGCCAGATCATCGACATCCTGATGCGCCGCCGGCAGAACAACCCCATCCTCACCGGTGAGGCCGGGGTCGGCAAGACCGCCGTGGTCGAAGGTTTTGCCCTGCGGCTGGCGCGCGGCGACGTGCCGCCGCAGTTGCAGGCGGTTGATCTGCACATGCTCGACATCGGCCTGATGCAGGCCGGGGCCAGCGTGAAGGGTGAGTTTGAAAAGCGCCTGAAAGCAGTGATCGATGAGGTGCAGTCCAGCCCCAAGCCGATCATCCTGTTCATCGACGAAGCCCATACCCTGATCGGCGCGGGCGGGGCGGCGGGCACCGGCGATGCGGCGAACCTTCTCAAACCGGCGCTGGCGCGGGGCGAATTGCGCACCGTCGCCGCCACCACCTGGGCCGAATACAAGGAACACATCGAAAAGGACCCCGCCCTCACCCGCCGCTTTCAGGTGGTGAAGGTTGAGGAGCCGGGTGAGGACGCCGCCATCCGCATGGTCCGCGGCGTTGCCGCCGTCTTGGAAAAACACCACAAGGTCGAGATTCTGGATGAGGCGATCCAATCCGCCGTGCGCCTCTCGCACCGCTATATCCCGGCCCGCCAATTGCCGGACAAGGCGATCAGCCTGCTCGATACCGTCTGCGCCCGCGTGGCCGTGTCACAGCACGCAACCCCTGCCGAAGTGGAAGATATCGAACGCCGCCTGCAATCCCTTGAGGTCGAGGCCGCCATCATCGACCGCGAAGGCGCTGTCGGTATCGACGTGGCTGACCGCAAGGCCGAGGTTGAAAGCGCCTTGGCCACTGTCCGCACGGACCTTGAGGCGGCAAAGACACGCTGGGACAGCGAAAAGCAACTGGTCGATGAAGTGCTTGACCTGCGGGCACGCTTGCGCGCCGAAGGCCTGCCCGTCGACAACACTGCACCCCCCGAGGAGGGCGGAGCCGAAGGCGACGCCACCGACGAGGTGCCGGATGAAGGGGCGCCCGCCCGGATGACCGCCGCCCAACGCGCTGAAACGCTGGCCACCCTGCAGGCCAAGTCCGCCGATCTGGCCGTGCTGCAAGGCGAACGCCCACTGATCCTGCCCTCGGTTGACCGCATCGCCGTCGGCTCTGTCGTGCAGGACTGGACCGGCATCCCCGCAGGCCGCATGCTTGCCTCACAGGCCGAACAGGCCCTGACCCTGGCCGACATCCTGGCCAAACGGGTCGTCGGTCAGGACCACGCCATGGGCATGATCGCCAGCCGCATTCAGACCAGCCTTGCAGGCCTCGGCGCGCCGGAAAAACCGGTTGGGGTCTTCATGCTCTGCGGGCCATCGGGTGTCGGCAAGACCGAAACCGCGCTCGCCCTTGCAGAAACCCTGTTCGGGGGTGAGCAGAACCTGATCTCGATCAACATGAGCGAGTTTCAGGAAGCCCACACCGTCAGCACCCTGAAAGGCGCGCCCCCCGGCTATGTCGGCTATGGCAAGGGCGGCATCCTGACCGAAGCCGTCCGCCGCCGCCCCTATTCCGTCGTCCTTCTGGACGAGGTCGAAAAAGCCCACCCCGACGTGCACGAGATCTTCTTTCAGGTCTTCGACAAGGGCATGATGGATGACAGCGAAGGCCGCCGCATCGACTTCAAGAACTGTCTGATCCTTCTGACCACCAACGTCGGGTCAGAAGAGATCATGGCCCTGACCGATGACGGCAAGGGCACCGCCGATCTGGAAACCCTCACCGCCAGCCTGCGGGCGCCCTTGCTCAAGACTTTTCCGGCGGCACTTCTTGGCCGCATCGTCTCTATCCCCTATTACCCGCTGTCGGATACGATGATCGAGGCGATCGCCGGTCACAAGCTGCGCGGCATTGCAAAGCGTCTGTCCAAGGGCCATGACGCCGAATTCGTGATCGGCGACGGTGTGATGGACCAGATCAAGGCGCGCTGCACCGAGCTGGAAAGCGGCGGGCGGATGATCGATGCCATCCTGACCAACACCCTTTTGCCAGAGCTTTCGCGCCAGGTGCTGAACCGCAAGCTTGAAGGCGCGCCCCTGACCAAGGTCACCGTCACCGGCACGCCCGAGGGCTTTGCCTACACCTTCGAATAAGGGCCAGGCAGACCGGCGATGCTGATCCGCACCTCCACCCGTTATCCGTGTCAGTTCACCATGGGAATGGACGCGGAAGGGCGTGAGTTTCTGTCACTGGTCATCAAGGCCACCTTCGACTTTCCAACCCCGGGCGGGGTACCCATGAAGGCCAAGGTGCAGCGCCCGCTGATCATGGCGGACGAATATGCGGGTGCGCCCGGCTTCACCGCGCCCTTGTGGGAAACCGACTTTGCCTTTCGCAAGGCGGCCTGCGATGTGGTGGCGCAAGGGGCGGCCTATGCGCCCGGCGGCAAACCCGCGGAACGGGTCCGCGTCGGGCTGCGGGTCGGTGACTGGACCAAGCAGTTCGATGTCGTCGGCCCCCGGCAATGGCGCACGCTTGGCCCGTCGATCGCCGCAACGCGGCCCTTTCCGTTCTCGCGCCTCGCCTTTGGCTATGAAACCGCCTTCGGCGGCCCTGACCGCAGCCGGACCGAGGAAAAAAGCCCCCCGGTCTATGCCGACAATCCCTATGGTCTGGGCTTTGCAACCGTCCGCGCGGGGTCGGGCATCGACGGGCTTGACCTGCCCCTGACCGAAGCGGCCGATGACCCCGTCGCCTCACCCTTCGGAGCGCACCGGCCGATGGCGCTTGGCCCGATCCCGCGCGTCTTTCCGTCCCGCCTGCGCCATGCCGGCACTTATGACGACAACTGGAAGGACAATATCTTTCCGTTCCTCCCGCCCGACTTTGACGAGCGCTACTACCAATGCGCGCCGCCCGATCAGCAGATCGCCCCGCCAGCCCCCGGCACGCCCGTCATCATCGTGGGCCTCACCCCGCAAGGCCGGGAAGAGTTTCGCCTGCCGGATACCGATCTGCCCGTAACCGTCTTTCGCGGCCGTGAGATCGCGCTGCAACAGACCCTGCGCCCCGATACCCTTGCCTTTGACTGCGAGGCCCGCCAGTTCACCCTGACCTGGCGCTGCGACACGCGCATCCACCGCCAGATCACCGAGTTTTCCGAGGCCTGGGTCGGCCCCCCTTCGCGCGGGCTGGTGCGAGCGCGGGAAACGGGCAAATCCTACCTGACGCTGGACCCCGCCGCCCGCATCCCCGAGGATGCCGAATGACCGTCGCGCTGCATCTCCAGGCCGCCGGCATGGTCACCTGTGTGGGCCTCGACGCGGCCTCGTCCTGTGCGGCGATGCGCGGGCGGCTGGACGGGTTTGCCGAGACGCGCTTCATGGGCCCGGATGGGGAATGGCTGATTGGCGGCGCGGTCCCGTTGCCGCGCAACTGGATCGGCGTGAAGCGGATGGCGCATCTGGCGGCCGGTGCTCTCGCCGACCTCCGCCGCCAGATGCCCGGCGGGGCGGGCAATACCCTTTCCGGGGTGCCGATCCTCCTCTGCCTCGCCGAGGAAGTCCGCCCCGGCCGCCCGGTGCCTGACCCCGCCGCGCTGGCCGGTCTCCTGGCCGAGATCCTGCAGATCCCCGCCCCCCGCCTGCAGATCATCGCCCATGGCCGCCCCTCAGGTTTTGTGGCGCTCGACCGCGCCCGCCGCCTTGTGGCTGCGGGCGAGGATCGGGTCATCATCCTTGGCCTCGACAGTTACCTGACCGCGCAGTCGGTGGCCCATTACCTTGGCCAGAACCGCCTCCTCGCCCCCGGCAACGCCAACGGCTTCATCCCGGGTGAGGCTGCGGCGGCCGTCCTCTGCACCGCCACCTCCGGCCCCCTGCGCCTGACCGGCCTCGGCCTCGCACGTGAGGTCGCGCATATCTATAACGCCGCTGGTGACGACGGCCTCGACCTGCCCCTGCGCGGCGACGGCATGACCCGCGCCTACCAGATCGCAATGACCGAGGCGCAGGTTGACCTGGCCCATGTCGAATACCGCATCTCTGATCTGATCGGTGAGCAGTACTTCTTCAAGCAGGCCACGCTTGCTTCGCTGCGCCTCGAACGCGGCCGCACCCCGTTTCAGGACCTGTGGAGCCCGGCCGAAAACCTCGGCAACATCGGCGCCGCCGTGGTGCCGGTGATGCTGGCCCAGCTGATGACCGCCGAAGCGCGCGGCTACGCCCCCGGCAGCCCGGCGCTGATGGAAGGATCGGGCGATGACGGCGCCTGCGGGGCGGCGGTGTTCCACGCCGTACGGGGGGCTGCCTGATGGGTGGCAATGTCTTCGCCAACGGGTTGGAAATTTCAGGCAAGGCGGTGCAGGCCAAGACCATCGCCGCGATGCCCGACGTCTGCTTCACCCCGCCCGAAAACCCCGCCACCCCGCCTGGGATCCCGATCCCCTACCCCAGCTTCGGCATGGCCTCGGACACCGAAAGCGGCACGGCAACCGTGCTGATCTCTGGCGAGATCGTGAACATCAAGAACAAGTCGGACGAGTCGAAGACCTCCGGCACCGAAGCAGGCTGCGCGGCGAAAAAGGGCGTCATCACCTCAAAGAACACCGGCAAGAAGTATTTCAACAGTTGGTCGACGGATGTTAAGTTCGAAGGCGAGCCGGTGATACGGTTCAGTGACCTTGCGACGCACAACCACGCATCACCAATCGGAAACACCGGCCCTTGGCCAGAAATCTGCAAGGCCAATCCGGCTGTCATGGCCTGCGCCGCCACATTGGCAAAACACGGTATGCCGGTGCACACCCATGGCAAAAGCGACTGCACCACCCCCGCAGAAAAGGCGGCGGGCAAGAAGCCGATGAAGGAATCAGAGCACTTCTTCGAAAATCAGATGCTGCAGAAGGCGCGCGGCGGCCCGAACTACAAGAACTTCCCCGGTTATGACGTCGATCAGGCCCCTTGTATCTGCATGACCTCGCGCCACGACGATGGCGCAGGATTCGGCAAGCGAGGCGCCTTGTCCAAGAAGGAAACGCCCCACAAC
>JBBQVR010000032.1:0-27575 GCA_038211355.1 Rhodobacterales bacterium | reverse complement strand
AAAGCCGATCTGGGCGTTCGGTTCGGCAATCTGCACATCGCCCAACATGGCATAGCTGGCGGTCACCCCGCCTGTCGTCGGATGCGTCAGCACCACGATGTAAGGCAGGCCCGCCTCTTTCAGCATCTGCACCGCAACCGTCGTGCGTGGCATCTGCATCAAGGACAGCATCCCCTCTTGCATCCGCGCGCCACCAGAGGCGCTGAACAGCACCAATGGCCGCTTCAGCTTGACCGCCCGTTCCGCCGCCGCGATGATCGCGTTGCCCACATGCATGCCCATCGACCCAGCCATAAAGGCGAAATCCTGCGCTGCCGCGACAATGGGGGTGCGGTTGATCTCACCTTCCGCCACCAGCATTGCGTCACGCTCGCCACTGGCCTTTTGCGCGGCCTTGACCCGGTCGGGGTATTTCTTCTGGTCGCGGAAATGCAGCGGGTCGGCTACGGCATCGGGCACCTTCACCTCGGTAAAGATGCCGCCATCAAACAGGGCGTGGAACCGGTCGCGCGGGCTGATCGCCATGTGGTGATCGCAGTTCGAGCAGACATTCAGGTTCCCTGACAATTCGCGGTGAAACAGCATGGTCCCGCATTCCGGGCACTTCGTCCAAAGATTCTCTGGCACCTCGCGGCGCGAGAAGAGCGAGTTGATCTTCGGTCGGACGTAGTTGGTGATCCAGTTCATGCGGCTATGGTCCTGCCCCTAAGCTCAGCCTTCGCAAGTCAGCCCCCGAGATAAGCCGCCGGGGGGGGAAATGCAATCAGCGCGCGTTGCCGGGCAGATCTGAAACTTTCCCGTCGGCGGCCCGTTGCTTCAACAGTGCAGAAGGGGGACCGTCATGCCGCAAGGCCCACTTGTCTATCGCCAACGCCTGATGACCCGGATCACCCACTGGCTTTGGGCGATCAGCCTCTTTTTCCTGATGCTGACGGGCCTGCAGATCTTCAACGCCTTTCCCAGCCTGCATATCGGGCTGGAATCGGGGTTTGACTACGACAACGCCATCTTTGCCATCACCTCGCGTGAGGTGGGCGGGCAGGTGCAGGGCGTCACCCGCATCCTTGGGGGCGAGTTTGACACCACTGGCATCCTTGGCGTGTCACAGGGTGAGGCGCGGGCGATTCCGTCGGCCCTGACCATCCCGTCAAAGACCAGCCTTGCCACGGGTCGGGTGATCCACTTCTTCTTCGCCTGGGTGCTGGTGATCACCCTTGCCGTCTGGATGGTCGCATCCGCGCTGAATGGCCATTTGCGCCAGCTGATCCCTACGGTTGCCGACCTGCGTGCCCTGCCACAGGACCTGAAGGACCACGCCCGCCTGCGCATATCCCATGGTGCCAGCTACACCGTGCTGCAAAAGCTGGCCTATGCCGGCGTTCTGTTCCTGGCCTTGCCGTTGATGATCGCGACGGGGCTGTCGATGTCGCCCGGCTTTAACGCCGCCGCCCCCTGGCTCTTGGACATCTTCGGCGGCCGCCAGACTGCGCGGACAATCCATTTCCTGACCATGCTGGCCCTCGTGGGTTTCTTCGCCGTCCACATGGCGATGATCCTGCTTGCCGGTCCCCTGAACGAGATGCGGTCGATCCTGACCGGTTGGTATCGCACGGATGAGGGCAACCATGATTGACCGTCGCAAACTTTTGCTGGGCGGGGCAGCCTTGGCTTTGTCCGGCTGCAAGGTCTTTGACAGTGCGACTGCGCAGGACAGCACGCTCCGCCGCCTGTTCGCCAGCCATGAGGGCCTGACCAAGGCCAGCCAGCGCGCCCTGATCGGCAACCGCCTTGCGCCCGAGTATTCTGAGACGGACATCCGACAGGGCCAACGCCCCAACGGATCAACCGACCCGACCAGCGCCACCTACCGCCAGATGGCAGACACCGCCTTCCGCGATTACCGATTGACCGTGACAGGCCTGGCCGACACCCCCGTTACTCTGTCGCTGGCCGACCTTGCGGCGCTGCCGTCCCGGACCCAGATCACCCGGCATGATTGCGTCGAAGGCTGGAGCTGCATCGCCAAATGGCAAGGCGTGCCCCTTGGCACCGTTCTGCAGCTTGCCCAGCCAAAGCTGGCTGCCCGCTATGCGATCTTCCACTGCTTTGACGCCATTGAACGCAACTTGTCGGGTGAGGTGTTCTACTATGAAAGCCTTGACCTGATCGACGCCTACCATCCGCAAACCATTCTGGCCTACGCGATGAACGGCGCGCCGCTTCCGGTGGCGAACGGCGCCCCCTTGCGCCTGCGGGTGGAACGCCAGCTGGGCTACAAGATGGCGAAATACGTCCATACTATCGAACTCGCCGACAGCCTGACCAACCTTGGACAAGGCAACGGCAGCTACTGGGCGGATCGCGGCTATGAATGGTATGCGGGGATCTGACCCGACTTCGCGCCTGTGGCTTTCATTCTGGCCCGATTATCCCACGGGGATGCGGGGGTGTGAAACCCCCCGCTGCGACGGTCAAAGTCCGCGCCGCGCCCGCAAGGCAGCACCGATGGTCCCGTCGTCCAGATAATCCAGCTCACCGCCAATCGGCACGCCTTGGGCAAGGGTGGTGATCTGCACGCCAGTGGGCGCCAAAGCATCGGCAATGTAATGTGCAGTGGTCTGGCCATCGACGGTGGCATTCAGCGCAAGGATCACCTCGCGCACGCCTTCATCTGTCACCCGGCCCACCAACCTGGGGATGCCAAGCTCGTCCGGCCCCATCCCATCCAGCGCCGAAAGCGTGCCGCCCAGCACATGATAGCGGCCGCGGAAGGCTTGGCCCCGCTCCATCGCCCACAGGTCGGCCACATCGGCCACCACGCAAATCTCGCCCGTGGCGCGGGCGGGGTTGGCGCAGATCGGGCAGACCTCGGCGGTGCTGATATTGCCGCAGACCTGGCATTCCCGCGCTGACAGGGCCACTTCGGCCAAAGCCTGCGCCAAAGGTGCCATCAACTGTCCGCGCTTTTTCAGCAGCACCAGCACCGCCCGCCGCGCTGACCGGGGGCCAAGGCCGGGCAGCCTTGCCATCAGGTCAATCAGCGCCTCGATGCCGGTGTCATCTGCCATCTTCAGAACGGCAGCTTCATGCCGGGGGGCACGCCCATCTTTTCGGCAAGGCGGGCCATTTTCTTTTCACTTTTTGCACGCCCCTTGGCTTGCGCGTCATTGATCGCGGCCAGGATCAGGTCTTCGACCACTTCCTTTTCGCTGGGGATCAGGATCGACGGGTCGATGTCCAGCCCCGTCACCTCGCCCTTGGCCGTGGCCCGCACCGTCACCAAACCTGCGCCCGATTCGCCGGTGACCTCGATGCGAGACAACTCGTCCTGCATCTCGGTGATCTTGGATTGCATTTCTGTTGCGGCCTTCATCATCTTGGCCATATCGCCAAGCCCGGCCAATCCGCCCAAACCCTTCAGCATGTCGTTCTCCGTCCGTTTCCCCTCAGATACGGTCGCGCAGGCGCTGGCGCAAGGTCAGGGCGTTGCGTGAAACAGCATCCGGCGCGGGGAAAAGCCCATCGACCGGAAGAAGGCATGCGCGTCATGGTTCGCCTCCCAGGTGTCCAGCATGATTTCATCAACCCCAAGGTCGCGCGCAAGGCCCCGTGCCGCAAGCAAAAGCGCTTGGCCGTGGCCCTGTCTGCGCGCCTGCGGGGCGACAGCGATATGCTCGATCATCAGGCGGCGGATGCTGGGGGAAAAGACCGAAGCATCGCGGGTCTGCAGGGCGCAAAGGGCATAGCCAAACGCAGGGTCGCCGGTCAGAAAGGCGGTGCAGTCGGGGTCAGCCAGCCGGTCTGCGAAATAGGCGGTCAGGCCGTCGGGGTCGGGCTGGGGGTAAAAGACATCCGGATATTGTGCCGCATGCCAGCCCTGCACATGGGCATTCAACCGTGCCAGCGTGGCGGCATCTGCCACGGTCGCGCGCCGAAGGGTCATTCCTCGAACGGGTTCCAGTCGTCGTCCACCTCAGGCTCGGCCAGGGGCAGTGCGGCTTCTGCGGCAAGCGCCACCAGCGCCTCGGGTTCGCGCACTTCGGTCACTTTGGCGCCGGGAAAAGCAGTCAGGATCGCCTGCACCAGCGGGTTTTCCGCTGCCTCGGCCTTGGCGGCCAGTTGGCCGGCATCGCGCGCCTCGGCAATCGTCGCAGCCCCGCCGGAGGACACGACCGACACCCCCCAGCGCGCCCCGGTCCAGCCTTGCAGGCGCTGGCCCAGACGCGCGGCAAGGTCCGCCTTCGCGCCGGTTGCAGGTTCAAATTCAATCCGTCCGGGGGAATAGCGCACAAGGCGAAGCGAGGTTTCCACCTCATGCAGCAGCACCATGTCGCGCTTGAGGCGGATCAGGTCCACCACCGAATCAAAGCTGGCGTAGACCTGTACCGCGCCCTCGGCCAGCGCCGGGGCGGTGGCGGTCATCACCGCGCCCCGCATGGGGGCGGACGGCGCGCGCACCGCCGAATGGACCGAGACACCGCCGGCTGGCGCGCCACCGGCCATTCCTGCGCCACCGCCACCGCCGCCCGTGGGCGGGCGCGGGCTGTCTTGCAGTTTCCTGACCAGCGTTTCGGGGTCTGGCAGGTCGGCCAGATGGGTCAGCCGGATCACCGCCATCTCTGCCGCCATCATCGCGTTGGGGGCCAGCGCCACCTCTTCCACCGCTTTCAGCAGCATCTGCCACATCCGCGTCAGCGCGCGCATCGGCAGGCGGGCGGCCATGTCGACGCCGCGCGTCTGCTCATCCGGCGGGGTGGTCGGATCCTCGGCCGAGGCGGGGTTGATCTTGATAACCGAGATCCAGTGCGTGATCTCGGCCAGATCGCGCAGTACGGCCATCGGGTCAGCCCCGTCGGCATATTGCCCGGACAGTTCTGCCAAGGCCGTGGCCGCATCGCCCCGCATGATCAGGTCGAACAGGTCCAGTGTCCGGCCCCGGTCAGCCAGCCCCAGCATTGCCCGGACCTGATCGGCGCTGGTTTCGCCCGCGCCATGGGCGATGGCCTGATCCATCAGGCTCATCGCGTCGCGGACCGACCCTTCGGCCGCGCGGGTAATCAGCGCAAGCGCGTCAGTGGCAAGCGATGCGCCTTCCTTTGCCGCAACGCCGGCAAGGTGGGCCATCATCACCTCAGGCTCGATCCGTTTCAGGTCAAAGCGCTGGCAGCGTGACAGGACCGTGACCGGAACCTTGCGGATTTCGGTGGTGGCGAAGATGAACTTCACATGCGCCGGGGGTTCTTCCAGCGTCTTCAGCAGCGCGTTGAAGGCGGCGGTCGACAGCATGTGCACTTCGTCGATGATATAGACCTTGAACCGGGCTGAGGCGGCCCGATAGTGCACGGAATCAATGATTTCTCGGATGTCGCCCACGCCTGTTCGGCTGGCTGCGTCCATCTCCAGCACATCAACATGGCGACCTTCGGCAATCGCGCGGCAGGGTTCGCATACGCCGCAAGGTTCGGTCGTCGGCCCCCCGGTTCCATCCGGCCCGACGCAGTTCAGCCCCTTGGCGATGATCCGCGCCGTGGTGGTCTTGCCCACCCCGCGCACGCCGGTCATCACGAAGGCATGGGCGATCCTGTCCGCTGCAAAGGCGTTCTTCAGCGTGCGCACCATCGCCTCTTGCCCGATCAGATCGGCAAAGGTCTGCGGGCGGTATTTGCGGGCAAGAACCTGATAGGCGGGGGTGTCTGACATGATGCCCGCAGGGTAGGGCCTTGGCGCGGGCGGGTAAAGGGGGCGGGCGGCCAAAGCCGGAACTGCCCACCGTTATCTTGCTTTATCCAGCTTGGATAGTTTACCCTGACGGCCAGAAAAGGGGGCTTCCCGATGGCCTTTCACTTCGCTCGCCACGATCTTGCCAAGGCAATCGCTGACCAACTCTCGCCTGACCCGCTGTTTGGCGCCAGCGCGGGCCTGTTCCTTGCTGCCCCGCGTCGCACGGGCAAAAGCAGTTTCCTGCGCCTTGATCTCGTTCCTGAACTTGAGGCGCGGGGCCGCCTTGCGATCTATGTCGACCTCTGGACCGACAAGGCCCGCGACCCCGGCGAACTGATCGCCGAGGCGCTGGCACAGACCATCGACAGCCTTGCCACCCGGTCAGAACGGCTGTGGCGCAGCCTGCCGTTTTCGCGCATCACCGTGGGGGGAATCGCCGCTGACCTTCCGAAAGCCGCAGCCCGGGGCAGTGCCACGCTGGCGCAAGCGCTGGTCGAGATCGGCGACCGGGCGCAAAGCGATGTGGTCTTCATCATTGATGAGGCGCAACAGGCGCTGTCCAGCAAGGCCGGAATCGATGCGATGTTCGCGTTGAAGGCCGCACGCGACCAGATGAACCAGCGGAAGGGTGCGCCGCATCTGTTTCTTCTGTTCACCGGGTCGCATCGTGACAAGCTGGCCGCCCTTGTCCTGACGCACAAACAGCCGTTCTACGGCGCGCGGGTGCAGGATTTCCCGCGCCTTGGCCGGGGGTATATCGAAACTCTGGTGGCGCAGATGAACCCGCGTCTGGCCCCAGGTAACCAGCTTGACGAAGGTGACGTGATGCGGGCCTTTGAACTGCTTGGTCACCGGCCGGAAAAGCTGCTGGATGTGGTGCGCGATCATGCCTTGGGCGAGGCGGGCAGCGCAGGCCTGCGCCGCACAGTGACCGAACGCGCTGACCACTTGCGCGCCCGGATCTGGCAACAGCACCAGTCCGACTACGGCCTTCTGGGCGATCTGCAACGCGTCGTCCTGCGCCGGTTGATTGAGGATGGCCCGGCCTTTGCCCCGTTCTCTGCCCCCACGTTGGCGCGGATTGCCGGTGATCTTGGCACGTCAGTCACCACGTCCGAGGTGCAGAAGGCGCTGGATGACCTGCGCGACAAAAGCATCGTCTGGCGCCCGGAACGCGGGGTTTATGCGCTGGAAGATCAGGACATGCGGGACTGGCTTTTGTCCGACCACATCCGAGACGCACCGGCCCGCCAGGCCTTTACCGCCGATTACCGAGGGCTGAATAATTCATGATAAAGGAAGGGTGAGAGGCTGGACAACGACCCAAGCGGGGCTCGTTACGGCTGCTTCCTTCCGGACCTGACCGGGTTGGCGAGGCGCTTACCCGCGCCAACCTCTCACCAGTCGATATAGGGGAAAGGTCTGGCGCCTGCAAGACCGGCCCCGGGGGCGATGGTAACAGCCGCGCGGGCAAGGAACCAAAGGAATTTCGTGGGGTGGCCCGCGCCGGTGGACTAGGGCTGCGCTGGTGGATTAGGCTGGTGACATGGGGGAATTGCCATGACGCGACTCATCCGGATCGACTGGCCTGATAACGGCTCACCCGACGTGCCGCCACCGCTGAACCTGACCGAGTGTGAGGGTCGGCTGCGCGCCTTGCGTAGTGCCGCAGCGGCGCAGGGGTTTGACGTGATCGTCGTCTATGGCGACCGGGAGCATGCGGCAAACCTGCACTGGCTGACCGGCTTTGACCCCCGCTTTGAAGAGGCGGTGCTGGTAGTCACCCCCGGCGATGCGCTGCTTTTGGCGGGGAATGAATGTCTGGCCTACACCGCCATCTCACCCCTGGTGCAGGCGGGGGTGGTGCGGGTGGGGCACTGCTCCAGCCTTTCCTTGCCAAGCCAGCCAAGGGGCGGGCGGCGGTTGGCCGACTGGCTGGCCGAAATGCTGGCGCTGGATGACCGGGTGGGGGCGATTGGCTGGAAATGGTTCGGACCAGATGAGGTGGACGACCCCGCGACAGCGCTGGACATCCCGGTGTTCCTTGCCGACCCGCTGCGAAGGCTTGCTGCGCGGGTTGAAAATGCCACCGGGCTGATGATGCACCCCGGTCATGGCCTGCGGTCCCGCGTGACCGCGGCAGAGGTGGCCCGGCTGGAGTTTGCCAACCACATGGCCGCCGCCGCGCTGAAGCGGATGATCTTTGCCTTGCGCGAAGGGATCACCGACTTTCACGCCTATGAGGCGGCGCGGGTCGGTGGCCTGCCGCTGGGCTGCCACCCGACCTTTGCTATGGGCGATGCGCCGGGCCTGTGCGGGCCGTCAGGCAAGCGTCTGACCCTTGGTCAGCCGGTGGCGTTCAACATCTGCCACTGGGGCTCGAACATCTGCCGGGCCGGGTGGCTGGCGCGATCAGCGGCTGACCTGCCCTTGGCGGCGCAGGACTATGTCGAAGCGTTTGTGGCACCTTACGTCTCAGCCATGTCAGAGTGGTGTTCGATGATGCGACCGGGGGTTTCCGGCGGATATGTCTGGTCGCGCATGATGACCGCGCTTCCGGTTGCGCGGTTCGGGGTGACGCTGAACCCGGGCCATCTGATCGGGCTGGACGAATGGGTGTCCTCGCCCATCCGTGAGGGGTCAACTGACGCACTGGCAAGCGGGATGGCGATGCAGATGGATGTGATCCCCGCCCACCCGGTTTATGGGTCAACCCGGATGGAGGATGGCTATGTCATCGCCGATGCCGCCCTGCGCGAAGACCTGTCGCGGACCTTTCCCAACGTCGCCCGCCGGTGCGAAGCGCGGGGCAGGTTCCTGCGTGAGGTGATCGGGATGGACCTGCCCGACTGTCTGCTGCCTCTGGCTGACACATGCGGGATCGTTGCGCCGTTCTTGCTGGACCCGGCGCAGGTGGTGGTCTGCTGAAACGATTGGCGGGTCAGAGAAGCCCCGCCATCCGCGCGCCGGTCAGAAGGTCGGGCGCAAGGTGGTGAGCCCAGCGGCCCTGACTTGGCACCACATCGGGGATCTGCACCACGGTGCAACCCGCGCGGTGGCCCGCCTCGGCCCCGGTTTCGCTGTCTTCAAAGACCAGACAGCGCGCGGGGGCCACGCCGAACAGCGACGCGGCCAAGAGATAGGGGTCAGGCGCGGGCTTGGGCGCGGTCACGTCGTCCAGCGTCACCACATGGCTGAAGGCCTCGGCGATCCCGACGATCCCCAACTTGCGATGGGCCCCGCTGCGCCCGGATGAGGTGACGATGGCCATGGGCAGCCGCACGGCGGCCAAAAGCTCTTTCACGCCGGGCTTGAGGTCGAGGCCACGATCCACCCCTGCGGCAAAGCCCTGCCGCCACAGCCGGTCAACCCCGTCGAGATCGATATCAGGCATCGCGGCACGGATAAGCAGGCGCGAACTGGGTTCATCCTTGCCGACCAGCCCATGCATGAACGCCATGTCCACGTCTTGCCCATGGGCGGCAAAGGCAGCCAGACCGGCGGTCAGAGCGATACTTTCCGTGTCGATCAGCGTTCCGTCGAGGTCGAACAGCAGGGCGTCATACATCGAAGGCTCCGATCCGGCAGGGTTCAGGTCTGGCAAGATGATGAGCGCGTTCTAGCCGATCACAGATGCAGCCGGTAGTGCTGGAAGCCGTCAGGGTCGCGGTCAAGCGGTTGCGGGTGCAAGCCGGCAATGTCGTGCAGATAGGCCTCGGCGCCGACGCCGGTTGCGATGCGGACGGTGGTGCCGGGCATCGGCAGGAAATGCCAGTTGCGCTGCGGCGGTGTGCCAACCACACCCTGACGCCGGATGTAGTTTGCCAGCACAGTCTGCATCAGCGCCCCGTCTGCCAGCACAAGCGCGGGCTTGTCTTCGCCAGGGCCGGATGTGGCGAGGCTGGCGCGGTGGTTGTTGGTGACCAAAAGCAGTCTTTCGTCCGGATCAACGCGCTTGCCGTTTCGGGTCAGCCCGACGATGCGGTTGGCATGGCGGTTGATCAGGCGACCCTCGGGATCAAACCGCGCGGGCTGGCTTAGGTCGATTGCATAGGCAAGGCCGGGGATGGCTTCAAACGTGAACGAAGGCACGGCAACGTCATGCAGGGCCGCATCGGTGTCGCCCGGCTGGATCTGATGGTAGAGGGCAGCGGATTGTTCCAGCCAATCAGCCACCTGAGCCCCGGTCAGGGAAAGGACAACCAGCATGTTGGGAAAGATATAAAGGTCAGACAGGTTGCGCATCCGCACTGGTCCTGCCGGAATATCGGTGAAATTTGCCGCCCCACCCCGCCCACCCGCCCGGAACGGCGCAGCCGAGGCAAGCAGCGGCAGGTCAGCCCAGGCTGTCCCCTCAAGCGCAAGGCGGGCATAATCGGCCTTGGCGGCGGCGATCAGGTCAAGGGCTGCATTCGGGGCGCAGGTTGCGAAATGGGTGCCAAGGTTGACCTGCGTTTGCCCGACGATCCGCCGCGACCAGGCCAGCGTGGCGCGGTGGTCTTTCGCAATGGCGTGGCGCAAGGGCAAAAGCGAGGGGTGCGGCAGCACGGATGCGGTCAGACTGGACGCAGGCACCGCCGGGGCAAGGCTGGGGCGCAGGCCGACCTGCGTTTCGGCTGCCGCAACCACCCAGCGCCGCTTGCCATGTTTGGTTCGGGTCAGGGCAAGGTCAATCACGCCGACATGGCTGCCGGAATGGCCCGGCATCACGGCTGGCTTGCCGGCCAGAAGCCCGCGCACCGGGTCAACCCCGGGGCGACCTGCGATTCCGGGGCCGGGAAAGGTCAGATGGCAATGCCCGGCGATGACGGCATCCACCTCGGGCAGGGCGGCAAGGGCGGTGGCGGCGTTTTCCATGCCATCCTCAGCCTCAAGCGCGCCTATCCCGGAATGGGCAAGGGCGACGATCACGTCCGCCCCCAGCGCGCGCAACCGGGGCAGCCAGGCCTTGGCGGACGCAATGATGTCGCGCATCCGGATCTGGCCTTGCAGGTGGTCACGGTCCCACACCTCTATCTGCGGGGGGGCAAAACCGATGACGCCGATGCGCAGCGTGTGAAGGCACCCCTCCTGATCGGTGACGCGGCGGGTCAGGATGGTGAAAGGCGGCACAAAGGTTTCATCGCGCGACGGGCTTTTGCCCAGCTTGGTCGCGATATTGGCCGACACGACGGGAAACTGCGCCTGCGAAAGGGCGCTGCGCAGAAACCGCAAGCCGTAGTTGAATTCGTGATTGCCCAGCGTGACCGCATCATAGCCCAGCGTGTTGAACGCGGTGATCACGGGGTGCGCGCGGCGGCGGCGGCGGGCGGTGGCGACGTAGTCGGCAAGGGGGTTGCCTTGCAGGAAATCACCGTTGTCGAACAAGAGGCTGTTCGGCACTTCGGCCCGGGCTAGGGCGATCTGGCGCGAGATATCGCTAAGGCTGCGTCCGATGACGGGGCGATTGGCGCAGTAATCATAGGGCAACAGGCAGGCGTGCAGATCGCTGGTCGCGATCAGTCGCAGGGACAACCGGGCAGCGGTGCCGGCTTGGCCGGAGGCAGAGTCCGCAGACCCCGGGGCGGCCGGTTGGGCGCTGGGTGCAGATGGCCCGGAAAGCGGGAACGCAACACTCTCAAATGACACGATGTTTCTGGGCCTTCTGGCAAGCTAAGCCGACGGTCTTGGGTGCCGACCGGCAATGGCATCGAAACGGGCGACGGAAAAACACACACTACAGTTGTATTTCTACCGTAAAAGTTGTGACGAGGTTAAGGCGAATTGTTGATTTTCAAGCCATGGTTGCTTTTTCAGCGCATTCCACCTGCGAAGTGCCTGTCGCAGGCCTTATCCACCTGTCGGACCAGCGGCGGGCATCGGCAGTGACGGGCTGGCCTTTCGCGGCACAAGCTGGCATGGCGATTGTCGAATATGGTGCTGGACGACGGGGCGGGGCAGGGCGATGCGGCTGGCTGAAACGGTGACCTTTGGCGGATCGGGGCTGGACCGGGCGGAGGGCTTGCGCAAGGATCCGGCCGCTTTGGCACAGGCTCTGGCGCAGGGGCTGGTGCTGCCGTTCTGGCGGGGCAAGCCCTTGCTGGCCGGATTACAGCTTGGCTGGCTGGCAGCAGGTCACCCGGCCTTGGCGCATGGCGGGCCGCCGGTCTTTCTGGGGCTGGACGCTGGCGTGGCGCGCTTTGCCACCGACATCTCACCCTGGGCACCCGAAGCGGGGGCCGAGGCGGTGGAGGCGGGGTTCTTCGACCCGTCGGTGCAGCGGCATCCGGCCCTTGATGCCAGCCACGGCTTTGCCGAACTGCGCGGCGTGATGACCGACCTTACCCCGCGTGAGGCGGAACTGGCGGCCACCGCCAAGGCAGTGCTGCACTGGCACCGCAGCCATGGGTTTTGCGCGGTCTGCGGGGCTGCGTCGGCGATGGCGCAAGGCGGCTGGCAGCGCAGCTGTCCGGCCTGCGCAGCACAGCATTTCCCGCGCACCGATCCGGTGGTCATCATGCTGGTGACGCTGGGAAACTCGGTCCTTCTGGGCCGCAGTCCGGGCTGGCCCGAAGGGATGTATTCCCTTCTGGCAGGCTTTGTCGAACCCGGCGAGACGGTCGAGGCCGCCGTCCGCCGTGAGGTGTTTGAGGAAACCGGCGTGCGGTGTGGCCCGGTCAGCTATCTGGCCAGCCAGCCCTGGCCCTTTCCCGCCTCGCTGATGCTGGGGATGCGCACCGAGGCGCTGGATGCCACGATCACCATCGACCCCGATGAGATTGAGGCCGCGCGCTGGGTCACCCGCGAAGAGCTGGTTTCCGCCTTTGCCGGCCTGCATCCGGACATCAAACCTGCCAGAAACGGTGCCATCGCGCATTTCATCTTGCGCAACTGGCTTGCCGACCGCCTTGATTGACCCAATCTAGAGCCTGTTTGCGCGCCTGACCTTTCCAAACCCAACCTGCGGAGCTGTGATGAAACTGACGGCAAAGACCGATATCGAAGCGCCCGCCAGCTTTGTCTATGCCTGCCTGATCGACCACGCCATGTGGGAGCGTGAGATGACGCGCCGCGGGGCAGAGGTTGACCGTCCGGCCGACATGCCGCTGACCGGGGTTGGCGCAGGCTGGCAGTTGCGCGTGCCGTTCCGAGGCAAGGTGCGCAAGCTGTTGGTGCGCATAGATGCGATGGTCCCCGACACCAGCCTTGTCCTTGGCATCGACGGGCAGGCGATCGACGGCAATTCGATGCTGGAACTGCTGTCCATGTCGCCGCGCCGTACCCGGCTGCGGCTGGCGCTGGAGGTGCGGCCAAAGACGCTTGCGGCGCGATTGTTCCTGAACACGATGCGTCTGGCCAAGGGCCGGGTGCAGGTGCGGCTGGAAAAGCGGCTGCAACAGATGGCCACCCGGATCGAGGAGCGGCTGTCCAGTGAGGCCGCCCGTCAGGACAAGGCTTAGACCGCTTTGGCCCCGCGTTCGCGGTCGGCGGGGTAGACCCCCAGAATCCGCACCTCGGACGTGAAATAGCGCAGTTCTTCCAGGGCAAGGGCGACGTTCGGGTCTTCGGGGTGGCCCTCGATATCGGCGTAAAACTCAGTCGCGGTGAAGGACCCGCCGACCATGTAGCTTTCCAGCTTGGTCATGTTGACGCCATTGGTCGCAAAGCCACCCATCGCCTTGTAAAGCGCCGCCGGAATGTTGCGGACCCGAAAGGTGAAGGTGGTGATCATCGTGGCCGTGCCCCGACGCGCATGGTCGGGGGTGCGCGACATCACCAGAAAGCGGGTGGTGTTGTTGGCCTGATCCTCTATCTGGCGGGCCAGCACGTTGAGGCCATAGATCGACGCCGCAAGCTCGCTTGCCAGCGCGGCTTTGGTCTTGTCACCGGCTTCGGCCACCTCACGCGCAGCGCGGGCGTTGTCGGAACTGACGCAGCCCTTGATGGCATGGGTTTTCAGGAACCCCGCGCATTGCGGCAGGATGACCACATGGCCATGCGCCTCGGTCACGTCTTCCAGACGGGCACCGGGCACGCCCAGAAGGTTGACATGAACGCGCACGAACGCCTCATCCACGATATGCAGGCCCGATTTCGGCAGCAGGGAATGGACATCGGCCACCCGGCCGTAGGTTGAGTTTTCCACGGCAAGCATGCCAAGATCGACCTCACCGCGCGCGACCTTGTCCACCACGTCTTCGAAGGTGGTCGACGGAACGGCCTCCATTTCGGGGCGCGATTGCTGGCAGGCCTGGTGCGAATAGGCTCCAAGTTCCCCTTGAAATGCGATGCGGCCGGTCATTTCTGGCGTCTCCGTGAAGAAAAACCCGAAGGTTGGGCAAGAAAACCCGCAGGAAGGGGCGTTTCGCCGCGCGTCTACACCTTGAAACCTTTAGGGGGAAGCGGATACATACCGCCTCAACCAAGACCGCTGGATAGGTGAACCATGTTCGACACGATGACGCTGACCAAGGCTGTGGGCGCGATCTGCGGCTCGCTTCTGGTGTTTTTGCTCGCGGGCACGGCGGCCACGTCGCTTTACACCGTGGGCCACGGTGGTGGCCATGGCGACGGCGAAGAGATAGCACAGGCCTACACCATCGATACCGGCGCCGAAGAAGCCCCGGCCGAAGCTGAGGTCGCACCGGTTGACTTTGCCACGCTACTGGCCTCGGCCGATGCGGCAGACGGTGCAACGGTGTTCCGCAAGTGCAGCGCCTGCCACAAGCTGGACGGGTCGGATGGCGTTGGCCCGCACCTGAACGGTGTGGTCGGTCGCAACCATGCGGCAGTGGCCGGGTTCGCCTATTCGGAAGCAAACCTGGCACTGGCGGCCGAAATCTGGACGCCCGAAGCGATCGCCGCCTTTGTCGAAAACCCCAAAGGCTATATGCCCGGCACCAAGATGGCCTTTGCCGGCCTGCCGAAAGCTGAAGACCGCGCCAATCTGGTGGCCTATCTGATCAGCGTTCCCTGAACCTGATTTCAGGTTTGCCAGCCAAAGCCGCCGTTTCGGGCGGCTTTGTCATTTGCGGGGTATTCACACAAACACGTCAGCCACTCGCAACTTTGTTGCCTCGACAAAGCAAGATTTAGCATAAATGAATGATCGAGGTCGCGGCTTTCGGGCCGCAGTCAGGGAGATCATCTGATGCAGACAGGACAGCGCGGTGTGGCAAGGGTAGACCTGCGGCGGCAGGCGGGCCTGCGCCCGTGGCTTGCAACCGGAACGTTGATCCTGGCGCTGGCGGCGCAGGCCCTGTCGGCGCGGGCGGAAACCGTGATCGTCTCGCACGGGATTTCCAGCTTTGGCGATCTGGCGCTGCCGGCGGATTTCCCGCATCTGACCTATGTGAACCCCACCGCCCCCAAAGGCGGCGAGATGAGCCAGTGGGCACCCGGCAGCTTTGATTCGTTCAACCCCTACGCCATTGCAGGCAACGCGGCGGCCCTGTCGTCGATCTTCTACGAATCCATTCTGTCGGGCACGCTTGATGATGTCAGCGCGGCCTACTGCCTGCTGTGCGAGACGATGGAGTATCCTGAGGATCGGTCCTGGGTGATTTTCAACCTGCGCCGCGACGTGACATTCTCGGACGGGACACCGTTCACGGCGGAAGATGTGCTGTTCAGCCACAACCTTTTCCTGGAAAAGGGCATCCCGGAATATCGCAGCGTGGCGGGCGGCAAGTTCCAGTCGGTGGAAATCCTTGACCCCTACCGCATCAAGTTCACCTTCACCCCCGGCACGCCGTTCCGTGACATGCCGGGACAGGCCGGTGGCACGACGATCTTTTCCAAGGCCCATTATGAGGCGAACAACCGCGACCTTGAGAAATCCAGCCTTGAGCCGTTTCTGGGCACCGGCCCATATGTGCTGCAAAGCTTCAAGCCCGGCCAGCAGGTGATCTATGCGCGGGACGAGGATTACTGGGGCGAGACGCACCCGCTGAACGTGGGCCAGAACAACTTTGACCGCATCCGCATTGAGTACTTCGGCGACGACAACGCCGCGATGGAGGCGTTCAAGGCCGGCGTCTACACCTTCCGCCCTGAAAGTGACCCCAAACGCTGGGCCAGCAACTATGACTTTCCGTCGATCGCCGCTGGGGATGTGGTCAAGGACGTGATCCCGTCCGGCAACATCGCCGGGGGGCAATCGATCATCTTCAACCTGCGCCGCGCGCAGTTTCAGGACCCCCGCGTGCGTGAGGCGATGGGCCTGATGTTCAACTTTGAATGGTCGAACAAGTCGCTGTTCTACGGGCTGTTCGCGCGCATCAACTCTATCTGGGAAAACTCGGAACTTGCGGCGACCGGTCTGCCCACGCCTGAGGAAGTGGCGCTGTTGCAGCCCTTGGTGGATGAGGGGCTTTTGCCCGCCAGCATCCTGACGGATGAGGTGGTGATGGCCTCGGTCTCGTCCGAAGATACCGCGCTGGACCGCCGGAACCTGCGCCGCGCCTCGGCCCTGCTGGATGAGGCGGGTTGGCAGGCGGGTGACGACGGCATCCGCCGCAATGCCGCTGGAGAGACGCTACGGATGGCCATGGTCCATGCCCGCACCGACCTGTTGCCGGTGATGAACGCCTATGTCGAAAACCTGCGCGCCCTTGGTGTCGACGCCAGCTTTGACATCATCGACGACCCACAGCTGCAAGAACGGGCCAGCCCGCCGAATTTCGACTTTGATGCCCTGCCGACCACGGTGGTGAATGGCGGGCTTGAACCGGGCGGCGTGCTGAAACAGGCCTGGGCCAGCGTGGCAAAGGACAACTCCAGCCGCAACCGGATGGGCTATGCCGATCCAGCGGTGGACAGGCTGTTGGATATCGCCGAAGGCGCCAACAGCAAGGAGGAGCTGACGGCCGTGATCCGGGCCTTGGACCGTGTGCTGCGGTCGCAGTTCATCATCGTGCCGCGCTATTACAAGCGGGACAACTGGGTGGCCTACTACAACATGTATGAACGCCCTGAGACGCTGCCCCCATACGCTCTGGGCGAGTTGTCGATCTGGTGGTACAACGCGGAAAAAGCTGACGCGCTGAAGGCCAAGGGCGCGTTGTAATAAGAAAGACGGGCAGGAACCTTGGGCGCCTACATTTTTCGCCGCTTGTTGTTGGTGATCCCCACGCTGCTTGGGGTGATGCTGATCAACTTTGCCTTGACGCAGTTCGTGCCCGGCGGCCCGGTGGAGCAGGTTCTTGCCCGGCTGGAAGGCGAAGGCGACGCGATCCAGAACCTGGCCGGCACTGAAGGCGGCGGTATCCAGGAAGAGCAGGGCGCAGGATATGTTGGCGCACGCGGCCTTCCGCCCGAGTTTCTGGCAAAACTTGAGGTTCAGTTCGGCTTTGCCCGCATCGTCTGCGCCGACGGCTTCACGGGTGAGCCGTCGATTGCTTCGCCCGAATGCGTGAAAGAGGCGATCCCGGCGACGGAACGCTTCATGATCATGATGGGAAACTATCTGACGCTGGATTTCGGGACCAGCTACTTCCGGTCGATCTCGGTCGTCGATCTGGTGCTGGAAAAGATGCCGGTTTCGATCACGCTGGGCCTTTGGTCCACGCTGATCGCCTATCTGATCAGCATCCCCCTTGGCATCCGCAAGGCGGTGCGCGACGGGTCAAGTTTCGACACCTGGACCAGCGGCATCATCATCGCGGCCTACGCCATTCCGGGGTTCCTGTTCGCCATCCTGTTGATGGTGGTCTTTGCGGGGGGCAGCTATTTCCAGTGGTTCCCCTTGCGCGGCCTGACCAGCGACGGGTGGGAGAGTTTCCCCTGGTATCAAAAGATCACCGACTACCTGTGGCACATCGTGCTGCCGGTGACCGCGCAGCTGATCAGCGCCTTTGCCACGCTGACGCTGCTGACGAAAAACAGCTTTCTGGACGAGATCAAGAAGCAATACGTCATGACCGCCCGCGCCAAGGGGTTGTCCGAAGCGCGGGTGCTGTATGGCCATGTCTTCCGCAATGCCATGCTGATCGTGATCGCCGGTTTCCCAAGCCTGTTTCTGGGGGTTTTCTTCGGGTCAAGCCTGATCATCGAATTCATCTTCTCGCTGGATGGTCTGGGCCAGCTTGGCTACCGCGCGGCGGTCGAACGGGACTATCCGGTGATCTTTGGCACGCTGTTCGCCTTCGGGTTGATCGGGTTGATCGTCGGCATCCTGTCGGACCTGATGTATGTGCTGGTTGATCCGCGCATCGACTTTGAGAGGCGTGGATAATGGCGCTTTCCCCGCTGAACCAACGCCGCTGGCGGAATTTCAAGGCGAACCGGCGGGCCTATTGGTCGCTGTGGATCTTCCTCTTTCTCTACGGCATCTCGCTTTGCGCTGAGCTTATCGCCAATGACCGGCCCATTCTGGTGCGACACAACGGTGAATTCTATTCCCCGGTCGTCAGCTTCTACCCCGAGGTGGCCTTTGGCGGCGACCTGCGGACCGAGGCGAATTATTCAACCGTTGAGGTGCAGTGCCTGATCGTGGCCGCCGGGTCGCTGGACTGCTGGGATGACCCCGCCGGCATCATGGCCGAGGCGCAGGCCAGCGGCACGGCGGCGGGCGTGCCGGTTGAGGCGGGGTGGATGCTTTGGCCGCCGATCCGCTATGGCTATAACTCCATCGTGGATACAGGCGGGGTGGCGCCGGGGCCGCCAAGCGCGCAGAACTGGCTGGGAACCGATGACACCAGCCGCGATGTGGCGGCGCGGGTGATCTACGGGTTCCGGCTATCGATCACCTTTGCGCTGATCGTGACCTTTGCCACCTCGGTCATCGGAATCGCGGCGGGGGCGATCCAGGGCTATTTCGGCGGGCTGACCGACCTGATCTTTCAGCGCGTGATCGAGCTTTGGTCATCGGTCCCCACGCTGTATGTCATCATCATCCTGACGGCGGTCTGGTCGAAAAGTTTCTGGCTGATGGTGGGGTTGATGGTGTTATTCGGCTGGACCGGCCTTGTCGGCGTGGTCCGGGCTGAATTCCTGCGGGCGCGGAACTTTGAATATGTGCGGGCGGCCAAGGCGCTGGGGGTGTCTGACTGGCAGATCATGTTCCGCCATGTGCTGCCGAATGCGATGGTGGCGACGCTGACCTTCCTGCCCTTCATCATCACCGGCACCATAGGGTCGCTGGCGACGCTGGATTATCTGGGCTTCGGGCTGCCCACCTCTGCCCCGTCGCTGGGCCAGCTGTCACGCCAGGCGCAGGGCAACCTGCAATCGCCGCATCTGGCTTTCACGGCGTTCTTCACCTTTGCCATCATGCTTAGCCTGCTGGTCTTTGTCTTCGAAGGCGTGCGGGATGCCTTTGACCCCCGGAAAACCTTTCGATGAGCGTGCTTGAGGTCAAAGGCCTGAAAGTCAGCTTTCGCCAGGACGGCCGCCTGATTGAGGCGGTGAAGGGTGTCAGCTTTACCGTCGCCAAGGGTGAAACCGTGGCGCTGGTCGGAGAAAGCGGGTCCGGCAAATCGGTGACCGCGCTGTCAACGGTGGGCCTTCTAAGCGACACGGCCGAGGTTTCGGGCTCGGTGACCTATGCCGGCCGCCAGATGATTGGCGTCAGTGAGCGTGAGTTGCGGAAAGTGCGCGGCAACGACATCAGCTTTATCTTCCAAGAGCCGATGACCAGCCTGAACCCCCTGCACACCATCGAAAAGCAGATGGCGGAAAGCCTGTCCTTGCATCAGGCGCTGACCGGGGCTGCGGCGCGGGCGCGGGTGATCGAGCTTTTGCAGAAGGTCGGCATCCGGGATGTCGAAAGCCGGTTGGGTGCCTATCCGCATCAGCTTTCGGGCGGGCAGCGGCAGCGGGTGATGATCGCCATGGCGCTGGCCAACGGGCCGGAACTGCTGGTGGCGGATGAACCGACGACCGCGCTTGACGTAACCATTCAGGCGCAGATCCTTGACCTTTTGGCCGACCTCAAGCGGTCTGAAGGGCTGAGCCTTCTGTTCATCACCCATGACCTTGGGATCGTGCGCCGTATCGCCGACCGCGTCTGCGTGATGCAGGGTGGCGAGATTGTCGAACAGGGTGTGGCGTCTGAAATCTTTGCCAACCCCCGCCACCCCTATACGCAAAAGCTGTTGGCCGCCGAACAGAAGGGCGGGCCGGACCCGGTGCCCACTTCAGCGCCCGAGGTGGTGCGAACTGACGCCCTGCGCGTCTGGTTCCCGATCCAAAAGGGGTTCCTGCGCAAGACCGTGGGCCATGTGAAGGCGGTGAACGACGCCAGTCTGACCGTCCGCGCTGGCGAGACGTTGGGGATCGTCGGCGAAAGCGGATCGGGCAAGACCACTCTGGCGCTGGCGATCCTGCGGCTGATCCAAAGCACCGGGACCGTGGCCTTTCTGGGCCGCGAGATCGGGACCGGGACCGGTGCCGCCCTGCGAAGCCTGCGGCGCGAGATGCAGGTGGTGTTTCAGGATCCCTACGGAAGCCTCTCGCCGCGACTGACGGTGGAACAGATCATCGCCGAAGGGCTGGGTGTCCACGGGGTAGAGCCGGGTCGCAACCGCCGTGACATGGTGGCCGAAATCATGGCTGAGGTCGGCCTCGACCCCGCAACGATGGCGCGCTATCCGCATGAATTCTCCGGCGGCCAGCGCCAGCGCATCGCCATCGCCCGCGCCATGATCCTGCGGCCAAAGCTGGTGGTGCTGGATGAACCAACAAGCGCGCTGGACATGACGGTACAGGTTCAGATCGTTGAGCTTTTGCGCGACCTGCAGCGCAAGCACGGGCTGGCCTACATCTTCATCAGCCACGATCTGCGGGTGATCCGGGCCATGGCGCACAAGGTCATGGTCATGCAGGCGGGTGATGTGGTGGAAAGCGGCGATTGCGGGGATGTGTTTACCAAACCTCAATCGGACTATACCAAGGCTTTGATGGCAGCCGCCTTCGGACCCTGATGTGAAACTTCTCTTCGTCCACCAGAACTTTCCCGGCCAGTTCCTGCATCTGGCGCCGGAAATGCAGCGGCTTGGCCATGACGTGCGCGCCATCACCGATGCGGGCAACAAGACTCACTCGCAGGTCCCCCTTCTGCGCTATCGGTTCACGCCGGAAAAGGTAGACCCCAAGGCCACCCGCCTTGGCCGCAACTACACCACGATGAGCGACCGTGGCGTCGTTGTCGCCCGCTTTGCCCGGAAACTGCGCGATCAGGGTTATGTGCCCGACGTGATCTTTGGCCATTCTGGCTGGGGTGAGACGCTGTTCCTGAAAGAGGTCTGGCCAGAGGCGAAATTGGTGGTCTACGCCGAATTCTACTATCGTGGGCAGGGCGCGGACAGCGGCTTTGACAGGGAGTTTCAGCAAGATGGCTTTGACCAGACCCTGATCGCACAAGGCCGGGCTGCCCATATGGCCCAGGCCTTGGCCCATGCTGACCGTGGGCTTTCCCCGACCGAATGGCAGGCCAGCACCCACCCCGCAGCCCTGCGCAGCCAGATCGAGGTGATCTTTGACGGCATTGACTGCGACCGGCTGACCCCGAACCCCGCTGCCCGCTTTACCCTGCCCGATGGGCAGGTCCTTGTTCCGGGGGATGAGGTGCTGACCTTCATCAACCGCAACCTTGAACCCTATCGGGGGTATCACATCTTCATGCGCGCCCTGCCGGCTGTGCTGGCCGCGCGGCCCAAGGCCCGGGTGGTGATCGTCGGCGGGGATGAGGTCAGCTATGGCCGCCCTCCTGCGCAAGGCGGCGGCTGGAAGGATGTGATCCTGGATGAGGTGAAGGATCAGCTTGACCTGAGCCGGGTGCATTTTGTGGGAAAAGTCCCTTATGACACCCTTGTGGATCTGATCCACGTGGCGCGGGTGCATGCCTATCTGACTTATCCCTTCGTCCTGAGCTGGTCGATGGTTGAGACGATGGCGGCGGGCACACTGGTCGTAGGGTCCCGCACCGCCCCGGTCCAGGAGGTGATCGAAGATGGAGTCACCGGGCGACTTGTCGATTTCTTCGATGTGCCGGGCTGGTCTGCGGCGCTGACCGATGCCTTGGCCCGGCCCGAGGCTTATCAGTCGCTGCGCGACGGCGCCCGCGCGATGGTGCGCGCGCGCTATGACCTGCGGTCGGTCTGCCTGCCGCGCCAGATTGAGTTTCTGAAGCAACTGGAGGGAGAGTAGCGATTTCTTTGAAGAAATCGCAGCGGAGCCTTCAAAGGCTCCGGACCGGAATTTTCGAAAATTCCGGCAAGCGCTACACTGCCGAAGAGTGCCGCGCCTGCGCTGTATCATAGGCGTCAAAGGTTCGGGCGATCATCCGGGTCAGGGGACGGCCGCGCTCCGGGATCGACAGGCCCTCGGGCGTCAGGGTCAGCATACTGCCAAATTGGGCCATGGCGGCCTGAAACAGCGCCTCGATCCTTGCGGGCAAGGCATCGAAGCTGGCCAGAAGCTCGGCCCGCGACACGAAGAAGTCACACATCAACGCCTCGATGATGCGGGCGCGCAGCGTGTCTTCGCCGGAAAAGCGGTGGCCGCGGTGGGTTGAGAACCGCCCCTCACGGATGGCCTTGGTATGGGCCGCGGTGGCCGATGCGTTCTGCGCAAACCCTTGCGGAAAGCGGCTGATCGAGGATGCCCCCAACCCGATCAGCACAGGGGCGGGGTCATCCGTATAGCCCTGAAAGTTCCGCTTCAGCGTTCCTGCGCGCTGCGACCGTGCCATGCCGTCCGTCGGCTTGGCGAAATGGTCGATCCCGATTTCCTGATAGCCATCCCAGACAAACAGCTCACGCGCGGTTTCAAACAGGCTTAGGCGTTCTTCCGGCGTGGGTATGGCGTCAGACGAGATCATCTGTTGCCGCCTGCTCATCCATGGGACATGGGCATAGCCGTATAGCGCCACGCGGTCGGGGGACAGGGTCAGCAGCTTTTGCACGGAATCGGCGATGCGGGTGGGGGTCTGGTGTGGCAGTCCGTACAGGATATCGGCGTTCAGGCTGGCGACACCGCGCGCGCGGATGCGTTCGGCGACATCGCGGGTAAGGGCATAGCTTTGCTCACGCCCGATGGCCTTTTGAATCAGCGGATCAAAGTCCTGCACCCCGATCGAGGCGCGGTTCATGCCGGAAGCGGCCAGCGCGTCAAGGCGGGCATCGTCGATCTCGTTCGGGTCGATCTCGACCGAGAATTCGCCATTCCTGGCCAGGGGGGCAATGGCAAAGACGGCCTCAGCCAGCGTTTGCATCAGGTAGGGTGACAAAAGCGTGGGCGTGCCGCCGCCCCAGTGCAGCCGGCTAAGCGAAACGCCGCGCGGCAGAAGGGATTTGAGAATTGCCAGTTCGGCCAGCAGGGTCTCAACATAGGCGATGACCGGCGCATCCGAAGTGGTGCCTTGCGTGCGGCAGGCGCAGAACCAGCACAGCCTGCGGCAGAAGGGCACATGCAGGTAAAGCGAGATCTCGCTGTTTTCGGGGATGGAGGTGATCCAGCCCTCAAAATCCCCTGATCCAACGCCTGTGTCGAAGTGTGGCGCCGTCGGATACGAGGTGTAGCGCGGGACACGCGCGTCAAAAAGACCAAGTCGGGCGAGTTGCGGGTCATGTGTCATTTGTCTACCATGTGTAAACTGAACTTGACGCGCCTTGACCCAAATCAAATGACAGGACCGGCCGATGCAAGACCACAGCGTCCATGTCCAATGCTCTGAATGTCCGATCCGTCACCGCGCGGTCTGCGCGCGCTGCGAGAGCGATGAACTGACGCAGCTTGAGCAGATAAAGTACTACCGCAGCTTTCAGGCGGGCCAGACGGTGATCTGGTCTGGCGACCGGATGGAGTTTGTGGGGTCTGTCGTGACCGGGATCGCAACGCTGACCCAAACGATGGAGGACGGGCGGCGGCAGATGGTCGGGCTGTTGCTTCCGTCGGATTTCGTGGGGCGGCCGGGGCGGTCAACTGCGGCCTATGATGTGACGGCGACGACCGATCTGGTGATGTGCTGTTTCCGCAAAAAGCCGTTCGAAGACCTGATGACCACCACGCCGCACATCGCCCAGCGCCTGCTTGAGATGACGCTGGACGAACTGGACGCCGCGCGGGAATGGATGCTGCTTTTGGGCCGCAAGACGGCGCGGGAAAAGATCGCCTCGATGATCACCATCATTGCACGGCGCGAAGCGTCGTTGCAGCTGCGCAAGCCCAACGGGATGCTGACCGTCGACCTGCCCCTGACGCGCGAAGAGATGGCCGATTATCTGGGCCTGACGCTGGAAACCGTCAGCCGCCAGATCAGTGCGCTGAAAAAGGACGGGGTGATCAATCTGGAAGGCAACCGCCACATCAACATTCCCGATCTTGACCGGCTGTTGGAAGAAGCGGGGGATGACAGTGATGGTGGGATGCTCAACTAGGTCCTTTGTGCGGGGGCACCGGCGCAAGGTGTTGAAAATCAAAGCCCGAACCTTTGGCGATTGCCTGGTTTTCACAAGCGCGTGCGCCTTGTGACCGGCATGTTGCGATTTCACACCTGTGACGTTTTCACGGATATTCCGTTCCACGGCAATCCGTTGGCGATCGTGCTTGATGCCGATGGTCTGTCCCCGGCGCAGATGCAGACCATTGCGCGTGAATTCAACCTGTCCGAGACGATTTTCGTGGAGGCCCCGATGAACCCCGCCCACACCGCCCGCGTTCGCATCTTCTTTCCCACGGCCGAAATCCCCTTTGCCGGGCACCCGACCATCGGCTGTGCCATTCACCTTGCCGAAGCAATGGCAGAGGGGGATTTCGACCAGACTCTGGTGCTGGAGGAAGAGGCAGGGCTGGTGCCGGTGCGCGTCTGGCGGCGGGAAGGGCGGACCACGGCGGAATTTGTGGCGCCGGTGGTGCCGCATGCGGTGACCGATGCGATGGACCACAGGGCAGCCCTTGATCCGGCGCGGCTAGCAGTGGCGCTGGGGCTGGACCGGCTGGACATCGGTTTTGGCACCCATGCGCCCGGCTTGTGGCAAGGTGGGCCGCGCTTTCTGTATGTGCCGGTCGCCAATCTTGACAGCTTGGCCCGCGCCCGCCCGATTGAGCCTGCCTGGTCTGCCCAGATGCAAGCGGGCGGGGTGGACAGTATCTACCTTTATACGCCTGGGGTGGATTGCGACTACCGGGCGCGGATGTTTTCGCCCACGGCGGGCATCCCCGAAGACCCGGCGACGGGATCTGCCAGTGCACTTCTTGCAGCACAACTGCTGGCCGCCGGGGCGCTGCCTGCGGGTGAGACCCGGCTGACGCTGCATCAGGGGGTTGAGATGGGCCGCCCAAGCGTGATCGGCCTGACGGCCTGTGTCAGCGATACCGCGCTGACACAGGTACGCATTGCCGGCACCGCCGTGCCGGTGTCCGATGGCCGGATCAGGTCACCCGCATGACGGCAACCCCACATGGGCACGACACGCGGCTGCCGGCGTCAGTGCGCCAGCAGAACCGGAATTTCGGCCTTTTCCAGCATGTCGCGCGTTGCGCCGCCCAGAATAGCCTCGCGAAAGCGCGAATGGCCGTAGGCGCCCATCACCAAGAGGTCGGCGTTGGCGTCGCGCAGGTGGCGGGCCAGCACGTCGGACACGCGCGGCAGGGTGCGGGCCAGCACAGTCACCTCGGCATGAACGCCGTGGCGCACCAGCATCTGGCACAGCAATCCGCCGGGATCAGACCGTTCGGAACCGTGGGTTGGCGGGTCGATCACCACGATCGACACGCTTTCGGCCCGGCGCAGGAAAGGCATGGCGCGACGGGCGGCGACCAGCGCCTCGCGGCTTTGGTTCCAGGCGACGACGACGCGGCGCGGGTCCTCGGCGGTCATGCCCTTTTGCGGCACAACAAGGACCGGAGCCATGCCTTCGAAAAGGGCAGCCTCGATCACGGCCTCATCCTCGACCCCGCGGTGTTCGCCGTATGGCAGGGGCAGCACCACCAGATCAGCATAACGGGCGCGGGCGGCAACAAGGTCGGTCAGCGCGCCAAGCTGGGTGACGGCGGTTTCGGTCGCGACGCGCAGGCCGGGCAACTGGGCGCCAAGGGCAGCCGCAAGGGCCTTTTCCGTGGCGCGGGCATCTTCCTCGGCCCGGTCCATGGCGGCGGCGATCATCACCGCGCCCGACCCGACGTAGGAATAGCCGACCTGCGTTCTGTCCACCCCAAGGGCCAGCGCATCAAGATGCGCGTCCAGACGGGTTCCGATCTGCGCCGCAGCCGATACGGCGGGCAGAAGATCGTAGGGCGACGTTGCGACGGTGAGAATGGATTTGTAGGCCATGATGCTCTCCCATGTGCGAATAAGGTCAGAATGAACGATTTCCCAAGGCCTTGCATTGATCAATGTCAAAGAATGGCCCAACCCGTATTGACGCAGATCAATGCGTCGAGGCCGGGCAGACTGCAGAAGAGAGTATAGTCGAAGTGCCCGGCACTGCCCCGATCAGCTTGGGGTAAAGCCGGCCAGACAGGACGAAGGGACGCTGAATGTTGGATTACCTGAAACTTATAGGGCTTGGTCTGGTGGCGGTACTGGCCGCGATTGCGGCCAATTACGCCCGGGACCTGGCCTATCAGGTCAACGCGATCACGGTGATGCTGGCTGCGGGCATCGCTTTTCTGTGGGTGCTGCGGACGGTGGGTGATCCGCGGCCGAACCTGCAGCATGAATATTTCGACGGGGTGGTCCGGGCCGGGGCGATCGCCACGGCCTTCTGGGGCATCGTGGGGTTTCTGGTGGGGGTGGTCATCGCCAGCCAGTTGGCCTGGCCGCAGCTGAACTTTGAGGTCCTGCAGGGCTATGGCAACTTTGGCCGCCTGCGCCCGTTGCACACCAGCGCGGTGATCTTCGCCTTTGGCGGCAACGCGCTGATCATGTCATCGTTCTACATCGTCCAGCGCACCAGTGCGGCGCGCCTGTTCGGTGGGTCCCTGGGATGGTTCGTGTTCTGGGGTTGGCAATTGGTGATCGTGCTGGCCGCGACCGGCTATGTGCTGGGAGCCACGCAAGGCAAGGAATACGCCGAGCCGGTCTGGTATGTGGACATCCTGCTGACGGCGGTCTGGGTCGGGTTCCTGGTCGCCTTCATGGGCACGCTCTTCAAGCGCAAGGAACCCCACATCTACGTGGCGAACTGGTTCCTTCTGTCGATGATCCTGACCGTGGCGATGCTGCATCTGGTGAACAACGCCGCGATCCCGGTTTCGATCTTCGGGTCGGCGCAGGTTCAACTTTATGCCGGCGTGCAGGATGCCATGGTGCAGTGGTGGTACGGCCACAACGCCGTGGGCTTCTTCCTGACGGCGGGCTTTTTGGGGATGATGTACTACTTTGTCCCCAAGCAGGCCGAACGTCCGGTCTTCAGCTACAAGCTGTCGATCATCCACTTCTGGGCCTTGATCTTCCTCTATATCTGGGCCGGTCCGCACCACCTGCACTACACCGCGCTGCCAGACTGGGCCTCGACGCTTGGGATGGTCTTCTCGGTGATCCTGTGGATGCCGTCCTGGGGTGGCATGATCAACGGCCTGATGACGCTGTCTGGCGCATGGGACAAGCTGCGCACCGATCCGATCATCCGGATGATGGTGGTCAGCATCGGGTTCTACGGCATGTCCACCTTCGAAGGCCCGATGATGAGCATCAAGGCCGTGAACTCTCTGTCGCACTACACCGACTGGACCATCGGCCACGTCCATTCCGGCGCGCTGGGCTGGAACGGCATGATCACGTTTGGCGCGCTGTATTTCCTGACGCCGCGCCTGTGGAACCGCGAGGGGCTCTACTCGCTCAAACTGGTCAGCTGGCACTTCTGGCTCGCGACGATCGGGATCGTGCTTTACGCCTCGGCCATGTGGGTCACCGGCATCATGGAAGGCCT
>JBBQVR010000031.1:0-28106 GCA_038211355.1 Rhodobacterales bacterium | reverse complement strand
CTTCACCACCTTCGATCATTCGTGCACCTGCACGGAGAATGGGTTGCAGACCGAACGGGTTTCAGCGTGCGCGACGCTGCAACCAACATCTATCATCTTCGGATGGCCACGCCCGAACGACGCCGCCTGCGCCGTGAGCTTTATGCCGCTGCCGATCCGGCCCGGCAATTTCAGAAGGTCGGCTACGACTTTCTTGATGACGAACGCGGCATGGTCCTGGAGAAAATCCCCAGTGGCCAGGAATTCCGACCTGCTTTCCTTGAGGACCATGGCCATTGGTCGCCAGATCCGGGCAACATTGGCAAGATCGTCGCAGACCCGCTTGCTGCCCGATTTAACTTTGTCGGAGATTCCCTTGGGAAATGCGGCCATGGTCCGGCCAGCTTCGTATTCGAGGATCTGGCAAGCTCAAATGCTGGCGATCCTGACTTTCTGCCAATTGCCGCAATGTTGGCCCTGACTGCGGGCGACATCCAGCGCACCAGGACTCTGGCTTCATCGGCAATTGAAGGATCGTCCAAGGACGCTCTTGCGTTATATCTCAGGGGTATGGCGGCTGCGGCTGTTGGCGATGCACAGGGACTGCTGTCTGATTATGCCCGATTGCAGGAACTGAGTGGCGATTCCCTCTTCTTGCGTGACCTGCAATGTGAGATTTCGCGCGCTGCCGAGGACTTTGGCCACGCCGATGCGCTATGGCGTCAATGGGTACCGGGTGCCGCCCGCTATCAAGAGGGCAAGAAGATTGCCGTGGCGCCACTGTCGGTTGTGGCCATTGGCTACAAAGCCCCGGCAGAGCTTGCAGCCGCCGTGTCTTCCTTGCGCGCACAAGACACCCCCTGTGAAATCATCGTCGTAAACTCTGGTGGTGGAGCAATTGAAAGCGTCCTTGCCGAGCATTTGGATTGCATCCGGTTGATTACCACCGGCGTGCATCTCTTTGTGGGGGCAGCACGCAATATCGGTATCGACGCCTCAAAGGGAAAGATCATCGGGTTCTTGGCCGGAGACTGTCAGGCTTTGCCGGGCTGGGTTTCGGGTCGGCTGCGCGAGCATGATCTGGGCGCGCGATCCGTCTCAAATCCGGTCGTGCCGGAACGCGGCACAAATCATCTTGCGGCAGATTCCCTTGGCGCACGCTACCGCAATCGCAGCCCTTTGACAAAGCTGGCCCAGGTTTCGCATTTTGGGCGGTCCTATACCCGCGAAGCCTTGGCTCTTGTGGGCTATTTCCCAACTGGTCTGCGTGTCGGTGAAGATACTGTTCTTAATCGGCGCATGGACCTTTTGGCGCCATGTGTCTGGGCACCTGATGTCTTGACGACGCACAAGGAGCCAAAGACCCTTTGGCGGCTGATACTCGACAACTATTCACGTGGGGTACGTCTGTCGGATCATCTGCCTTTCCGGCCTATCCCGGGTGAGGCGTTCTCATTGCGAAAGCAGTGGTTTCGGCTGTTTGACCGATATGTCCTGCCCAACAGAACCTCCATTGGCGGCGGTGACTTGGACCAGGAGATAGCCCCCGGCACTGTCGCACTGGGTTTTGTGATCACGATTTCTCAGTTCCTGGGACTGTTGCGCGGACTTCGCCGACAAGCCAAGGCAGATAAAGCCCAATTTCGGGCGCAAAAGGCGCTTGCCACCAGCACGGGCCCCGCGTCTGACAGGCGCAGTGCAAGGGACATTCGAAAGGCAGTGCGTCTTGACCCCCAAGACCCGAACAAGTGGTTGTGCTTGGGGGAAGTTCTTGTCCGCCAAGGCCTGGATGGCGCCGATGCGTTCCATACAGCCTTGGCACTTGATCCAACGATGACTGAGCCTTTGTCCCATCTGATCACCTGCCTTCTGTCGAAAGGGGATGTGTCACAGGCCCTGGCGACCGCCGAAGCCGCCGCAAAGCAGGCTCCACAAATAAGCGGGCATTGGCAGGCGGCTGCCGACATTGCCGCCCAAGCCGGGCAAATACCGCTGGCCATTGCCTATAGCCAGCGGGCGCTAAGCCTTGCGCCTCACCTGCCCGCAGCGCATTCAAAGGTTGGGGACCTGTACAGCAAAATTGGCAACCATGCTGCCGCCATGCATCGGTATGCCTCAGCCGAACAGCTGCAAATCGATCTTGAAATGCGCAACGCAAAGTAGGGCAATCGGAAAGCGACCATTACCCCTTTACCGCTGCGGCGAGGCCAAAAACCTCAACCGCAGATGTTCCGGCGGCCAGGTCTGCGGTCCAGCTGGCTTCCCGCAGAAGTTTGGCTTCTGCATCCGCGATGAAGGCCTTCGCGTTTTGCGGCGTGAGGACCACCAGACCGTCATCATCGCCGATCACCAGATCGCCGGGGGCGACGCGCGTCTCGCCGATCATGACCGGCAGGTTGACGGCCCCCCGCTCGGCGCTGCTTGGGCCGCGTGGATTGATCCAGCGCGAGTACACGGCAAAGTCATCCCAGCCGCCCAGGGTTCCGGTGTCGCGCACCGCCCCGTCACAGACCACACCCGCAACACCCATTGCGCGCAGATGGCCTGACAGGATGTCACCGATCATCGCGGCATCACGGTGGCCGCCCGCGTCGATGACCAGAACCTGACCCCGCTGGATCACATCCAGCGCCTGAAGGACCGCCCCGAAATCAGGCGCATCGCAGCGGACGGTCACGGCCTGACCGAATAGCCGTGGTTGCTGCCCGGCTGGGCGCAGCGGGCGAATGGCCGGGTCGATCTGCCCCGCGTCGCGCACAAGATCGACAGCAATCGCCACGGGAATGGCAGCCCAGCGGGCAATCTCTGCCGCAGTCAGATCGCAAGCGGGTGGGGTGTGCAAAGTGACGGGCATGGGAACCTTCGGGTCAGAGGGAACGGTGGGTGTGCAAGGCGCGGCCAAGGGCGGCAATCCCGGTCCGGATCGCCTCCAGCGACGGGGATGAGAAGTTCAGCCTTGCATGGTTGGCGCGCGGGGTCAGCGGAAAGAACGTCGCCCCCGGCACATAGGCCACCCGCGCCTGCGGCAACGCCACATCCCGCATGAAAGCGGTGGCGTCAAAGCCTTCGGGAAAGGTCGCCCAGGTGAAGAGGCCACCATCAGGATCGGTGACGGCAATGTCTTGTGGGAAATGCTGCCGGATCGCATCCAGCATCGCCTCTTTCTTGGCGGCATAGGCGGTGCGCAAGGTGACGATATGGGCGGCAAGATCGTGCCGGTCCAGAAAGAGGCTGGCCGCCGCCATGTTCAGCGTCGAGGTCTGGGTATCGGCCGCGACCTTCAGGCAGCCCATGCGCATCAGAAGGTCCGGCGCGGCCACGGCCCAGCCGACGCGCAGACCCGGCACCAGGATCTTGGAAAAGCTGCCCAGATGAATGACCCGCCCTTCGGTATCCAGGGATTTGAGCGTGGGCAGGTTCTGGCCCTTGAACCGGATATGGCGGTAGGGTGTATCTTCAAGCACGATCAGGTCATGGCGGTTTGCCAGCGCGATCAGATGTTTGCGCCGCGCCAGTGACAGGGTGACGCCGGTCGGGTTCTGGAAGTCCGGCACGGTGTAGATCATCCGCGCCTTCGGGTTGGCGGCAAGGACCGCCTCCAGAACCTCGGTCTGCATCCCGTCGGCATCAACCGGAACGACGGCATAGGCTGGCTGGCTGGGCGCAAAGGCGATCAGCGCGCCCAGAAAGGTGGGGTCTTCGGTCACGATCACATCGCCTGGGTCGATCAGCATACGCGCAGCAAAGTCGAGGCCTTGTTGTGAGCCTTGCAGGATCAGGACATCATCGCCAGTGCAGGCAACGCCATCTGCCACCATCAGACCGGCAATCTGGTCGCGCAGATGCGGCAGGCCATTTGACGGGGCATATTGCATGGCCGCGCCACCGGCCTTGGTGATGATCTCATGGAACACAGCGTCCAGCTGCGCTGCGGGAAAAAGTGTGGCGTCTGGATAACCGCCGCCAAAAGAGATGATCGAAGGATCGGCACCAAGGGCCAGGAGTTCACCGATGGCCGACGGCTGAACCTTGGCCATTCGCTGCGCATATCTGGGTGTCATGTGATCGGGGTCCTGAACAAATCTGGTCTGACGTGACACGAATTGACCGCAGGCCGCAAGCGGGGGAGTGCAGGGTTGCAAACCCGCAGTATCCCGGTTGGCTGGCATTGGTTGTTTTGAAGACCCGTTCGGGTCACTGCCTTGCTTGCCGCGTCAGACGGCTCGGCGCAGCGGTCACACGCTTACGCCGAAGACCCAGCCAACGCCGGCCGTGATCGCCATGGCAGCGGCGCCCCAGAACAAGACGCGCGCCGTAGCCGGCAGTTTTGGCGCCCCGCCGGCGACTGCGCCGATGGCCCCAAGGGCAGCAAGGCTGGCCAATGTCGTGATGACGACAGCCGGGATGATTTGCGCGGCCGGGGCCAGCAGCGCCGCAGCAAGGGGGATGGCGGCAGCAAGGGTAAAGGTCACACCCGACGCAAAGGCCGCCTGCAGGGGGTTGGCGGTGTGAACCTCGGACAGGCCCAGCTCATCGCGGGTGTGGGCGGCGAGGGCGTCCTTCGCCGTCAGTTCGCGCGCGACCAACGCCGCCGTCGCGGGCGTAAGGCCGCGGGATTCGTAGATCGAGGCAAGCTCGGCCTCTTCCGCCTCGGGCGTATCAATCAGCGCCTGCCTTTCGCGGACGATGTCAGCGCGTTCGACATCCGATTGTGAGCTGACCGAGACATATTCCCCCGCCGCCATCGACATGGCCCCTGCTGCAAGGCCAGCGGCACCGGCCACCAGCACGGCCGTCGGGCTGGGGTCAGCGGCGGCAACACCGACAATCAGCGACGAGACCGAAACGATCCCGTCATTTGCGCCAAGAACGGCCGCCCGCAACCAGCCGGCACGATCAAGGTAGTGAAGTTCCTGGTGGGCAGAGGTGTAGGCAAGGGTCATCTGGACAGGTCCTGATCTGAAGGGGTGGTGCCGTGCAGCGGAATGCTGGCGGAAAAGCCCGTGGGTTTGCCGGGAAGGGGTGAGGTCAGCGCAAGAGGCGCGCCGATCCGGTCGGCGATGGTGTGGACGATGGCAAGGCCAAGACCGCTGCCCTCGCCCGCAGTGTTGCCGCGGATGAAGCGGTCGGAAAGCGTGGCAAGGTGCGCAGGCGGGATCGGCGGGCAGTCGTTTTCAACGGTCAGGGTGCCGCGTGGGTCCAGCGTCACGGTGACCGGCCCCTGCCCGTGACGCAGGGCGTTTTCAATCAGGTTGCGGGCAACGATCGCCACGGCATCGGGGTCGATGTCTGACGGGGTTGGCGCGTCTGGCAGCGAAAGGGTCACACGCCCGGCATCCGGGCCTTGGGCAAAGTCGCCCGCGACGATCCGCAGGACAGGGCGCAGGTCTTGCGGGGTGTCGACCAGCAGCCGCGCACCTTCGGCCCTTGCCAGTTGCATCATACGCTCTGACAGGCGGGTCAGGCGTTTCAGTGTCGCCTCGACCTCGCCCGCCCGCCGCGCGCTTTGTGGATCAGTCGAGGTTTGGCGCAGGCGCTGCACTTGCGCCAGCGCGCCGGCAAGCGGTGTGCGCAACTCATGCGCTGCATTGGCGGTAAAACTGCGTTCAGCGGTAAAGGCGATGTCCAGGCGGCTGAGCAGCTGGTTCAGCGTGTCAGCGATGGGGCGAAGCTCGGTGGCCATCTGCTCGGTCGGCAGGGGTGAAAGGTCCTTCACGCCCCGCAGCGCCAGTTGGGCGCGCAACTGCCCAAGCGGGCGCAGGCCGTAGCCAAGGCCAAAGAAGATGCCCCCAATGCTGAGCGGAATCATCACCACCAGCGGCAGCGCCAGCGACAGGGCCATCTCTTGCGCCACCTCGCGCCGGTGGGACAGGGGCTCGGCAATGGTCAGGGCGATGGTGCCGCGCACGGCGGCCTCATGGTAGAACCGCGCGGCATCGGTCTGGTGAAATCCGGTCCCGGTGAAGGCGGGAAAGAGGGCTGGATCAGCGCGGTGCGAGGTCAGAAGGATGCGGTCCTGATCATCGCGGACGATGTAGGTGAAGTATTCCTCATGCTCGTCCAGCGCCATGACGCGCTGGGCGACGCCTTCTTCCTCACGCCCCAGCACGTCAACCACGGCCAGTTGCAGGATGCGCTGGCCGGTTTCCTGAAGGGCGGAATCGAAGACCTCGTCCAGTTCGGAGGTCAGAAGCCGCGCCGTGACCACGGCTGTCCCCAACCAAAGCAGCGTGACGATCAGCGACAGCGCAGCCGCGGACCGAAAGCGGATGGAGGCGCGGGTCATGCCGGGCCCAGCCGGTAGCCAAGCCCGCGTTCGGTGACGATGACATCCGCCCCAAGCTTCTTGCGCAGGCGGCTGACATGCACCTCGATCGTGTTGCTTTCGACCTCGGCGTCGAAGGAATAGAGCCGCTCTTCCAGCTGCGGCTTGGACAGAAGCTGGCCGGGTTTCTGCAGGAACGCCTCGAACAGCACCCATTCGCGGGCAGTCAGCGGGATCGGGTGGCCGGCCTTGTTGACCCGGCGTTCGGCAAGATCAATGGACAGAGCGCCAAGTGAAATCAGGGGGTTGGGCTTGCCGGAATAGCGCCGGGCCACGGCCCCGATGCGGGCGGAAAGTTCGGACAGGTCGAAGGGTTTGACCAGGTAGTCATCCGCCCCCGCGTTCAGCCCTTCGATCCGGTCCGACACCTGATCCAGCGCCGTCATGATGATCACTGGCGTCTGGCTGCCCTTGGCCCGCAGCGCGCGCAGGAACGGCAGACCCCGGCCATCGGGCAGCATGAGGTCCAGAAGGATCAGGTCGAAACTGGTGGTGGCAAGGGCATCGGACGCCTCGTCCAGACGCGCGGCCCAGTCGACGGAATGACCTTCGCCTTCGGCCTGCTCGCGCAGGGCGGTGGCGATCACGCGGTCATCTTCGATCAGCAAGATGCGCATTCGGGCGTGTCTCCTTTGGCCCCCCGCATAGCACGCCAACCTGACGGCCACCTGAAGCATATAGCCGCGCTGCTTCAGGCTGGTGTCAGCTTCACGCGCCACAAGGCCTGCAGGAACCGAAGCGGAGTGTCGCCCATGAACCGGACAACGACAAGGCTGGCGCTGACCCTGGCGCTGATCTCTACCTCGGCGGTGGCGGGTGACGACTGCGCCGTCCCGATGACCGACTGGCAACCCCGCGAGGCGGTCGTGAAACGCGCCGCCGACCAAGGCTGGGACCTGCGCCGGATCCGGATCGACGACGGCTGCTATGAGGTGATCGCCCGCGATGCCCAAGGTCGCGCGATCGAAGTCAAGCTCGACCCGGCAACGCTGGCGGTGGTCGAGATGGAGTTCGAGGGAGATCACGCAGAGGGGCACGACGAGCGCCAGGACGAGAGCGATGAGGATGACGCAGACGGCGATGGCGACTGACCCTGACCACGACACGGAAGCGCGGCCAGACGCGCGCCCCTGACCCCCGCCCCAAAGGAGAACCGGAATGAAACTGACCTTTGCCCTTTTGCTGATGGCCACAACTCTTGGAGCTGGCTCGGCGGTGTTTGCCGCCGGTCAGGGCCTGCCGCTGACGCCTGACCCCAGCCTCGCCCCCCGCACCGCGCCAAGTGCGGCCCTGACCCTGATCGACGACGGGGATGAGGGCGAAGGTGGCTGGTTCTGGTCCCTGTCGCATGATGATGACGACAACGGCGATGATGATGACGACTGCGAGGACGAACATGACGGCGGGAACAACTGCGCAAGCGGGGCCGCCAGTAACGCCGCAAAGGCGGGCACCGCCCCACCGCCGAACAACGGGCTTTTCACCGACGGCACCGCGCCCGTGGTGACGTCGAATTGATCCCTTTCCTGCCGGAGGCTCCCCGATGAAATCCCTGATCACAGCCCTTGTGTTGAGTACCGCCCTTGTTGCCCCCAGCCTTGCCCTGGCGCGACCTGTCACTTTGACCGTCAACATGGCCGACTACGGCGGACCGGGGGCTTACCTTGCCGTCTATGTCACCGATGGATCGGGCGCATATGCGGGCAGCCTGTGGATGGCGGGCGGAAAGTCTAAATATTACAAGCATCTGACTGATTGGTCCCGCCTGACCGGGGGCGATGTGGCGCAGGTGGACGGGATCACCGGGGCCAGCGTCGGGTCTGGCCGGACGCTGACGCTGACGATGGACCTTGCGGACGCCTTGTTCGACGCGGGCTATACCTTGCACATCGATGCTGCGGCCGAAGACATGCGCGACAGCCCGAACGAGGTTGCCGTTCCCCTGACCGCCGCCGGTGCCGGGGCAGCCGTGCCAGGCCGCCGCTACATCGCCGACTTCACCTACGGTTTCTGATCGGACCCCGCCCCATGCTTCGCCACCTTCACCGCTGGCCCGGCCTTTTGGCTGCGGTCCTGATCCTTGCCCTTGCGCTAAGCGGGGCGGCCTTGTCACTTTTTCCGGCGATCGAGCGGCTGTCCCGGGTGGACGAGGTTGGCCGGCAGACGGTTGGCCATCTGGCAGCATTGGTGCTGGCGGCGCATCCGGGGGTGGAACAGATCCGGCGGTCGCCGTCGGGCACGCTGACGGCCTACTGGTTCGATGCGGGCGTGGCCGGGGCTGCGGTGGTTGATCCTGCCACCGGGCAGGACGTTGCCAGCGCTGATCAGGGCGCGGTGCGGCGGTGGCTGACGGATTTCCACCGGTCACTCATGCTGGGGGATACCGGGCGCTATGGCTCGGCGGTGGGGGCGCTGGCGCTGCTGGTGCTGGCGCTGTCGGGGGCCGTGCTGGTGGCGCGGCGGCAGGGTGGCTGGGCACGCTGGTTCGCGGCCATCAAGGGGCCGTGGGTCGGGCGGTGGCACGCAGAGCTGGCACGGCTAGCGGTGTTTGGCCTTGGCCTGTCGGCGGCCACCGCGCTGTGGATGACCGCTGCGACCTTCGACCTTCTGCCGGTGGATGAGGCAAACCCCGCCTTGCCCGCAGCCGTCAGCAGCAAGACCGGCCTGTCGCCCGCCGCGATGGCCGGGCTGCAAAACACGCCCGTGGCGGACCTGCGTGACCTGACCTTTCCCTACACCGGGGACGCGACCGATGTGTTCACGCTGACCACGGGGGCGGGCGCAGGTTTTGTTGATCAAGGCACGGGAGAGATGCTTGCCTGGCAGGCGTCTGGTCCGTGGACCGTGTTGGGCGAATGGATCTATCTTCTGCACACCGGCGATGGTGCCGCACTTTGGGGGCTGATCCTGGGGCTTGCGGCGCTGACGGTGCCGGTTCTGGCAGTCACCGGGGGGCTGATCTGGTGGCGCAACCGCCAAAGCCGGCCGCGCCTGGCGGGAATGGTGGCGGCGTCGCTGGCCGAAACGGTGATCCTGGTCGGCAGTGAGGGTGGCAGCACCTGGGGCTTTGCCGCAGCCCTGGCCCGCGCCCTGCAGGGCCAAGGGCAGGGGGTGCATCTTGCCGACCTTTCAAGCTTTGCGCCGCAGACCTGTACGCAGGCCAAACGGATCGTCGTCATGACCGCGACCTGGGGCGATGGCGATGCGCCGACCTCGGCCAAAGGCGCGCTGGAGCTGCTGGCCACTGCCGCCCCCCTGCCTGGGGTGCCGCTGGTGGTGCTGGGTTTCGGCGACCGCAGCTTTCCCGCCTTCTGCGCCTATGCCGAGGCGGTCGAGGCCACCGCGAAAGCCGCAGGCTGGGTGATGCCGATGCCGCTGGACCGGATCGACCGGCAGTCACCGCAGGCCTTTGCCCGCTGGTCCCGCGCCTTTGGCGACTTGCTTGGCCTGTCGATTGACGTCATCCACCAACCCCTGCCGCCGCAATGCACGGCTCTGCGCCTGCTGTCGCGCAAGGATTACGGCGAAAGCGTTCAGGCCCCCACGGCGATTCTGCGCTTTGCGCTGCCAAAGGCCGGCCTATGGCACCGGCTGACCGGGCGCGGGTTCGGGCGGTTCAAGGCGGGTGACCTTCTTGGCATCGTGCCAGAAGGCAGCAGCGTGGCCCGGCTATACTCGCTCGCTTCCAGCCGGGCAGACGGGTTTGTCGAGATCGTTGTGCGCAAGCACCCCGGCGGTATCTGCTCGGGCCAGCTTTTGGCGCTGAGGCCGGGGGATACGGTGCAAGGGTTCGTCCGTGCGAACCCCGGCTTCCAGCCCGACCAGTCGCAAGCGCCGCTTATCCTGATCGGCGCAGGCACCGGGATCGGCCCCCTCGCCGGATTTCTGCGGGCCAACCGGGGGCACAGGCCAATGCACCTTTGGTTCGGCGCGCGGCTTCCGCAGGCAGATTTTCTCTACGCCCAGGACCTGGCTGTGTGGAAGGGTGACGGACGCCTGAAGGGCCTGAAAACCGCCTTCTCCCGCACCGGCCACCGGCACTATGTGCAGGACGCGTTGCGCGAGGACGCCGAGGCGATCCGCCGTCTGATGGCGGAAGGTGCCCGGGTCATGGTCTGCGGCGGGCGCGAGATGGCACAAGGCGTGCGGGACGCGATGACGGAAATCCTGCACCCCATCGGGCTGTCGCCAGCGGTGCTGAAGGCGGGTGGGCGCTATGCCGAAGACACATACTGACGCCGCTCCGGCTCAACCCTTAAGGACCTTGGGCGGCCCGACCATGGGCACGCGCTGGTCGGTGCTGATTGACGAGCCGTTGGTTGATCCGACCCTGCAAAGCCGGTTTCAGGCCGTGGTGGATGAAGTCGACTCCCAGATGTCAACCTGGAAGCCCGACAGCGACCTGATGCGCCTCAACGCGGCACCTTTGGGCACATGGGTTCCTCTGCCGGACCGGCTCTTGTGCGTCCTTGAGGCGGGGCTTGCCATCAGCCGCCAGACCAAGGGTGCGTTCGAGATGAACATCGGCGATGCCGTCCGTGCCTGGGGTTTTGGCCCCGAAGCCATAAACCTGGGCGCGATCCGCACCGCAAGCGCTGCACGTCGCGTTGCGGCAATGGACGCGCTTGACGTGGACATGGTCACCGGCATGGCCCACAAGACCGCCCCGCTGGCACTGGACCTGTCCGGCATCGCCAAGGGCTACGGCGTTGACCGGCTTGCAGAAACCGCCACTGAACTTGGCCTGAAGCATGCGCTATGCCTCATCGACGGCGAGGTGCGGGCCGTGGGCACGCGGTCAGACGGGCGGCCATGGACGGTTGGGATCGACGCGCCAGAGGTGGGGCCACGGGGGCAACACTCAGTGCTGGCGCTAAAGGACATGGCTGTGGCCACTTCGGGCGATTACCGCCATTTCCTGACCGTGGGCACGACGCGGCTGGCCCACACGATGGACCCGCGTCGCGGCGCACCACTGGTCGGCCCACCCGCATCGGTCACCGTGCTGGCGCGGTCCTGTATGGTGGCCGACGCGCTGGCGACGGTATTCATGGTCATGGGCGACAGAAAGGGGCTGGATTTCGCGAAGGATCAAGCGATCAGCGTGCTGTTCCTGCTTCGCCCATCAGATGTAACGATGGCCGTCGGCACCGGGGCCTTCGGATAGCCCGATGTGCTCCAAATCCGGTCGGGCATCGCCCCCGGTTCTTTGCAACGGCAGATGCAGTGCACGTCAACCACCTCGACGGTGCGCCAGGAGAAAGGGTTTCGGAACCGGGCCAACCGCGAAAGGTGGATGACTCCGGGTGCGGTAGCAAGATAAAGACGGGGCGAGGTTCCGGCTTGGTGAAATCCGGTAACCCGTCGGCGTTTTTGGGGCTGTAAGTTCACATGCGTATCCTGCCTATACTGGACAGACTGAAGTTGACCCTCGTCAACAAGTTTGCCCCGGCTCCACAGCCATCGATTGAAACGCTTGGCTTCCCACCGTTCAGCGCGCGTATTCGCGACCGGCACCGGCGCTGGTGGACCGAGGGGCAATCTCACCTCCTCAAGTCGATTGGTGGCAAGTCTGAGGGGCAGGACTACATGCGATCGCTTGGCTATCAAGTTCCGGAACTATATGCAAAGTTAGATCAGATCACCGATCTGCCCGAGCTGTCAGACCTGCCGCCTCGCCTGATCTTGAAGCCGAACGGCGGGTATTCCGTGCAGAATGTCTTTCCGATCGAAAGCGGCCGCAACCTGATCGACAAGACCCGGCTAAGCCGTGCCGCCATCATTGCAAAAGTTGGCAAAGCGGGCGAGCAACCCTTTGTGGTCGAAGAATTGTTGCAACACTATGACGGTCGGCCCGGTCTACCCTTCGACTACAAGTTCAACTGCTTTGGCAGCCGCATCGCCACTATCAACGTGATCGAGCGCAACAGCCTGACCAATGTGCATCTTAACAGATACTGGTTCCTGACCCCTGACTGGACGCACCCACCGTTTCGGGTCAGCAATCACTACTATCCAGAGCGCACGATCCCGCCCAAGCCGGACTGCCTTGATGACATGCTGATGCTGGTCCGCGATGTCGGCGCAAGGCTGAACTGTTTTGTGCGCATCGACCTTTACGCCACGACGCGCGGCCCGGTCTTTGGTGAGTTCACCGCCTTCCCGACAATGGGGTACGGATATACGCCGGAAGCGGAGGCGTTCTTTGGTAGGATGTGGCAAGGGCTGGAAGGGTGTTTGAAACGGCCCGAGGGAACTTGCGACTAGGCCGGCAAGCAGAGGTCAGTTGTCGAATTCAGCTCACATTTGAGGAAATGGCAGGGTGGGCATTTAACACCGCCGCTGCGTCACATGCGCCGGATGCGCGCGTATCCCGAATGACTGCGCTTCATTGTCTGCAGTCCGTTGTGGGGCATGCTGCAAGGTTTTTTGCAAAATCCAACGATATCAAGGATAAGTGGCGGAGAGACAGCTCCGACATGACGGTATCGTGGTGGCTTGCCAGTTGATGATAGTCGTATGGCAGCGGCGCGTGTCATAGGCCCCATTATCGGTCACGGTACCGATCTCTTCGCCGTCAGGGATATAGTCCAGCTCTGGCAGCACGGGACTGTCGCCATCGCTGCTGGCTTGCGGACCTGCCACTCACCATCACCTGGAAACTTGATCCCCCCTCGCCGGTTTGCTCGAGCCGGTGGCTTACCGGCTGGATGTCGACAAGAGGCCCATCGTCACGCCGACCGGGGATTTGGACCGCCAGTGTTCTCTGCCGACGACACAGGGTCGTATAGTCCGGCACGGACCAGTCGCCCTTCTATGGGCAAGAGTTCAGATGTCAATTTCAAGTCTCTTCTTGCGCCTTTACCAGCTCAGCACTTGTGAAGGTTATTTGACCGCATTCTTTACATCTGTCTTCAGATCCTCGAACACGGCCGCAGAACGAGCAGCAGACGGGCTTGTCTTTTTCTGGTTGCAAAGACTTCCGCAATTCCAATGGCGGGACAATCGGCAGGCCCTGGCGCGGTTCACCGTACCGAAACACTGATAGGGTGCCCGACGGCTCAAAGTAGGCAAACTCAACTTGACCGAGATTGCGTACGCCCGAAAGGCGGAGCATTTCCATCACCTCAGTCGAACCTACGCCCTCTGCATCAAGTCCAGCCTTGCAGAGGTGGCCGTCGCGCAGAATTTCGGTGGGCGTGCCGTCGACCAAGCGCTTGGCCTTTGTCCATCGTCTGAACGCCGCGTCAATCGCCTTGTCTGCCAAAACGACAAGCAAAATGACAAGCATCGCATGCAACAACGGCACGTCCAGTTGGAACATTGCGTCACCGACCGCTGAACCCAATGCGATCACCAGGAGGAACTCCACCACCGACATCTGCGAGATGCTGCGCCCGCCGATCCAGCGCAGAAGGAATATGGTCCAGACCCATATGACCGCCACTCGCACCGCAATCTCTGCGTATATCAATGTGGGCGCGGTGCCCCAAACCATGCGGTCAAGATCGAAGGGGATGATTTGGTCCATAATTGCCTCTCAATTGACGGCTGCAAACGCCTGGCGCTTCGTATGGGTTCCGGAATGCCGGCTTTGCGATTGCTATCTGTTCGGATCACTTTGCCATTGCGGCAGTGGGCGCCGGTTCGGCTCTAGCTTACGCACATCGGCAGAACGGCAATCGGTGCATGAGTCCAGGCCGTCGCAATCAATGCAACGACAGCCAGCTGTCGCGCTGGACTTGGGGCGCGCTGTTTTCGTCGATGATGGCCCGAAATAAGGCACTGTGACTTGCGGCATGTGCCGTCAGTCTGCTCTATGTCACACAACCAGAAATTCCGGGCATAAGACACCTCAAGTGGCAGAAACCCGTTATGATTCGTCGCTTATTTTACGGAGTAGTGGATGGCAGAGCCTCAAGACAATCAAAACGTAACAGAAGTCGAAAAGCTGGCACGGTTGGTCCGACGGATCATCCAGTTTGTAGTTGTGCTGTTCTTGCTGGTCGTCGTTGGCGGGTTCTTGTCCGGATTCTTGTCGGGCGTCAACGGTTAGCCACTCGCATCTGGCTGCGCTTGCGCGCCGAAGGAAAAAGCACCTAGGCTGTTGCAGAGAGTACGGGTGGCGATACCAAGACTCTGCACCGGAACCTGAACCGTTGAAGCTGCCTAGCGGTGCAAAGAGCGAAGTCTTCGAAAGTTTGTGTCATGAAAAATGCCGTCTTGCTCTTTGCTTTTAGCCTGCTGCCCTCTCTGCCTGCGAACGCAGGTATCTATGAAGATTGTGAGAAGGCAGTGTCGAGTGGCGATGCCGACAAGGCAAAGCAGTTCGCAGAGGTCATTGCTCGGTTCAACACCGTGCCAAGCCCTGCAGACCAAGTACTTGGTTCTACCTGCTTCTCATTTGCCATGGGAGAGCCTTATGTCTATTCGACTTTGCTGGGTGCATTTGTGCCTGGAGGTGCAGAAGCCGCCGCAGTGCTTGAAAAGCAGCAGGAACTAGCTGCACAACAGATGGAAGACGAGCGTGAGGCGGAAGAGAACAAACGCTTAGCCAAAGAGCGCGAAAGACTGGCGCAACAAAGAGCGGAAGCCGCTGCAGAGGCGGAAAGGATCCGTGAAGAGAGAGAGCGATTGGTTTGGGCGGCAGCGTATGATGCCTGCCTCGAACTGTTTCGAAGGGACCGGGTAGCAGCCCTGACGAATGAAAGGTGCCTGCAGTTCTTCGTGGTAACTGGACTACCAGAGGACTGAACCGCGACGTGGGTTTCCTGCTTTCAGGAAAGCACGGCAATATGGGGTATGTCATTCTCTACGCACCTTGCCCCTTGCCCCTTGACCCGCTGGGGTAGCTGACCTGTCAGAAACGGGTAAAGAAAAGGTCGCGCGACTTGCCCAGTTCCCTTGGACCGAAACGGCAGGATGCTTTGAAAAAAATCAAAGGAACTACTCGCATGGACGAGCGATCCAGTCGCGCGGGCCGAAGCCGGGGCAGGGGTGCTACGAAAATTTCCGGTGGATTTGCAGTTGCGTTCCAAATGGCAGTGCTTTTCCTGACCGCTCCTGTTCCCGCAAACTCCGAGGGCATCCGGCAAGCCATGGGGGATTTTTTGGGGGAAGTCAGTTTTAACTATCGTTCAAGTTCAATGATTTAGGTGGCTAAAATGGCGGAGAGACAGGGATTCGAACCCTGGGTCGGCGCAAACCGACAACGGTTTTCGAGACCGCCGCATTCGACCACTCTGCCACCTCTCCGCGCTTCAGGGGTCGTCGTGGGCGGCGATGTAGCCGGGTGCTGCGCGATGCGCAAGGGCCAATACGCGAAGGGCAGATCACGCCCAGTTGCGTTGGCCCGCCTTGGCAAGGGGGGGCGAAGGGGTTACTTCTGCCCTACAAGACGGCCATTCCAGGGGTCACCATGTTGTTTTATCGCCTTCTTCTTGTCGCCTGCATTGGCCTTGCCACCCCTGTGGTTGCGCAAAGCACCGACGGCCAGACGACCGAGACGCAGTCGCTCGCCGACGCATCCATCGGGGCCCTTGCGCAGGCCTTGCAGCTTGAGGCGCTCTTTGATGCCTTGCGCGACGAAGGCCTGAACTATGGCACGACATTGGAGGCCGACATGTTTCCCGGCGGTGGCGGTCCGCAATGGGCCACTGCGGTCGCCGCGATCTATGACCCTGTCCCGCTTCGCACCAGCTTTGAGGCGGCGCTTGCGGCCGAGCTGGGCTCTGACCCCGAAGCCCTCACCGCCATCCTTGCCTTCTTCACTTCGGACCTTGGCCAGCGCGTTGTCGGGCTTGAGATCGAGGCCCGTCGTGCCTTTACCGATACCGCCACGGAAGAGGCCGCGCGCGTTGCAGCCGATGACCGCCGCGCCGATCGTGACCCCAAGGTCGCGCTTCTGGAACGTTTCATCAAGGCCGGCGATCTGATCGAGATGAACGTGGCCGGCTCGCTTTCGGGCAACCTGGCCTTTCTGACCGGCATGTCCGAAACCGGCGTCTATGGCCAGGCGATGCCGGCAGATGACCTGATGTCCGACGTCTGGGCGCAGGAAGAGCAGATCCGCGACGACACCACCTCATGGCTTCATGCCTACCTTGGCCTGGCCTACGACCCCCTGACCGAGGCGGAATTGCAGACCTACATCGACTTCATGGAAAGCCCCGAGGGCAAGCGGCTGAACGCGGCGCTTTTCACGGCTTTCAACGATGTGTTCCGCAAGGTCTCGCATGACCTTGGTCGCGCGGCCGGGCTGGCGATGCTGGGCACCGATATCTGACCGTATCCGCGCCGCGCGCCCGCTTGACACCGGTCCGGCTTCACCCCATAAGCGCGCATCCCGGCGAGAGGCGACTCTCGCCGGGCCATTCATTCATGACGCCCTTACCGGGGCGCGCTGTCCGACGGCGGGGGAAACCCCCGGAACGCCCAAGCGATTGGGGGCCACAGGGCGCGGAGCAAAAGAAGGATACGACCCATGTTTGCGGTCCTCAAGACCGGTGGCAAGCAGTACACGGTGCAGGCGGGTGACGTTCTGCGCGTTGAAAAGCTTGATGCTGCCGCTGGTGACAAGATCCAGTTCAACGACATCCTGATGGTTGGCACCACGATCGGTGTGCCGATGGTTGCAGGCGCGGCCGTCCAGGCCGAGGTCATCGACCAGATCAAGGGTGAAAAAGTCATCCACTACGTCAAGCGCCGCCGGAAGCATTCGTCGCAGCGCACCAAGGGCCACCGCCAGCACCTGACGCTGGTTCGCGTGACCGACGTGCTGGCCGCAGGCGCCGACAAGACCGGTGTCAAGGTTGCCATCGGCACCGTCGCCGCCCGGATCGCCGCGCATGAAGCGCCCGGTGCTACCAAGGCCGAAGCGCCCGTCGCGAAAGCCGCCAAGCCCGCGAAAGCGGCAAAGGCTGCCCCTGTGGCCACTGAGGCTGCCGAGAAACCGAAGCGCGCGGCCAAAGCCGCCGCTGCCCCGAAGGAGTAATCCCCCATGGCACACAAGAAAGCAGGCGGTTCATCCCGCAACGGTCGTGACAGCGCTGGTCGTCGCCTTGGCGTCAAGCTGTTTGGTGGTCAGGCCGCCATTCCCGGCAACATCATCTGCCGCCAGCGCGGAACCACCTGGTTCCCCGGCACCGGCGTCGGCATGGGCACGGATCACACGATCTTCGCCATGGTCGAGGGCCGCGTGACCTTCAAGAAAGGTCTCAAGGGCCGCACCTTCATTTCGGTGCTTCCCGTGCAAGAGGCAGCCGAGTAAGCCGGACCTTTACAATTGGATTGTAGACGGGGGATCGGTCGAAAGGCCGGTCCCCTTCTCGTTTCCGGGGGCCGCATCCGGACACCACCCGTCGCGATTATGGCACCGTGCCACGCCATGACCGCGAAACGGCCCAACATTCGGGCGATTGCCAATCTACCCGGCAATCCCCACATGCGCTTCGAAGGAGGGAAGCCATGATCCTTGAAAAACTCGTCCCCGAACCGGTCCCGCCCCAAGTCCCCTTGGCGGCCATCGCCACCGACCGGCTTGCCTTGCGCCCGGTGCGCCGGTCTGACGCCGGCCTCTTCGCGCTTTACGCCGGTGACCGCCGCGTGGCCGAGGCGACGCAAGGCATCCCTCATCCGTTGCCCCCGGGCGCGGCCGAAGCATTTGTCGCCCGCGCCATGGCTGTGGGCGGGGATGAGGATATCTGGGCGATGGACGGAACCCGCGCAGGCCTGCCCGAAGTGCTTGGCGTGATCAGCCTGAAAAAGATGGACCGCGCCCAGTCCGAGGTGGCCTTCTGGGTCGCCCCAGCCTTCTGGAACCACGGCATCGCTTCTGAGGCGGTCGGCGCTCTGGTCGCGGCGAACCCGCAAAAGAACTGCACCCTGTTCGCTGAGGCGTTTCAGGACAACCCAGGTTCGGCCCGCGTGCTGACCAACGCAGGCTTCCAGTATCTTGGTGACGCAGAAAGCTTTTCTGTCGCCCGCGGTACAACTGCGCCCACCTGGACCTATATCCGCAAGCTGGACTAGCTGCCCGATCGCCCCCACGGTCATCGTGGGGGCAACCGGGGCAGAAGGGCGGTCTGCCCTTTCTTGCAAGTCAGACTGTCTTTTTCCGGAAGTTGCCGCAGGGGGTTTGGGGGCAGAATGCCCCCATCCGCCGCAGCCTTTGTCGCGCGCCTGCGCGCGACATGGGCAAGACAGAAGCAGCGCGGCGCAAGCCGCTCCATGTGAAAACCGCTGGCCACTGTCGGGTCGCTTGCAACAAAAGGGCCGACGCTTGCCCCCGCCACCGGGTTACACGCCGGGAAGATCCATTGCCCATCTGAACAAGATCAACAGCTTGCCACTTTGTCCCGGCGTGGCACACCCTTCCATCCACCCCCGCTTGAGGATCGCCCCCGCTTCCTGTATCCCCTCACACCTGAACCCTCCCTGAAAGCCTGCGCCATGAAATTTCTCGACCTCGCCCGTGTCTATATCCGCTCCGGCGGCGGCGGGGCCGGCTGCGTCTCGTTCCGGCGTGAGAAGTTCGTCGAATTCGGCGGCCCTGATGGCGGCGATGGCGGCAATGGCGGCAACGTCTGGGCCGAGGCGGTCGAAGGGCTGAACACCCTGATCGACTACCGCTATCAGCAGCATTTCTTCGCCAAGTCCGGCCAGCCAGGCATGGGCAGCCAGAAGACCGGCAAGACCTCGGACGACGTCATCCTGAAGGTCCCCCTTGGCACCGAGATTCTGGATGAAGACGAAGAGACCGTGATTGCCGACCTCGTAAACCCCGGCGACCGGGTGCTTCTGGCGCGCGGCGGCAATGGCGGCTGGGGCAACCTGCGGTTCAAATCCTCGACCAACCGCGCGCCCGCCCGGGCCAATCCGGGGCAGGACGGGGTTGAGCGCACGATCTGGCTGCGCTTGAAGCTGATCGCCGATGCGGGGCTGGTGGGCCTGCCCAACGCTGGCAAATCCACCTTCCTTGCCGCCGTGTCGAACGCCCGGCCCAAGATCGCCGACTACCCCTTTACCACGCTGGTCCCCAACCTTGGTGTCGTGGGCGTGGACGGCCATGAATTCGTCATGGCCGACATCCCCGGCCTGATCGAAGGCGCAAGCGAGGGGCGGGGTCTTGGCACCCAGTTCCTTGCCCATGTCGAACGCTGCAAGGTCTTGCTGCACCTTGTCGATGGCACCTCGCAAACCATCACCAAGGACTACCGCACCATCGTCACGGAACTTGAGGCTTATTCCGAAATCCTTGGCGACAAGCCCCGGATTCTGGCGCTGAACAAGACCGATGCGATGGATGCCAAGCAGATCAGCGACCGCCGCCGCGCGCTGGAAAAGGCCAGCGGTGGAGAAGTTCATGTCATCTCGGGCGTGTCCGGCAAGGGTCTGACCGATGTGCTGCGCGTCCTCTATGCCCGGATCAACCCGCCTGCCGAAGAGGTGGTGGAGGGTCGCCCATGGCAGCCCTGACCCAAGGTCTGACCCAGGGCCTAGCCCAAGGCCTGACCGAAAGCGCCGCCCGCGCGGCACCCGATATCCGGCTGGCCAAACGGCTGGTCGTCAAGATCGGCTCGGCCCTGCTGGTTGACCGCAAGACGGGGCTGAAACAGGCTTGGCTGTCTGCCCTGGCGATGGATGTGGCCGAAGCAAAGACCCGTGGCACCGATGTGGTGCTCGTCTCTTCGGGGTCCATCGCGCTTGGCCGCAAGGTGTTGGGCCTGCCTGATGGCGTGCTGACGCTGGAACAATCCCAGGCCGCTGCCGCCGTGGGCCAGATCCGCCTTGCCCGCGCCTATGAAGAGGTCCTCGCCCCGCACGGCATCACCACCGGCCAGATCCTTGTGACGCTGGAAGACACCGAAGACCGCCGCCGCTATCTGAACAGCCGCGCCACGATGGAGACGCTGCTGGGCCTTGGCGTCGTGCCGATCGTGAACGAAAACGACACCGTTGCCACCGATGAAATCCGCTATGGCGACAATGATCGGCTGGCCGCCCAGATCGCGGTGACGGCGGGGGCGGATCAGCTGATCCTGTTGTCGGACGTCGACGGCTTTTACACCGCCAACCCCAAGGAAGACCCCACCGCCACCCGCTTTGACGTGGTCGAAACCATCACGCCGAAGATCGAGGCAATGGCGGGTGACCCGATCTCGGGTCTCTCCAAGGGGGGCATGAAGACCAAACTTCTGGCCGCCAAGACCGCCGTTGCCGGGGGCTGCGCCATGGCGATCATGGAGGGGTCCATGCTGCGCCCGTTGCAGGCGCTGGCCAATGGGGCGGCACGCACCTGGTTTGTCGCACAAGGTGACCCGCAACTTGCGCGCAAACGCTGGATCAACGCGATGAAACCACGCGGAGAGCTGGTGCTGGACGCAGGTGCGGTCACCGCGCTGCGCGCCGGCAAAAGCCTGCTGCCAGCGGGCGTGACCCGCGTGACCGGCACCTTTGGCCGGGGCGAGCCGGTGGCGATCCTGTCGCCCGAAGGCGTGGTTCTTGGCAAGGGTCTGGTCCGCTATACGGCCGTTGAGGCAAAGCTGATCGCCGGGCACCGGTCGAATGAGATTGAGGCCATCCTTGGCTACACCGGCCGCGCGGCACTGGTGCACCGGGACGACATGGTGGTGTAAACACCGATTTCTTCGAAGAAATCGGTCCGGAAATTTTGAAATTTCCGGTGCGGAGTTTTCCAAAACTCCGCTGCCCGAACGGAAGGAAAAGTGCGATGGACGGAACATTCACCCACCTGATGGCCGAGATCGGCCAGAAAGCCCGGACGGCGGCCGCAGAGCTGGCCTTTGCCGGGTCGGAACGCAAGGCAACCGCATTGATCGCCGCGGCGGATGCGGTCTGGCGGCAGCGTGATGCGATCCTTGATGCCAACACGCTTGATCTCGATGCTGCCGTGCTAAAGGGCATCTCGCCCGCCATGCTCGACCGTCTGCGCCTGGACACCAACCGCCTGCGCGGCATCGTCGACGCCCTGCGCCAGATTGCTGAACAGCGTGACCCGGTGGGCCGCGTGCTGGCCGAATGGGACCGCCCGAACGGCCTGCACATCCAGCGCGTGGCAACCCCTCTTGGCGTGGTCGGCGTGATCTACGAATCCCGCCCGAATGTGACGGCGGATGCCGGTGCCTTGTGCCTCAAGGCCGGAAACGCCGTGATCCTGCGGGGGGGAAGCGAAAGCTTCGAGACCTCAACCGCCATCCACGCCTGCATGCTGGCGGGCCTGCGGTCCGCGAACCTGCCCGAGGCTGCGATCCAGTTCATCCCCACCCGTGACCGCGACATGGTGACCGCCATGCTGCAAGCGACCGACTATATCGACGTGATCGTTCCCCGCGGCGGCAAGGGCCTTGTCGGTCTGGTCCAGCGTGAGGCGCGGGTGCCGGTCTTTGCCCACCTTGAAGGCATCTGCCATGTTTACGCTGATCGCGATGCCGACCTGGAGAAAACCCGCGCCGTGGTCTTGAACGCCAAGACCCGCCGCACCGGTGTTTGCGGTTCGGCCGAGTGTCTGCTGATCGACTGGCAGTTTTATACCAAGCATGGCGCGGTGCTGATCGAGGACTTGCTGAAAGCCGGGGTCGAGGTTCGCACCGAAGGTGAGCTTCTGAAAATCCCCGGCACGGTCAAGGCGCAACCCGATGATTTCGGACGAGAATTCCTTGACATGATCATCGCCGCCAAGCTGGTCGACGGGGTGGATGAGGCGATTGCCCATATCCGCCGCTATGGCTCAAACCATACCGAAAGCATCCTGACCGAAAACGACGCCACCGCCGCCCGGTTCTTTGAACGGCTCGACAGTGCAATCCTGATGCGCAACGCCAGCACCCAATTTGCGGATGGGGGTGAGTTTGGGATGGGCGGCGAAATCGGCATTGCCACGGGCAAGTTGCATGCGCGCGGGCCAGTGGGTGCCGAACAGCTTTGCAGCTTCAAGTACCTTGTCACCGGCAACGGCACGATAAGGCCGTAGCCTGCGCGCCCGCGGCGTCAGAAGGTCAGCCGGATCGCTGTCTCACTGATCTCGGTCACCAGACGGCGGCCCTGGCGGGCCAGTTCCTCCGGCACCAGCGCGAAATGCACCTGGCCAGCGCCAATATCCGCCGGCGCGCGGGGTTCGGTCAGCACTTCCCACAGGGCGGGCTCAATGCGCAGCCGGGCCGCCTCGGCCAGGATGGTCCAGGACGTTTCATCCCGTGTCACGGTCACCTTGCCGCCGTAAGCCAGTGCCGTTTCCAGGCATTGCAGCAGCAGAAACGTCAGCCGCACCTCACGCCTGGGCAGGTCTGCCACGCTGTTCCAAGCATAGCTGACGCGGCCGCCGCGGGTCAGGTCAGTCAGGACCGACATCACTTCGGCACGGGCAATCCGCTGATCGCCCGAGGCCGCGCCAAAGCTGATCCGGAAAAAGCGGATGCGCGCGTTGGCATTGGCAACGCTTTCGGAAATCAGCGCCATTTCAGGCCGCTGCGCACCGCCATCCATGGTCAAAAGCTCCACCCCATTGCCGATGGCACCGATCGGGCTGATAAGGTCATGGCAAATGCGCGAGGCGATCAGGGCGGCGAGGTCGGGCTTGTCTTGCATGGGAAACCGGAAATAGGGGCTGGAATGTCATCAACTCTGGAGCCGGGGATGCTGGTGCGCCACCCGGATCAATCAGATTGGGGCCTGGGTCAGGTGCAGTCGGTGGTGGGCGCGCGGGTCACGGTGAACTTTGAACACGCCGGCAAGGTGGTGATTGACAGCAATCGCATTGCGCTTGTCCCCGATTATGGCCCCTCACGACCATAGTGCGAGTTTGCTGTGGGAATTCAACCTGCAATTGCTGACGACCGGCGGGGCAGGCCGGACAGTTGCAAACCGCCCGACCCATGGCTAAGTCAGGCCAGCACGGCACGGCGACCCGAACCCGGAGCGCTGCTCTCCAGAAGCGATGGCCCCAGAAGTGATGCCAAATGACAGCCCCAAATGACAGCTGATGAGTCTTTCTACGCTTTGCGCCTGGCCACCACGGCTGAGGATCTGACCGCTGCCCAACGCCTGCGGTATGAGGTGTTCGTCGCCGAGCTTGGCGGGTCTGGCCCACTGGTGGATCACGAAAACCGGCTGGAGCGGGATGCCTACGACCCTTACTTTGACCATCTGGTGCTGGTTGACCGCCGCCGTGATCCGGCGGGTCTGGACCATGTGATCGGCGCCTACCGTGTCTTGCCGGGGGATCGGCGCGCGGCGGCCGGGCAGTTCTATTCGGAAAGCGAATATGACCTGACCCCGCTTCTGAGCTCGGGCCGCAAGGTGCTTGAACTGGGGAGATCCTGCGTCCATGCCGATCACCGGGGGGGGGCGGCTATGTTCCACCTCTGGAACGGCTTGGCCGATTACGTGCTTGAGCGGGGGATTGAGGTGTTGTTTGGCGTGGCCAGCTTTCACGGCACCGATATCGCCGCGCTGGCGCAGCCACTTTCATGGCTGTACCACCACCACCTTGCGCCCCTCGATATGCGGGTCACCGCCCGCCCGCCGCACCGGCAAGAGATGGACCTGATCCCCGCAGGTCAACTGGACCGCAAGGCTGCGCTGGCCGCCACCCCGGCCTTGATCAAGGCCTACCTGCGGCTTGGCGGCTTTGTTGGCGATGGGGCCTTTATCGACCGGGCCTTCAACACCACCGATGTCTGTCTGGTCATGGACACCGGTCAGATGTCGGCCCGCCACCGCGAGTTTTACCTGCGCAAGTCGGGTGCGGCATGAGCGGCTGGCTTGACGCCCCGGCCCCCCCCGCCTTGCGCATCGGCCCGCTTGGCTGGCTGCGGGTGGTCTGGCGCGGCACGCTTTTGGGGTCGCTGACCTATGGCGGGCTGCTGTTGCTGTTGCTGGTGCGGCTGGTCGAATGGCCGATCTTCGGCCAATCCCGACCCGTCACGCCCTACATCACCCAAGTCGTCTGCCGCACCGGCCTGCGCATCCTGCGGCTGCCTTTGGTGATCCACGGCCGCCCGATGACCGCGCCGGGGGCAATCGTTGCCAACCATTCCAGTTGGCTGGACATCTTCACCCTCAACGCCGCCCAGCAGGTCTATTTCGTCGCCAAGTCCGAGGTGGCGGGCTGGCCCGGCATTGGCTGGCTGGCCCGGGCCACGGGCACCCTTTTCATCACCCGCAAGGGGGCTGAGGCGAAGCGGCAGAAAGCGGTGTTTGAAGCCCGCCTGCAGGCTGGACATCGGCTTTTGTTCTTTCCCGAAGGCACTTCAACCGACGCCATCCGCGTGCTGCCGTTCAAAAGCACCCTGTTTGAGGCGTTCTTTTCCCCCGGTCTGGTGCGGGTCATGCACATCCAGCCCGTGACCGTGGTGTTCCATGCACCCGAAGATGAAGATGCGCGGCATTACGGCTGGTGGGGCGATATGGATTTCGCCAGCCACCTGCTGAAAACCCTCGCCACCCGGCGGCAAGGCCGGGTCGAGGTGACCTTTCACCCTGAGGTTCCGGTGGACGCCTTTGAAAACCGCAAGGTTCTGGCCCAGCATTGCGAGCGGGTGATCCGTACCGCCCATGTCAACGCAGTCGCTTAACCCAGCGGCGCAAGCAGTGTCTTCAAAGCGGCCAAGGGATCGTCTGCGCCCCAGATCTCTTCGCCCACTGCAAAGAAATCAGTGACCGGGCCGTATTTCGCCACCAGGTCTGCCGTCAGCGCCCCTTCGGCGATCATCGGGACCTCGATCACCTGCGACCACCATTCCAGCACGTCGAAATCGACGCTGCTGCCATCGCCAAGGGTGGTTTCGCCAATCGGACCCAGCGCCACATAATCGGCCCCGGCTTCGCCCGCCGACATGCCCTCATGCCGGCTGGTGCCGCAGAAAGCGCCGATGATCGCATCGGCGCCAAGGTCCTTGCGGGCCTTCCTGACCGTGCGCGCGCCGTCAGTCAGATGGACGCCATCAAGGCCAAGGCGTTCGGCAAGGATCAGGTGGTTTTCGATCACGATGGCCACGTCGCGGGCATGGGCCACCTCACGCGCGGCATCGGCGGCGCGCATCAGGGTGTCTTCGTCCTTGGTGCCAAGGGACAGGCGCAGGCAGGCGATGGCGGTGCCGTCAAGCACCCGTGCGATGCGGTCCGAGAACACCTCAGGATCAAAGGCGGGGGGCGTGATCAGGGTGATCTGCGGGCGGTCTTCAGCGGCCATGGGTCGGCTCCGGCAAGGGTGTAGCGCCGCATCTAGCAGCCTTTCACGGGCTTGGCTACCGGGCGGCTTGAGGGGCCTTGGGGGGCTTGGACTTGCGGGGCCTGCCCGGCTGGCCTATCTGCCGGGCAGGTTTCCCTTTGTCACAGGTCCCGCATGATCCCGCCGGTCTTCATCCTTGTGCGCCCGCAGATGGGCGAGAATATCGGCGCCGCAGCGCGGGCGATGCTGAACTTCGGGCTGGAACGCATGCGCGTGACCGGCCCGCGCGACGGCTGGCCGAACCCCAAGGCTGTGGCCATGGCCAGCGGGGCCGGGCGGCTGTTGGACAATGCCGGGCTTTTTGCCGATGTGCCGGGGGCTGTTGCCGATTGCGACTTTGTCTTTGCCACCACCGCCCGGGGGCGGGAACTGGTGAAAGAGGTCGTCACCCCCGAACGCGCCATGGCGATGGCCCGCGCGCTGGGGGCCGAGGGCAAGCGGGTGGGTGTCCTGTTCGGGCCGGAACGCGCGGGGCTGGAGAATGACGACATCATCCACGCCAATGCGATCGTGACCGTGCCGGTGAACCCGGATTTCCCGTCGCTGAACCTTGCGCAATGCGTGCTGCTTCTGGGCTATGAATGGCAGCGGCAGGGGACGGAGGTTCCCGCTTCGGTCATGGAACTGGCCCGGACCGAGTTTGCCAGCCGCGAGGATGTGGGCCGTCTGGCCGACCACTTCGAGGAGCGGCTGGAGGCGGCTGGCTTCTTCTTTCCTGCCACCAAGGCCGAGGGGATGAAGGTCAACCTGCGCAACATGTGGGGGCGGCTGGGCCTGACGCGGGCCGAGGTGCAGACCTTTCACGGCATGCTGCGCCAGATCGCCTGGACGCTGAAGAACCGGGGCGAGTGACGGGCCTTTCAGTCGGTATGTAAAGGTTTACCGACGCGCATTCGGCGGCGGTCAACCCTGTGTGGTGCCTGCGGCTGATGGCGGAACCGGGGGTTTTCCACCCCCGGACCCCCGGAGGATATTTCGAGAAGAGGAAGCCATTGGCGGCATTTTGCGCTGATCCGCCCGAGCGACAGGGACGGGTCTTGGCCTTCGGGGGCGGGCATGGGTATCATGCCGCAAATCATAATCAAAAGCAGAGGCGGGCAGGGCGGATGGGCATGGATTTCTTGACACGGCGCGGGGCTTTGCTGGCAGGCGCTGCAGCACTGGTTTCGGCTTGCATGCCGGGGGGCGGCGGGTCTCCGAGCGCGGGGTACCGGGCGCCTGATCCCGCACCACTGCCGGTGCCGAATGCCGGATGGGATGCCTGGGTGCAGGGATTCAAGGGCCGCGCGGCTGGCCGGGGCCTTTCGCAAGCTACCATCGAGGGGGCCTTTCGCGGGGCAGGATTCCTGCCCGTTGTGATCGAGCGCGACCGCAACCAGACCGAATTCAAGCGCAGCCTTGAAGATTATCTGAGCATCGCCGCCTCGGAGGAGCGGGTCAGCCTTGGCCGCCAGATGTTCGCGCAATACGGGTCCACCTTGCGTGCCATCGAAGGCCGCTACGGGGTTGAGGCGCATGTGGTGGCCGCAGTCTGGGGGCTGGAAAGTTTCTTCGGCACGCGGCGCGGGAGTGTGCCCGTCGTCTCGGCCCTGTCGACACTGGCCTACGAAGGGCGGCGGGGTGAGTTCTTTGAGGGCCAGTTGATGGCGGCCCTGCGCATCCTGCAGGCGGGCGACACGACCCCCGCCGCGATGGTCGGCAGCTGGGCCGGGGCGATGGGTCATACCCAGTTCATCCCGACCAGCTATCTGGAGTTTGCGGTGGACTTCACCGGTGACGGGCGGCGGGACATCTGGAGCGATGACCCCAGCGACGCTCTTGCCTCAACCGCCGCCTATCTGCAGCGGTCGGGCTGGACGCGCGGTCTGCCCTGGGGGATGGAGGTGACCGTTCCCGCCGGGTTCAGCGCGGGTCTTCTGGGGCGCGGCAAGGGCAAGTCGGCTGCGGAGTGGCAGGCTTTGGGCGTGCGCGCCGCAGGCGGCGGGGCGCTGGCGGGCGGCTCGATCATTGCCGGGGGCAATCGGGGCGGCGGGCCGTATTTCCTGCTGACACAGAACTTTGCCACCATCCTGCGCTACAACAACGCGCAGAACTATGCGATCGGCGTGGGCCACCTTTCGGACCGGATCCTGGGACGCGGGCCGGTGCAGGCCAGTTTCGGCCCCGATGCCACCGGGCTGACCAAGGCCGACCGGCAGGAGTTGCAGCGTCTTTTGACCGCGCGGGGCTTTGATACTGGCGGCAGCGACGGGGTGGTCGGGGCCAAGACCACCGCAGCGATCAGCGCGTTTCAGTCCAGCCGGGGCCTGCCCGTGACAGGCCAGCCGTCGCAGGCGCTGTTGCAGTCGCTGCGCTGAGGGTCACGTTCCGCCGTGCAAAAGCCGCGGCAGGACGGCGGCCAGTTGGTCGCAGCCCGCAACCGTCGTCAGCACTCCGGGTGACAGGCGCAGGGTCTGGCCACGCGCGTCGGTGGTGATGCCTGCGCTACGCAAACCGGTAACGATTTCCGCCGCTGGCCGCGCATCGGGCAGGCGCAGCATGACCGACCCGCCG
>JBBQVR010000030.1:0-28165 GCA_038211355.1 Rhodobacterales bacterium | reverse complement strand
GCGTCCGGCCGATCTTGATGATGTCCTTGAATTCATGCGACTTTGCCCACAGCGCCGCCGACAGCTTTTCCAGCCCCGGCAGCAGCACATCGCGCGCCATCATCCCGATGGCGACATGCATCGCGGTGGGGAAGGTGTCGTTCGACGATTGGCCCATGTTCACATGGTCGTTCGGGTGGACGGGTTTCTTCGAGCCCATTACCCCGCCCAAAACCTCAATCGCGCGGTTGGAGATTACCTCGTTCGCGTTCATGTTGCTTTGCGTACCTGACCCCGTCTGCCACACGACCAGCGGGAAGTTGTCGTCGAAGCGGCCGTCAATCACCTCGGTCGCGGCGGCGGCGATCGCATTGCCCAGCTCTGCCGAGATGTCGCCTTGCGTGATGTTCACCAGCGCGCAGGCCTTCTTGATGACCCCAAGCGCGCGGATGATGGCGACGGGCTGGCGTTCCCAGCCGATGGGGAAGTTGATGATCGACCGTTGGGTCTGCGCGCCCCAATACTTGTCGGAGGGCACTTCAAGCGGGCCAAAGCTGTCAGTTTCGGTACGGGTCGCGGTCATCGGTGCCTCCTCGCAGGATTTCGTGCCTGTCCTAGCGCCGGAGGGGGGCGAAATCAATTGGCATGCCGTCGTATACCGAAAATTGGCGACGCCTAGGCGCGGTAAAACCGGTAAACCCGCGCAGGGGGCAGGTTCAGCCAGATCTTGGTGCCCGCCTCAACCCGCAGGCCCAGCTTTTCGATGGTCTCAGGCGGCAAGGGGGGCTTTGGGCCGTAGGTGAACTGGATATAGGGCGCATCCGCTGCAAGGATGCGGAAGGCTGCGCCCACAATCGCCTCACGCACCGCTGCCGGCATCGACAAAAGCGGCAGGCCCGACACCACCGCACCGACGCCTGAGGCCACCACCTCATCAGCACGGTCGGCCCCAAGGTGATGCACGGCCACACCGGGAAATTGCTGGTGCAGATGGCGAACAAAGTCGTTGTCCAGCTCAAACAGGTCAAGGTGACGGGCCGGAACCCCCGCTGCAAGAATCGCACGGGTCAGCCGTCCTGTGCCGGGGCCAAACTCAACCACGCGGCCGGTTCCTGGCCCCAAACCTTCGGACATCGCGCGCGCAAGAAAGCGGGACGAGGGCGCCAGCGCCGACACCTGTTTGGGGTTCTGCAGCAGCCTGCGGCGGAACAGCGCCAGATCGCCGCTCAACCCTCAGCCCTTGCGGAACTGGTCAAGCGACACGACCTGCGCATCGGTGCGGGCAGGTTCATCCTCAGCTTCGATATCGTCGTCATCATCTTCTTCATCTTCATCCGACGATTGTGTTTCGAACTTCAGCCCAAACTCAACCGACGGGTCCACAAACGTGCGCACCGCATCGAAAGGGATGATCATCGGCTCAGGATTGTTGCCGAAGTTGAGGGTAATGGTGAAATGGTCATCCGTCACAGTCAGGTTTTCATACCAGTGCTGGATCACCACCGTCATTTCCGTCGGGTAGCGGTCACGCAGCCAATCGGCCAGTTCCACGCCCGGATAGGTTGTGTCGAAGGTGATGAAAAAGTGGTGCGGCCCGGGCAGTCCATGCGCCGCCACATCTGCCAGTACGGTCTGGATCAGCCCGCGCATCGCGCGATGCATCAGATTGCCATAGTCGATGGAACGCGCCATCCGGATGCCCTTTCGTGACTGACCTTAGCATAAGGGATTTGAAGCCCAAGGGAAGGGGCGGCAGGTGGAAACTGGTTTCCTGTCACAGAAGACTGGCCAGACCCGAGGCCAGTGCCGAAAGCACAAGCACCCGCAAAAGCGGCCAGTGCCGCCACAGAAGCGCCAGCCCCGCCGCCACGGCGATAAGGGCCGGCAAGGGGCGCAAGGTTGCAGGGTCGGGCAGGGCCAGTTGCATCGGGCCAAGGGTCACCTCGGGCACGCTGGCAAACAGCACATGCAGCGCGAACCACAGCGACAGGTTGGCAATGACGCCAACCACCGCCGAGGTGATTGCGGCCAAGGCCCCGGACAGGCGCGGCATATGGGTCAGCCTGTCAATGAAGGGCGCGCCGGTGAAGATGAACAGGAATGACGGGATGAAGGTCATCCACAGGGCCACCGCCGCCCCGGCAATCCCAAACGCAAGGCCCCCAACCTGATTGGCCGCCATGAAGCCGACGAACTGGTTGACCAGGATCAACGGCCCCGGCGTGGTTTCGGCCAGTCCAAGGCCATCCATCATCTGGGTCAGCGTCAGCCAGCCCTTATCTTCAACCACCTCTTGCGCCATCCAGGCCAGCACGGCGTAGGCACCACCAAAGGTCAGCACCGCGAGTTTCGAGAAGAAAACCCCGATCTCGGCCAGCCGTCCCGGGGCCAGCAGCACAAGTGCGGCCAGGGGGGCAAGCCAGATCCCCAGCCAGACCGCAGCCGCGCGCAGCGACCGTGCAAGCGCAGCAGGTGGCGCGGGGGCAAGGGGGTCACGCGCCTGCACCGGGGTGCGCAGAAAGCCCCAGATGCCTGCGGTCAGGATGACCAGCGGAAAGGGCGCGTCGAACAGGTACAGGGCGGCGAAGGCGGCGATGGCGATGCCATACCCCTCGGCCGATTTGAGCGCCCGGCGCGAGACGCGGATCAGCGCCTCTATCACGATGGCGATGACGGCAGCCTGCACCCCGGTGAACAGGGCGGCGACAAAGGGCACATCGCCATAGGTCGCATAGACCATGGTCAGGGCCAGCACGACTGCAGCACCCGGCAAGACGAACAGGCCCCCGGCGATCAGCCCGCCCTTGACGCCATGCAGCCGCCAGCCGATCCAGGTGGCCAGCTGCATTGCCTCGGGCCCCGGCAAAAGCATGCAAAAGGACAGGGCGCGCAGATAGTCGGCCTCGGCCACCCAGCGTTTTTCGTCAAGGATCACCCGGTGCATCAGGGCGATCTGCGCCGCCGGGCCGCCAAAGGACAAGACGCCGATACCGGCGAAGGTGCGGGTCAGTTCAGAAAGGCTTGGTGTCATTGCTTGCGTCCTGCCGGCCAGTCATGGCCTTCTTCATGCCCGTCACGGGCCCAACGATACAGCGCATCATAGAGCGCGATACCAGCCGCAAGCTGTTGCAGATCATCATGATACATCCGTGACAGCCCGACAGAAAGCGCCAGCAGCCCCGCCGCCTGTGGCGAAAGATGGTGCCGGTCTGTATCGGCGGCACGGATCACGGTGGCCATGCGGTCCAAAGCCTCGGTATGCAGGGCAAAGTCATCCAAGAGGGCGTCAAAGCTGCACCCATCGCCCCGGTGGGTCAGGGTGACGCCCTCGATGTCATAGGCAATGGCGTCAAAGCGGCTTGCCACCTCTGGCACCTCGGCGGGGGCGACGAACAGAAAGCGGGCCGCAGGGTCAATGAAGCGCCGGATTAGCCAAGGGCAGGCGATCCGGTTGATCTTGGGGCGGTGCCGGGTGACCCAAGGTGTGCCAGGGGCTGGCAGGGTGGCAAGTGGGATCATCGGCAGACCCGCTGCCTCCCACGCCAGGGCGCCGCCTTCCAGCACCTCAGCCTGCCAGCCCATGCTGCGCAGCCAGGCGGCGGCCCCTTCGGACAGCTTGCGCCCCTTGGTGCAGACCACGATGGCACGGCCGGGCGGGTCCGTCAGGGTGGCAATCGCGCTGTGCGGGATCAACCGGGCAGTGGGGACCAACCGCGGCAGGGCGGCGATGTCTTCGGCAAGACGCACGTCAAAGACGGTGGGCGCATCGGGGGTGCCGATCAGGCGCATGGCTTGTGCCGGGGTGATCAGGCCAAATTGGGGCATGGGGTGCATCCTTGGATGTAAGGTCAGGGATGCGACGCTTGGGCCTAAGCCTCACGGGGTGGACGCGGACCCCATGGTTTGATCGGTAGGGGCTTGGGAGTGTCAGGTCAAGAGATCAGCCGATAGGATCACCAAGTTCGCGCAACAGTTTAAGCCGCAGCGTTTCGGCATAGTCCTGCAGGCCGCGCGCGGTGACGACAAAGCCGCCGGGGGTGATGATCCAACCCCGATAGTAGCTGGTGATGGGCGAGGCCGGGCCCGGCTCTTCAATCGCGATGGCATTGATCATGATACCGGCCGCAACCGCCTCGGACCGGGCGCGGGCATCGGTAAAGCCCGCGTTTTCCTGCCCGTCGCCTGAGATGTCGATGACCTTGTCCGTGCAGTCGGGGACGGCGGCAAACCGGGCCATGGCAAAGCGCAGGCCCTGACCCACGGCGGTGTCTGACCCTGTGAACTCGCGCGGCATTGCCGCCGCGCGGGCGGCGAACACAGTGACCGCCGCAGGCGTCAGCATGCGCTGCCAGTCCAGCGACAGGGCCTGCTGATCTGGCCCGGACCATTGGACCACGGCGAGCGCAACCTGCCCGCGCACCAGGGCCTCGGCCACCGCAGGGTCGGTCAGCGCTGCAGCCAGCCCGGCCGCCTGCAGCCGGTAATCGGCGGTGTCGATGGACCCCGACACATCAATGGACAAAACCAGCGCCGTCTCGCAGGCAAATGCCGGCAGGGCGTAAAGGCAGGCGATAGCCGTCAGGTGGGCAAGGGCTGGGGTGCTGCGCATCGGCCAAGGATGGGCGTGCGCGGCAGGTCTGGCAAGTGGGGGGAGGGAAGGTGCAGGTTTCTGTTGCCAGGTACCTGCGAACCCCGCCCTACGCGGCTAAGCGCAGGGGCTTAAGTTTCGATACCTCGAACTGCTTACGCAGCCAGAGCCATCGGAGCACGGTTGTCATTGGCAACTGTACTTGCGGTCCGATAACGGTGGTACCTACCGAGCAAAAGCTGGCCTCTTTGGTCGTTCGTCGATCCTATTTCGGCCCCACACGCCCGCAATGAACGGGGGTTTTGGTGGAGCCGCCGGGTACCGCCCCCGGGTCCGAGCCGATTATTACAGGTGCGTTTATCGCCATAGTCAGAGTTGCCCCTGACAATGACAACATAGGGGGCCGGGCGAAGGGGCGCAAGGGTGGCTGTGGGGGCGACCCGTGCTGGGTCAACGGGATGATACCAGGCAGTTCAGCAGGTTGTCTTGAGAGTTGGGGGTCGCCAGAGATTCTGCGGGCCGTTCGAGTTTTTTCAAATGCGACTGATCCAGCAGATTTGTCTGACTTGACAGAAACCGAATGACGCGTGGGAATAGGGCAGTGGGCCGTCCGACCCGCACCGAGAAGCGGCGGCGACCTCCGGAAAAGCAGGTGCCGCTCAAGGAGAGGGCAATTGGGAGAGTCGGGAGTGATCGCCTTAAAAGGCAGCGGGTTTTTGCGCAACTTTGTTCTGCCGCTGATGGTCGGTGGGCCGCTTTTCATTTTCCTTTACGGCTGCAAAAGCGAGACTGACAAACACATGATACGCCTTGAGGAAGGTTTCATCGGAAGCGGTCACTTCGCTTTTTCTGAATCCAGTTCCTCTGGGTCCAGCCTCTTTCTGGGGCCGGTCGATGGGGATGTTTCGCTTGTGATCGAAAGCTCTGGCAGGCTGCAAGGGCCGCACATCGTGAGTTCCTCGAGGCTGCTGCTTGCAGAGCAGATCGTTCCGGCAAAGCCGGGCTTCCGGCTGCTGGAGATCAATATCGACGGGTCACACGTAAGCTGCCGTCGTCTGGTCGAAAGCCAGTTCTACATGGGCAGTCCGATGGTCCTCAAAGGTCCACGAGCAGATGGGATTCTCTTTTTGTCGGGCACATACGATGAAGAAGCAACAGGCGGTTCCGTCTACAACTTCCATTTGACGCACTTGCAGACGAGCGAGGTCATGGTTCTTCCAGGAGACAGTTTTCTGACGATAGCTGGACTTTCCCAAGTGTCGGAGAGCCAATTTCTAGCGACGAGCGCAAAGATTTGGGACGAAATCGAAAGCGACGACCAGCGTGCGGCTGGCGTGGTCAGAAACAGGCTGGTCGACATCAGCATTGACGGCGGCCGGGTCAATGCCGACTACAGTGATGAGTTCGGTTCGCCTGATCGCGAGCTGGGAGTTATTGCCTTGTTTCCAAAAGCGGGCATCGCATTTGAAGCATTCTACGACTTTCCGGAAGGCGGGCGGCAAGAATACATTTCGCGCTTTGACGCTTCCGGTGGCGAGCCATTGGAAACCATTATGCTGCCGAGGGATCGAAACTTCGGTTTGCCCTTTGCCGAGGCAGTGGACGATGGCCGAGCGATTGTACGCCTTCTTTCAGTCAACCGTGAAAGCGAGGGACGGGATGGGGTGGTGTTTATGTCGGAGCTCTCCGGCACCAAACTGATCAACGAGCACCGGATCAAGCTTGAACCAACAACGCGATTTGACACCACAAACTGCAGTTCGGCCGAGGTGATCTTCTGATCGTTGTTGATGTATGAAACCCAAAAGTAGGAAGAGAGCGCGCGAGGATCCGATCGCTCTCTTACCGTATCAGAAGCCCGACTTGATCATCTCGAATTCCTCGATCATGCGGTCGCGCAGTTCGGATGTGGGCGGCGACTGGACGAACAGGGTGGTAGTGACCGGATCGACATAGGCGGCTTGCAGCGCCTCAACCGGGATTTCGGCCATGGCGGCATCGTTGGCGAGCGCGTAGCCAATCGCATCCAGCAGCGGCTGGGCAGACGAATGCGCCAGAAGCGAGTTGATGTGGTCGTAGACCTTTTCCTCGTTGCCGGGGCCGTCCTTCATGTTGACAAAGCCGCAGTACCAGGTGGCGGCGCCTTCGGCTGGGGCACGGTTGAAGCCGACGGGGAAGTTTTCCGCCTTCAGGATCGCGACGGGGTCATTCCACGACCAGGCAACCTGCACCTCGCCCGAGGCCATCAGCTGCGACAGTTCCGACGGGTCGGCCCAGTAGGCACGGACGTTGGGATGCACTTCGCGCAGCCAGTCAGCGGCGGCGGTAAACTGCTCATCCGTCACATTGTCCCAAGACGTAACACCGGTGGCGAGGAAGGCCAGCGACCACACGTCATCGGTGTTGTCAGGCATCGAGATGCGGCCGGCATACTTCGGATTGGTGAACACCGACAGCGAGGCCACGTCTTCGACCGGCACGGTGTCCGAGTTGTAGGCAACGGCGGTGTAGGCGTAATCAGTCGGAATGAAGAAAACGCCTTCGTCAGTGGTGAAGGGGTCAGTCATCCGGGCCGGGATATTGGCAAACTCGGGGATTTTAGAGATGTCCCAGGGTTCGACCAGACTAGCCTCCTTGTAGCGCGGCACCGAGGCGGCACAGGGGTGGACCACATCGGCCTTGAAGCCGGAGGATACCTTCTGGAATGCTTCATCATCATCGGCAAAAAAGATGAACGACGGTTTTTGGCCGTGCTTGTCGACGTAGGGCTGCAACATGCCGTCAATTTCCCAACCGGCCCAGTCAAGCACGGTCAGTTCAGGATCGGCGGCATTGGCGGATACGGTCAATGTCAGCACTGAGGCGGCGCTGAGCAGGGCGAGGGAGAGACGGGACATGGGTGCTCCTCTGTCGTGGACGCGAATTGCGGCGGGTGGCGGCCCGGACAGGCGGATCGGGCCAGTATGACAGAAAGTGGTCGGCTGTTTGCTGAAGGACAAGGGAGAAAACGGCCGATGAGGCATATCAAAGTCACAAAAATGCGTCATCTGGCGCTGAAATGGGCAGTTTTACCTGATGTGGGGCGATTTCTTTCCGTGACTTCCAGCGTGGGCAGGACTTGCGCAGCCTTTGACAGGCGGATATTTCATCAGGCGATGCCGGGATGCGCCCGGCTCTGACCGGTGGCGCTGAGGCCATCTGTCCGGCTGGAAGACCTGCCGCGGACCGGGATTTCCCCGCCTCGCGTGCGGTCGTCCGGGTTCAGCGGCCCCATACATGAGGAGTCGCGCCATGGCGCTTGATCTGACCTTTGTTCGCGCGCAGTTCCCGGCCTTTGCGTCGCCGGTGCTGTCCACACATGCATTTTTTGAAAATGCCGGGGGCAGCTACCCTTGCGTGCAGGTGGTGGACCGGCTGACGCGGTTCTACCATGACCGCAAGGTGCAGCCCTATGGCCCCTATCCAGGGGCGCAGGCGGGTGGGGCGGAAATGGATGAAGCGCGCGACCGGTTGGCGGCGATGATGGGTGTCGCACGGCAAGAGATTTCGTTCGGGCCCTCCACCTCGGCAAATACCTATGTGCTGGCGCAGGCGGTGCGGACCTGGCTTGACGGCTCGGGCGGGGCGGTGGTGGTGACCGATCAGGACCACGAGGCAAACTCGGGCGTGTGGCGGCGGCTGGCCGATGCGGGGATCGAGGTGCGCGAGTGGCAGATCGACCGCGACACCGGGTCGCTGGAGCTGCCGTCGCTGGCGGCGCTGCTGGCCGATGGAATGGTAAAACTGGTGTGCTTTCCGCATTGTTCCAACGTGATTGCTGAAATCAATGATGTGGCCGCCATCTGCGCGATGGCGCAGGACGCGGGCGCGCGGACGGTGGTCGATGGGGTCAGCTACGCCCCCCACGGGTTTCCCGACATTCCGGCGCTGGGGTGTGATGTCTACCTGTTTTCCGCCTACAAGACCTATGGCCCGCATCAGGGCATCATGGTCCTGCGCGAGGCGTTCGGCTTTGAGCTGCCGGGGCAGGGGCATTTCTTCAACCACGCCACGCTATACAAACGCCATACCCCCGCCGGGCCGGATCACGCGCAGATCGCGGCCTGCGCCGGGATGGTGGACTATATTGACGCGCTGGCGGCGCATCACGGGGTGGCAGGTGACCCCGCCGCGCGAAACCGTGGCGTGCATGACCTGATGCGCGCGCAAGAGGTGGCAGTGATCCAGCCGCTGCTGGACTACCTTGCCGCGCGCAATGATCTGCGGCTTCTGGGCCCGCGTGAGGCAGGGCGGCGGGCCCCAACCGTGGCCGTCGATCTGGGCCGGGCGGCGGAGCCGGTGTCCGAGGCGCTGGGCCGCGACGGTATAGCGTGCTGGGCAGGGGATTTCTACGCAGTGCGTCCTTTGACGGCGCTGGGGGTGGACCTGGAAAAGGGCGTTCTGCGGATGAGCAGCGTGCATTACACCACCGCCGAAGAGGTGACGCGACTGATCGCGGCGCTTGACCGGGCCCTGTGACGGCCATCGAGGCCCTGTGACGGCCATCGAGAGGAGCGCTTGCGCGCGAGCCACTTGACTTGCCTCTGCGCGCCAAGGGGCGCGCAACCGGCGCGGGCAATGGGGGCATTCTGCCCCCAAACCCCCTGAGATTATTTGTAAAAAGAGCAAGGCGAAGTGATCCGTCAGGGCTTGGCGGGCGTAGAGTTAAAGCTTTGGAAGGCTGGGGTATGACTGGACAACCGTTGATCCTGTGGGTCCGCCGCGATTTGCGGCTGGGCGACCAGCCGATGCTGGCCGCTGCGGTCGCGTCTGGGCGACCGCTGGTTCCGGTCTTTGTGCTCGACCCTGAGACCGAGGCGTTGGGCGCGGCGGCGAAGTGGCGGCTGGGTCTTGCGGTGGCCCAGTTTTCCCGCGCGCTGGAGGGGATCGGGCTGCGGCTGATCTTGCGGCGCGGTCCGGCGTTAACGGTTCTGCAGGCCTTGGTGGCCGAGACAGGGGCGACCGGCGTATGGTGGTCGCGGCTTTACGACCCGGAGGCGGTGGCGCGTGATACGGGCGTAAAGGCGGCGCTCAAGGCAGGCGGGATCGAGGCACGCAGTTTTGCCGGGCACCTGATGCATGAGCCGTGGGACGTTCAGACCGGCCAAGCCAGCTTTTACAAGGTCTTTACCCCCTACTGGCGCGCGGTGCGCGACCGTGGGGTTGCGGCACCTGCCATGGCCCCGGTCCGGGCGAATGCGCCATCGGTCTGGCCTGCCAGTGAACGGCTGGAGGATTGGCAGCTTGGCGCGGCGATGAACCGCGGGGCGGCGATTGTCGCCCCCTATCAGGCGGTGGGTGAGGCGGCGGCGCGGGTCAGGCTGGCGGCGTTTCTGGCGGGTCCGGTTGACGGCTACGCCGCAGCACGCGATCTGCCGGGGGTGCAGGGCACCTCACGCCTGTCGGAGAACCTCACCTACGGTGAGATCGGCATTCGCGAGGTTTGGCATGCGGGTCTGCGCGCGCGCGATGAGGGGCGGGCAGGGGCCGAGGCCTTCCTGCGCGAACTCGCATGGCGGGAGTTTGCCTATCACCTGATGCACCACACCCCGCAGATCACCACCGCGAACTGGAAGCCGGAATGGGACAGCTTTCCTTGGGCTGGCGACAATGCCGAGGCGCAGCGCTGGCGGCAGGGCATGACGGGTGAACCCTTCGTCGATGCCGCGATGCGTGAGATGTATGTCACCGGCACCATGCACAACCGCGCCCGGATGATCGCGGGCAGCTACCTGACCAAGCATCTGCTGACCGACTGGCGCGTGGGGCTACGCTGGTTTGCCGACTGCCTGACCGACTGGGACCCCGCCGCCAACGCGATGGGCTGGCAGTGGGTGGCGGGGTCAGGCCCGGACGCGGCCCCCTATTTCCGGGTGTTCAACCCCGCCGGTCAGGCCGAGAAGTTTGACACGAAAGGCGATTACCGCCGCCGCTTCATCGCCGAGATGTCGCGCGCACCGGGGCCAGAGGCGCGGGCCTTTTTTGACGCGGTGCCGCGATCCTGGGGGCTGGACCCTTCGCGGCCATACCCCGCGCCGGTCATAGACCTTGCTGACGCGCGCGCGCGTGCCCTAGCGGCATATGCTGCACGAAAGCCTTGAGGATCGCATGCTGTTTGGCGAAAGTGATGACAATGACAAGAACCCTTGGGGAGGGCAGATGGACGTGCTGACGACAATGAAGGGCCAGACCGGCCTGCCGCGCTATTTCGCCCGCGCGTTCGAAGTGGCCGGGCGCCTGGGCGAAGGCCGGATGGACTTTGTATTGCCCGATGGCCGCCGGTTTCGGGTTGAGGGCCGCGCCCCCGGCATCGCCGCCGAGATCGAGGTGCATAACCCCGACCTTTTCGCCCGGCTGATCCGCGACGGCGACCTGGGCTTTTGTGATGCCTATCTGGATGGCTGGTGGTCCACCCCCGACCTGCAGGCGTTTCTTGACCTGATCCAGCGCCCGGCGAACAATCCCTTGGGCGAAAGCTATCCCGGCATGAAGCTGGTGCGCGCCTATGAACGGATGCGGTTCTGGCTGCAGTCGAACAGCAAGGCGCAGGCCCGCAAGAACATCTCATACCACTATGATCTGGGAAATGAGTTTTACCGGCTCTGGCTGGATGAGACGATGACCTATTCCTCGGCCATCTTCGAGAACCCGCAGGAAAGCCTGGAGGCCGCGCAAAAGCGCAAATATGCCAGCATGGTAGACCAGATGGGCGCAGAGCCGGGCGACCATGTGCTGGAAATCGGCTGCGGCTGGGGCGGCTTTGCGGAATATGCCGCCGGTGAGCGGGGGCTGAAGGTCACGGCGTTGACGATCAGCCAGCGCCAGTATGACTTTGCGGTCGACCGGATTGCCAAGGCAGGGCTTTCTGACCGCGTGTCGATCAAGCTGCAGGACTACCGTGACGAACGCGGCACCTATGATGGCATCGCCAGCATCGAGATGTTCGAAGCGGTTGGCGAACGCTATTGGCCCACCTATTTCAACACTCTGCGCGAACGCTTGCGTCCGGGCCGCCATGCGACGCTGCAGATCATCACCGTGGCCGATGACCGCTGGCAGGTCTACCGGCGCAGTGTGGACTTCATCCAGAAGTACATCTTCCCTGGCGGCATGTTGCCCGCCCCTTCCGTCCTGCGGGCCGAGGTGGAAAAGGCCGGGCTGCGGGTCAAGGGGTCGATCGAGTTCGGGGAAAGCTACAGCCTGACGCTGCGCCGCTGGCATGAGACCTTTACCGACCGCTGGGGTGAGGTGAAGGCCATGGGGTTTGACGACCGTTTCAAGCGGATGTGGGATTTTTACCTGGCCTCTTGCGCGGGCGCGTTTCAGGGTGGAAACTGTGATGTGACGCAGATCACCGTGACCCGTCCGACCTGAGGGAGCTTATCATGGCCAATCCGATGCCAACCGGTGCCAAAGCGATTGGCGCGCTTAGTTTTGCGGTGGTCGGCTGGCTGATTGGCCATGCCTACGCCGCGAACATGCCGGTCCCCGAAGCAGCAGGGTCGCTGCGGGAACTGATGGCGGCGCTGGGCGGTTTCATCGGCTGGAAGGTCATGGGAAACTCGGTCGGCAAAGGCTATGTCGGCGCCGTGGGGGCGGGCTGGAAGACGGTGATTGTGCTGGTCTTCTTTGGGCTGCTGTTCATCTCAATCTACAACATGGTGCTGGAATCCACGAAAATGCGCTATGACGGTCCGTTCGAGGCGGTGGTTGATGTGTTCAACCAGATGCTGGAGCGGTCTGTTCCCTTGGCCTCTGTCGGAGTGCTGGTCGTGATGGCGTTGGGCGGCGGGATTGCCGGCATCCTGACCGAAAACGCCAACCGCCGCTGGCGCTGACCGGGCGATCCGACAGGGTGGTGCGGCCATGCAGGTGATCGGGGCCCCCGGAGTGCGGGCCGCTGTGCTGGGCACGGGTGGTCAGGCCGACCGGCTGGAGTTTTACATGCAGGTGATGGGGCTGGTGCCGACACCGGGTGGCCGCCCGGTGGTTGACCTTGGTCCCGGCGGGCCAGAGGCCGAGGCTCTGGCGCTGGTCGTGATGGCGGGCTTTGGCCAACGCTCTGCCGCTGAGGTACGGCGGCGGTTGCCATCGCTTGCCGTGGTGGCTGCCAGCCGGGTGCGGGCGGCGATGGGGCCTGCTGCGGCCATGCGCCTTGGGTCTGGTGAAGTTGCGGTGGCCGATGCGCGGCAGGCCCATGCCGGGTTTTTCGGGCTTGAGGTGCTGACCCTGTCACACCGTCGTTTTGACGGCACCATGAGCCCCGATTTGCAGCGTGAGGTCTTTGTCGCAGGCGATGCGGTCACGGTTTTGCCCTATGATCCGGTTCGTGACCGGGTGCTGCTGGTCGAACAGTTCCGCGTGGGTCCTTTGGGTCGGGGTGACCCCATGCCCTGGCAGCTGGAGGCCGTGGCGGGCCGGATCGACCCCGGCGAGACGCCCGAGTCCGCCGCCCGGCGTGAGGCGGTGGAAGAGGCCGGGCTGGTGCTGGGGGCGTTGGAGAAGGTGGCCGAATACTACCCCACGCCCGGCGCGGTGACGGAATACCTCTATTCCTACGTCGGGCTGTGCGACCTGCCTGATGGCGTGGCAGGGGTCTTTGGCGCCGAGGCAGAGGCCGAGGATATTCTCGGCCATCTTCTGTCGTTCGACGCACTTATGACGACCGTTGCGCAAGGCGCAATCACCAACGCGCCTTTGCTTTTGACCGCGCTTTGGCTGCAGCGCGAACGGGCGCGGCTGAGGGGTTAAGGCTGCGGGGTTAAGGCTCGGGTGGTTAGGCTGCGCCTGTGGCCCGCCCCGGAGGGTTTCACACCCTCCGGACCTCCCGTGGGATATTTGTGCAGTAAGGAAGCACAATTTAAGTCAAATGCGCGGGTTCAGAGGTTCAGGCCGACCCAGGCGCCGTTGCGGGCGGATGAACGCACACAAGCATCGACGAAAGCCACGCCTTCAAGCCCTTCCTTGAGACCGGGGAACGTGGTGCCGTCGGGGACCGGGGTGCCCGCCTTGGCGGCGCGAATGGCGCGGGCGGCCTCATGATAGATCGTGGCAAAGCCTTCGAGGTAGCCTTCTGGGTGGCCCGGGGGAATGCGGCTGACGCGGGCGGCCTCGGGGCCGGAACCTGCGCCGCCGCGGGTCAGCAGGCGTTTTGGCTGGCCGAAAGGGGTGAACCACAGGTAGTTCGGGTCCTCCTGCGCCCATTCCAGCCCGCCCTTGGTGCCGTAAACCCGCAAACGCAGGCCGTTTTCATTGCCGGGGGCAACCTGGCTGCACCAGAGCATGCCCTTGGCCCCACCCTGATAGCGCATCAGCACATGGCCGTTGTCATCCACGCGGCGGCCGGGGACGAAGGCGGTAAGGTCGGCGGCAAGCTGGTCCAGCGTCAGGCCGGTCACGAAGTTCGCGAGGTTGAAGGCATGGGTGCCGATGTCGCCGGTTGACCCACCCGCGCCGGAACGCGCGGGGTCGGTGCGCCAGTCGGCCTGCTTGTTGTCGACCGCTTCGGTCAGCCAGTCCTGCGCATATTCGACGTTCACCAGCCGCAGGTCACCAAGGTCACCATTGGCGATCATGGCTTTCGCCTGCCGGATCATCGGATAGCCGGTGTAATTGTGGGTGAGGGCGAAGACCACGCCACTGGCCTTTGCGGCTTTCGCCAGTTTCTTCGCCTCGGGCAGGCTGGCGGTCAGGGGCTTGTCGCAGATCACATGGATGCCGCGCTTCAGAAACTGCATGGCGACGGGGGCGTGCATGTGGTTTGGCGTCACGATGGCCACGGCGTCGATGCCGTCCTTGCGGCGGGATTCCCGTGCGGCCATGTCGGAAAAGCTGGTGTAGGCGCGTGCCACGCCAAGGTCGGCGGCCGAAGCGAGGGCCTTTTCCGGGTTGGACGAAAAACAGCCCGCGACCAGTTCATACTGGTCATCAATCCGGGCGGCGATGCGGTGAACCGCCCCGATGAAGGCGTCACGTCCGCCGCCGACCATGCCAAGGCGGAGGCGTTCGGGGCGGGCGGTGTGGGTGGCGTCGATCATGCGATTTACTCCAGTCCAAGCATGCGGCGGTTGGCGGCGCGGTCGGTATCTGCACCCGCGAAGTCGTCAAACGCTTTCTCGGTTACACGGATGATGTGGGCGTTGACGAAGGCGGCTCCTTCGCGGGCGCCATCCTCAGGGTGTTTCAGGCAGCATTCCCATTCCACCACGGCCCAGCCATCAAAGCCGTATTGCGTGAGTTTGGCGAAGATGCCGCCGAAATCGACCTGACCATCGCCGGGCGACCGGAAGCGTCCGGCGCGGTTCACCCAAGACTGGAACCCGCCGTAAACCCCTTGGCGGCCGGTGGGGTTCAATTCCGCATCCTTGACGTGGAACATCTTGATCCGGTCATGGTAGATGTCGATATGGTCAAGGTAATCAAGGTGTTGCAGAACATAGTGGCTGGGGTCGTACAGCATGTTTGCCCGCTTGTGGCCCTTCACGCGGTCCAAGAACATCTCATAACTGATGCCATCATGCAGGTCTTCGCCGGGGTGAATCTCGTAAGCGACATCGACGCCGCAATCCTCGGCGTGGTTCAGGATCGGCAGCCAGCGGCGGGCAAGCTCGTCAAACGCCTCCTCGACCAGACCAGCGGGGCGCTGCGGCCAGGGGTAGAGGTAGGGCCAGGCGAGTGCCCCGGAAAAGGTGGCATGGGCGGTCAACCCCAGGTTTTTGGACGCGGTCAGCGCCTTCTTGACCTGATCCACGGCCCATTCCTGCCGCGCCTTTGGATTGCCGCGCACCGCAGGGGCGGCGAAGCCGTCAAAGGCTGTGTCATAGGCGGGGTGGACGGCGACAAGCTGGCCTTGCAGGTGGGTGGAAAGTTCGGTCACCGCGATACCGCATTCAGCCGCCTGTCCCTTGAATTCATCGCAATAAGCCACCGAACTGGCAGCCTTTTCCAGATCGAACAGACGGCCGTCCCAGGACGGCACCTGCACGCCCGCATAGCCGCAATCGGCGGCCCAGGCGGTGATGGATTTCCAACTGTTGAAGGGGGCGGCATCCCCTGCGAACTGCGCCAGGAACAGGGCCGGGCCCTTGATCGTCTGCATTGTCATCCTCCCCATGTTTCCTTCGTGCGGGGTGTGCCACCCCAATCCACGTCTGACGGGACCTCAAGCCCCTGCCGCGCCTCTGGCGGGCGCTTTTCGATTTCAGCCACAAGGGCGCGGGCAAGGAATTCGCCCGCCCGGCCCACGTCTTCCTTGATGATGATGGCCTCGCGCCGGAAACGGCGCAAGACGGCGATGGCCTCTTTCGCGACCACGTCGAAATCGCGGCCAAGGACGCGCCCGCTGCGTTCTGCCCCCGCGATAGAGGACATGGCCGCCGTGGTTGACCCGACCAGGATGCCGTCAGGGGGGTTAGGTGCTGCGAAGCGGGCGGCGACAGCCTCATCCACCGCCTCGCCGCCGCTGTCCGAGGTGACCTTGTCGGCAACCTCGAACGGCAGGCCCAGCATGGCCGCCTCATCGGAAAATCCCAGGGTCATGTGGCGGGCGTAAAGATGCGACCGGGGTGGCGCGATCAGCAGCAGCCGCTTGCGCCCGCGCTGGACAAAGCTGCGCACGGCAAGGCGGGCGAAGGCCTCATTGTCGAAATCGAAATACGCATGGTCGATCCCCATGTCAGTGCGGCCATGCGTAGCAAAGGGAAAGTTCCGTTCGCGCATGTAGCGGACCCGGGGATCATCCGGCTTGGTCTGGTTCAGGATCACGCCATCGGCGCTTTCGGTCTCCACGATGTAGCGGATCGGCTCCATCGGGTCCTGATCGGGAAAGAACGGCATTACGATCATGTGGTAGGCGGTGCCGCGCAGCGCGTTGGCGATGGAATAGATCAGGCGTGAGGTGTGGTTCATCACGTCAGCTTCGGTCGAAAGAACCAGCGCGATCACGTTGGTTTTGCCGGTGCGCAGACGCACACCAGCGCGGTTGGGCCGGTAGCCAAGCAGGGCTGCCGTCTCGCGCACGCGGCGCTTGGTGTCTTCGCCGATGTCGGGTGCGTCCTTCAGCGCACGGCTGACGGTGGCGATGGCAAGGCCGGTGGCGGCGGCGATGGTCTTCAGGGTCGGACGCTCGCCTTCCGAATCATGCTGCGTCAGGGTGGCGGGATCAGGTGGTGATGCCATGGCGGTCTTCCCTGTATGCCGGGGCGGTCCGGCGAATCCCTGTGGGTGATTCGGTGGAAACGAGGCGTTTTGCAGCCGCAGAAACCCCCGCAGCAGAAGGGGCGGAAATCGCCTGTCCTGCAAGCCCCCAACGGCGGTTTCGGCATTGCGGCATTGGACCTGTCTGCCTCCGTTTTCCCACGAAATGCCGTGGTTTCCTTACGCGATCAAATCTTTTGCACCGGGGGCCGACAAGAGAAAAGATTGATTGATTGGCAAAACTATAACGTTATAGGAATGAGCTATAACGATTTAGAAACCGGGAGGAACGGATGAAACTGACCAAACTGACGGCCGTGCTTTGCGCATCGGTGGCGATGCCCGCCATGGCGACCGAGCTTGAAGTCACCCATTGGTGGACCAGCGGCGGCGAAGCTGCGGCGGTTGCCGAATTGGCCAAGGCGTTCGACGCCAGCGGCGACAAATGGGTCGACGGCGCGATTGCCGGGGGTGGCGGCACGGCCCGCCCGATCATGATTTCGCGCATCACCGGCGGTGACCCGATGGGCGCCACGCAGTTCAACCACGGCCAGCAGGCGCTGGAACTGGTTGAGGCCGGCCTGATGCTGGACCTGACCGAGGTTGCCGAAGCCAACAACTGGAAAGAGGTCGTCTATCCGCAGTCGTTGCTGGACGCCTGCACCGTCGACGGCCGGATCTACTGTGCGCCAGTGAACATCCACTCGCCCGAATGGCTGTGGCTGTCGAACAAGGTGTACGAAGATCTGGGCATTCCGGTCCCGACCAACTGGGATGAATTCGTCGCCACCGCTCCGCAGGTTGATGCGGCCGGCAAGATCCCGCTGGCCCTGGGCAACCAGCCCTGGCAGTCGAACCTGGCCTTTGGTGCGATGCAGATCGCCGTGGCCGGGCTTGATGTCTGGAAGGCCGTGAACGTCGACAAGGACATGGATGTGGCGGCCGGTCCGGAATACGCCAAGGTTTTCGCGGCGGCAGCTTCGGCGCGCGAGCTTGCGAAGAAGTCGACCGTTCAGGACTGGAACCAGGCGACCAACCTCGTCATCACCGATGAGGCCGCTGGCCAGATCATGGGTGACTGGGCGCAGGGTGAATTCCAGGTCGCAAACGAAGTGGCCGGGGTCGATTACACCTGCCTGCCGGGCCTTGGGCTGAACGAGTACATCTCGACCGGGGGCGATGCCTTCTACTTCCCCAAACTGGATGATCCGGAAAAGGAAGCAGCCCAGCTGCGTCTGGCCGCCCAACTGGTCAGCCCCGAAGTGCAGGTCGCGTTCAACCTGAAGAAAGGCTCGCTGCCGATCCGGGGTGACATCGACCTGTCGGCTGCCAACGACTGCATGAAGAAGGGCCTTGAGATCCTGGCCGGGGGCAACATCGTGCCGTCGGGTGACATGGTCTGGTCGGCGGACGTGCAAAAGCAGGCCGAAGACCTGATGGTCGAGTTCTGGAAGTCCAGCATGGCCCCGGAAGAAGCCCATGGCAAATGGGTGGAAATCCTGAAGTCTGGCCTTTGACGCCAAGGTGACCAAGGGGGTCGCCCGCTACAGGCGGGCGGCCCCTTTTCCGCACTGAAAGGCCAAAGGGGGGACGATGTCCGGCAAGCCGACGCGCCTGTTGCGCAACCTGAACGCCAAGATCGCCGCGATCCCGATGATCCTGACCACGCTGGTGGTCTTCGTCGGCGGCACGATCTGGACGGTCGTCTATTCCTTCACCGATTCCAAGCTGTTACCCCGGCTGCGCTGGGCAGGGTTGGATCAGTACGAACGCCTTTGGGGCACCAGCCGCTGGCTGATCTCGATCGAGAATCTGGTGTTCTATGGCGTCATGTCGATGGTCTTTACCATCGGTATGGGGTTCCTTCTGGCAGTGCTGATGGATCAGAAGATCCGCTACGAAGACACCTTCCGCACCATCATGCTTTACCCCTTTGCGCTGTCGTTCATTGTCACCGGCCTTGTGTGGCAATGGATCCTGAATCCGCAATTCGGGGTGCAAGAGATCGTGCGGGACTGGGGCTGGACCAGTTTCAACTTTGACCCGCTGAACAACCCGGACACAGTGCTTTACGGGCTATTGATCGCCGGCCTTTGGCAGGGCACCGGGTTCGTCATGTGCCTGATGCTGGCGGGCCTGCGCGGGATTGACGAGGACATCTGGAAAGCCGCGCGCGTCGACGGCATCCCGACCTGGAAGACCTATGTCGTCATCATCATCCCGATGATGCGCGCGGTCTTTGTCACCACCCTTGTGATCGTGGCCAGCGGTATCATCCGGCTATATGACCTTGTGGTCGCGATGACCTCGGGCGGGCCCGGCGGCAACGCGTCTCAGGTCCCGGCGATGTATGTCTATGATTACATGTTTCAGGCGCAGAACCTGGGGCAGGGGTTTGCCGCCTCCACCATGATGCTGCTTTCCGTGCTGATCGTGCTGATCCCCTGGGCCTATCTGGAATTCGGAGGCAAGAAGCATGGCTGACGCAACCCTGGTCCAGACCAGCCGCGCCCCCTCCACCGCAGCCATGACCGGCCCTCGCGGCGCCAAGCCCAAACGCGCGCTGAGCGGCCGCAACATCATGCTGTACGGCACGCTGATCGTGGTCTGCCTGTACTATCTGCTGCCCTTGTGGGTCATGGTGATGACCAGTCTGAAGGGCATGCCCGAGGTGCGCCTTGGCAACATCTTCGCCCCGCCGGTCGAGATCACCTTCCAGCCTTGGGTCAAGGCCTGGTCGCAGGCTTGCACTGGCCTGAACTGCGACGGGCTAAGCCGGGGCTTCTGGAACTCGGTCATCATCACCGTGCCCTCGGTGATCCTGTCCATCGCCATCGCAAGCGTGAACGGCTACGCGCTGATCAACTGGCGGTTCAAGGGGTCGGATGTGTTCTTCACCATCCTGATCTTCGGGTCCTTCATCCCCTACCAGATCATGCTTTACCCCATCGTGATCCTGCTGCGCGAGATGGGGCTTTACGGCACGCTTTGGGGGCTGGTGCTGGTGCATTCGGTCTTCGGCATGCCGATCCTGACGCTGCTCTTCCGCAACTACTTCAGCTCCATCCCGGAAGAGTTGTTCAAAGCCGCCCGTGTTGATGGCGCGGGGTTCTGGGGCATCTATTTCCGCATCATGCTGCCGATGAGCCTGCCGATCTTCGTGGTGGCGCTGATCCTGCAAGTCACGGGGATCTGGAACGATTTCCTCTTCGGAGTGGTCTACACCAAGCCTGATCTTTACCCGATGACGGTGCAGCTGAACAACATCGTCAACTCGGTCCAGGGGGTGAAGGAATACAACGTCAACATGGCCGCGACGTTGCTGACCGGCCTCGTGCCGCTGATCATCTACTTCGTCTCTGGCAAACTTTTTGTCCGCGGTATCGCCGCCGGTGCCGTGAAAGGCTGACGCATGGGTAACTCGATCGAAGTCAAGGATCTGACGCTGAATTTCGGTTCCGTGTCTGTCCTGAAGAACATGAACCTTGATGTGCAAGAGGGGGAGTTTGTCGTGCTTCTCGGCCCCTCAGGCTGCGGAAAGTCGACGCTGCTGAACTGTCTGGCGGGTCTGCTGGACATCACTGACGGACAGATCTGGATCAAGGGCAAGAACGTCACTTGGGCCGAACCGTCCGAGCGGGGGATCGGCATGGTCTTCCAGTCCTACGCGCTTTATCCGCAGATGACGGTGCGGGGGAACCTGAGCTTTGGCCTGAAGAACGCCAAGATGCCCAAGGACGAGATCGACAAGCGCGTCGCCCGGGCCTCGGAAATCCTGCAGATCCAGCCACTGCTTGACCGCAAGCCGGGCGCCCTTTCGGGTGGCCAGCGTCAGAGAGTGGCGATCGGCCGGGCACTGGTGCGGGATGTGGATGTGTTCCTGTTCGATGAACCCTTGTCGAACCTTGACGCAAAACTTCGCAGCGAGCTGCGGGTCGAGATCAAGCGCCTGCACTCCCGCCTGAAGAACACCATGGTCTACGTGACCCACGACCAGATTGAGGCGCTGACCCTGGCCGACCGCATCGCCGTGATGAAGGGCGGGGTGATCCAGCAGCTGTCCGACCCGCAAACGATCTACAACAAACCCTCGAACCTGTTTGTCGCGGGCTTCATCGGCAGCCCGTCGATGAACTTCCTGCACGGTCGGACGGTGGACGGCGGCAAGACCTTCATCTTCGGCGATCACCGGATCAGCCTTGCGGGCTATGACGGCGGCGCGGTGTTGGAGCGGGATAAGGCGATCCTTGGCGTCCGGCCCGAACACATCAGCGTCTCGCACGACGCACCCGCCGGCCCGTCAATCCCGGCTGTGGTGGAGATTGACGAACATCTGGGCGCAGACAGCCTGCTGTGGCTGAAGGCCGGCGAGAAGGATCTATGCGTCCGCGTCCCGGTTGAGGGGCGGCTGCCTGCAGGGACCAAGGTGCATCTCGCGCTCGACATCGCCAAGGCCTCGCTTTTCGACATCAAGACTGAACAAAGGATCTGAAGATGCTGGATCTGGCGGGCGTATGGACGCTTTCGGACGAAAGCGGCGCCCATGTCGTGCCTTTTGAGCTTCCCGGCGACGGAATCACCGCTCTGCATCAGGCCGGGGTGATCCCCGATCCCTACTGGGGCCGCAACGAATACGACGTGCGCTGGGTGTCGGACCGTGACTGGACCGCGCGGCGTGAGTTTACCCATGACGGGTCCCCCTGCGATCTGGTGATCGAGGGCCTTGATACCGTCGCCGAGGTGCGGCTGAACGGCGTCCTTGTCCTGTCGGCGGCCAACATGCACCGGCGCTGGCGGGTGGATGTGTCGACCAGCTTGCGCAGGGGTGCCAACGAGGTGGAAATCCTCTTCCGCTCACCGGTACGCGAAGCGGCGGCGCGGCAGGCGGGCATGCCCTTCTATATTCCCTATCAGGAGGTGAACGGCCCCATTCCCCATGCCAACATGCTGCGCAAACAGCAGTGTGACTTCGGCTGGGACTGGAACGTGGCCCTTGGCATCTTCGGTCTCTCAGGTCTCATGCGTCTTGAACCGCATGGCCCAAGGATCGGTGATATCATCGTCACGCAGGCCCACCGCCCCGGCGTGGCCGAGGTGACGCTGGCCATCCAAGCCGTCGGGGTGGATCAAGTGACCGCCACGCTGTGTGGCATCACCCAGACCGCCCCAGTGCGGGCCGGTGTGGCGCGGATCACACTGACGATTGCCAACCCGGCCCTGTGGTGGCCATCAGGCCTTGGGCCGCAGGCGCTGCATGACCTGACAGTGACAGGACAGGGTGCCACCGCCACGCGCCGCGTCGGCTTGCGCGAAATGCGGCTGGTATCCGAGCCCGATGCGGCAGGACGGTCTTTCGGCGTGCAGGTCAACGGCCAGCCAGTCTTTGCACGGGGGGCAAACTGGATTCCCGCCGATGCACTGCACGGCCGGATCACCGCAGACGGCGTGCGCGGCCTGCTGCAGTCCGCCAAGGACGCCCACATGAACATGATCCGCATCTGGGGCGGCGGGCGGTATGAACCTGACTGGTTCTATGACCTCTGCGACGAGATGGGCCTGATGGTCTGGCAGGACTTCATGTTCGCTTGCCACCTTTACCCCTCAACCCCTGCCTTCCTGGCTGAGGTCGATGCCGAGGTGCGCGATGTCGTCGCCCGGATCAGCCACCACGCCTGCATCGCCCTGTGGTGCGGTGACAATGAACTGATCGGCGCGCTGACCTGGTTCCCGGAATCGCGCAAAGACCGTGACCGCTATCTGGTGAACTATGACCGGCTGAACCGCACGGTTGAGGCGGCGCTGCATTCGGTGCTGCCCGGCGCAAACTGGTGGCCTTCGTCACCCAGCCCCGGCCCTTTGGCCTTTGGCGATGCGTGGCATGACGACAGCAGCGGTGACATGCACTTCTGGAGCGTCTGGCACGAGGGGAAGGATTTCGACCACTACCGCGATGTAAGCCCCAGGTTCTGCAGCGAATTCGGGTTCCAGTCCTATCCGTCGATGTCCACGATCAAGGCCTTTGCCGCCCCACAGGATTTCAACATTGCCGCCCCGGTGATGGAAAGCCACCAGAAGAACGCCGGTGGCAATGCAAGGATTGCGGAAACCATGTTCCGCTACTTCCGCTTTCCGGTGGATTTTCCCAGCTTTGTTTACCTGTCTCAGGTCCAGCAGGGCCTGGCGATCAAGACCGCCGTCACCCATTGGCGCAGCCTGAAACCGCATTGTCAGGGCACGCTTTACTGGCAGCTGAACGACACCTGGCCGGTCTGCAGCTGGTCCAGCCTTGACTATGGCGGGAACTGGAAACTACTGCATCACATGGCGCAGGGCTTTTATGCGCCGGTCACCGTGGTCGTGGTGCCGCAGGACGGCGGGCTCGTCCTGCGGGCGGTGAACGATGGGCCGGGGTCGGCCACGATCACCGTAACCGCCCGGGCGGCGGCGATGGATGGCAGCACGCGCCAGCTGGCCACGGCGACGGTGACGGTCCCCACCGATGCGGCGGTGCCGGTCCTTACCCTCGCAACCGACGCGCTGGCCGCGGATGAGGTGCTGGCTTTCATCTGGACGGGCGATGCCGCAGGATCCGACATCCACGCGCCGAAGCCGTGGAAGGCCTATGACCTGCTGCCGTCCGGCCTGACGGCCAAGACAAGCAGGGCGGGCGACGTCTGGGAATTGACGTTGAAGGTCAACGCACTCGCGCCCTTTGTTGCGGTCGAATCTGACGTTCCCGGCCGCTTTGCCGCCAATGCAGTGACCTTGTTTCCCGGTGAGCCAATCACGATCACCTTCACCCCGGATGACGCTTTGGCCCCGCCAAGATTTACCTTCCGCGACCTTCATTCCGCCACCTACGGCGCCTGACGAAAGGCCTGACAATGTTCAGCTATCAACTTTACTCTTCGCGCAACTTCCCGCCGATGGATGCCACGTTCCAGATGCTGGCCAAGGCGGGGTACACGGCCGTCGAAGGCTATGGTGCGCTCTACGCTGATGATGCGGCGGTGGCAGCCACGCAGGCGGGCCTTGCGGCGACCGGGCTTACCATGCCCACCGGCCACTTCGGGCTGGGCCAGCTGGAAACCGATGTCGAAAAGGTTCTGTCCATCGCCAGATCGCTGAAGATGGAGCGGCTTTATTGCCCCTTTGTCATGCCCGACGACCGCCCGACCGATGCCGCGGGCTGGGTTGCCTTTGGCAAGCGGCTGCAGGCCGCGGGTGCGCCCTACAAGGCCGCAGGCTACGGCTTTGGCTGGCACAACCATGATTTCGAATTCAAACCACTGTCTGATGGCTCACTCCCCCAGGAGCGCATCTTCGAAGGCGGCCCCGGGCTGGAGTGGGAGATGGACGTGGCCTGGGTCATCCGGGGCGGCGCCGACCCCCTGCCTTGGATTGCGAAATACAAGGACCGGATCACCGCCGCCCATGTGAAAGACATCGCGCCTGCGGGTGAAAACGCGGATGAGGATGGCTGGGCCGATGTCGGCCACGGCACCGTGGACTGGCCCACAATCATGGCCGCCCTGCGCGGCATCGGCGTGCAGCACTTCGTCATGGAACACGACAACCCGAAGGATCACGCGCGGTTCGCAACGCGGTCGATCCTTTCGGCCAAAACATTCTGAGGATCAGACACATGGCAAATCTTGGCTTGGGTATCATCGGCTGCGGCAACATCTCGACCAGCTATCTGCGGCTGGCCCCTCTTTTCAAAGGGTTGGAAGTGCGCGCCGTCGCCGACGTGAACATGCAGGCCGCGCAGGCCCGCGCGGCGGAGTTCAACACAAAGGCGCAGTCGGTTGACGACCTTCTGGCGAACAATGACGTCGATGTGGTCATCAACCTGACCATCCCCGACGCGCATTATGCGGTGACCAAGCGGATATTGGAGGCGGGCAAGCACGCCTATTCCGAAAAGCCGCTGGTCCTGACGCTGGAACAAGGCGTCACCCTGCGCGATCTGGCCAAGTCCAAGGGCCTTGCCGTCGGCTGCGCGCCCGACACCTTCCTTGGCGGCGCGCATCAGCAGGCTCGCGCCGTGCTGGACGAGGGCCGGATCGGCACCATCACCGCAGGCTGTGCTGCCGTGCTGAACCACGGGATGGAGCATTGGCACCCGAACCCCGATTTCTTCTTTCTACCCGGCGCGGGGCCAATGCTGGACCTTGGGCCCTATTACGTCGCCAACCTGATCAACTTCCTTGGCCCTGTTCGGAGGGTCGGGGCGCTGACCTCATCCGCGCAGGCCGAACGCACCATCGCCAACGGCCCCCGCAACGGTGAGACGGTCCCGGTCAAGACCCCTACCAACATCCACGCCCTCTTGGAGTTCCACAACGGTGCCACGATCAACCTCAGCACCAGCTGGGACGTCTGGCACCACAAGCGCAACCATTTCGAACTTTACGGCACCGAAGGCACGCTTTACGTCCCCGACCCGAACTTCTTTGGCGGCACGGTCGAGGTGGCTGACCGGGATGGCACGCTGACCCAGATCACCCCCTGGGACCACCCCTTTGGCGTCCCGAATCAGGATCACCCCAAGCACGGCGCGCTGGCCAACTACCGCACTGCGGGGCTTGCCGATATGGTCGCCGCCCTGACCGAAGGCCGCGATGCCCGCTGCTCACTGGAACGCACGCTGCATGGGGTGGATGTGATGATGGCTTGCCTCACCTCGGGTGAGACCGGGCAATTCGTCACCCTGACCACCACCTGCACCCGTCCCGCCGCGCTATCGCCGGATCAGGCGCGCGCGCTTTTGGCGTAAGGCAAAGCCCGCTCGGGGCCTCCCTGCCGGGCGGGACCAGCAGGCGGGGGGATTGAGGGATCCCCCCGCTTGCGCATATCACAAAGGTCTGATCATGCTGGAAAATCCCATCCTGCGCGGCTTCAACGCCGACCCGTCCTTTTGCCGGGTGGGCAAGGATTACTACATCGCCACCTCAACCTTCGAATGGTATCCTGGCGTGCAGATCCACCAGTCCCGCGATCTGGTGAACTGGACGCTGGTGGCCCGGCCGCTGAACCGTGCGGCCCAGCTGGACATGCGCGGCAACCCCGACAGCTGCGGCATCTGGGCCCCCTGCCTTTCGCATGCCGACGGGAAATTCTGGCTGGTCTACACTGACGTGAAGCGGCTGGATGGTGCCTTCAAGGATGCCCACAACTACATTGTCACCTGTGACACGGTGGACGGCGACTGGTCGGACCCGACCTATGTCACCTCCTCCGGTTTCGACCCCTCGCTCTTTCATGATGCGGATGGGCGCAAATACTTTGTCAACATGCGCTGGAATCACCGGGGCAAGGGCACCGGCCTGAACCCCGCCAACGACCTTTTCGACGGGATCGAGCTGCAGGAATGGCACCCGACGCGCGGTCTGCTGGGCAAGGTCACGACAATCTACACCGGTACCGACCTTGGCCTGACCGAGGCACCGCATCTTTTCCACCATGGCGCGCATTACTACCTGACCACAGCCGAAGGAGGCACCGGCTATGACCACGCGGTGACGCTCGCCCGGTCAAAGGATATTCGCGGCCCCTATGAAACGCACCCGGCAAAGCACGTCCTGACTGCGCGCTTCAGCCCGGACAATCCGATCCAGCGGATGGGCCACGGCCAATACGTCGAAGGCCACGACGGCCGCCACTGGCACAGCTACCTGTGCGGCCGCCCGCAAGCGGGGCCAAGGGGGCCATTCTGCGCCACAGGCCGCGAAACCGGCCTGGCCGAGGTTGTCTGGCGCGACGGCTGGCTTTGGCTGAAGGATGGCGGGATGCTGCCCCCCGCCACGATCGACCTTCCCGCCGCGCGAACCCCCGAAGCTGTGGCCGAGTATCACTTCAAAGGCCCCACCCTGCCGCCCGACTTTCAATGGCTCCGCACGCCGTTTCCGGAACGGCTTTTCACCCTGACAGGCAGTGCCTTGCGGCTGACGGGGCGGGAAAGTCTTGGGTCGTGGTTCGAACAGTCCCTTGTTGCCCGCCGGCAAACCGAACCCGCCTACACTGCCGAGGCCGACTTTTCGGCCGACCCGCCGAACTGGCAGCGCGCGGCGGGTCTGATCACCTATTACAACCGCCACAAGTTCCACGCCGCCCTGATCACGCGGGAGGGGGATCAGCGGGTCGTGACCCTTGTCTCTTGCCAAGGCGATTGGCCGGGTGAAGCGCTGACGTTCCACGGCATGCATCCCGTCCCGGATGGCCCGGTTACCCTTGGCGTGACCGTGGACCGTGCGGCCCAGCGGTTCAGCATCAACGGCCTGGGCGTGGGTCCGGTGCTGGACGCCTCGCTCATCTCGGACGAAGGGGGCAGGGGCGAACACGCCTCATTCACCGGGGCCTTCGTGGGGGTGGTGGCGCATGACCTGACCGGGCAGGGCTGGACCGCTGATGTGACGCGCTTGCGCTATGAGAACCGGACGTGATCGCATCTTGCCCGATTTGATCACATCTTGATTGCCGGGCCTTTGCCGTCATAAAGGGGGCAATCGAGAGGGGCCCCGATGGACGCCGACAACCGGAAGATACCCAGCCACGAGGTGACCTACACGCGTCTGCGCGATATGATCCTGTTTGGCCACCTCGCCCCCGGCGCTCCGGTGACCATCCAGGGCCTGATCGCCGACCTTGGCGCAGGCATGACCCCGGTGCGCGAGGCGATCCGCCGCTTGACCGCCGAAGGGGCCCTGCTGCCGCAAGGCAACCGCCGCGTGGCCGTGCCGCAGCTTTCGTCCGAGATGCTGGACCAGGTCGCCTTCGCCCGGCTGGCGATTGAGCCGAAACTGGCCGCCCTCGCCGCCCCCCGGCTGTCTGTGGCGCAAATTGACCGGCTGGAGGCGATCGACGGTGCCGTAAACCGCGCGATCGACGCGGGCAAGCTGCCCGACTACCTTGCCGCCAACCACGCCTTTCACTTTGCCCTGTATGAGGCGGCTGGCGCACCCGTTCTGCTGGACCTCGCCCGGTCCCTTTGGCTGCGCGCGGGGCCGTCCTTGCGTGCGGTGATCGACCGTTACGGCCGCGAGGTGGCACCCGACCTGCACCGCGAGGCGCTGGCCGCGATGCGCGCAGGCGATGGCGCCGCGCTGGCGGCTGCCATCGAACGCGACATTCAGCAGGGCGTGGACCATGTCCGCCAGGCCCTGAGCGAAAGCGCCTGACCCAACGGTTGCGGACCCAACCGTTGCGGAATCAAGCGCGTTCCGCGCGAAGATCTTTTAATCGCCACTGGCGCGCCAAGCGGGGGGTTGACACCCCCCCACCCCCCTGGGATATTTTAGCCAAATTTAAAAAAAAAAACACAAAACGGGTTTACAGGATGGAAAAATATAACCGGGTGCGCGG
>JBBQVR010000029.1:0-28572 GCA_038211355.1 Rhodobacterales bacterium | reverse complement strand
AACAACCGCGCCTCAATCGCGGGCATCAGGTCCGGGGCAGGGACGGGGTCAAAGTCGTCGTTCAGGCCTTCCAGCCGGGTTTCCCAAGCTGTGACAAGGGCGGCAAAGGCTGGATCACGCTTGATCCGCGCCTCGGTCGTGCTGCGTTCGGCAAGGTCCTGCACGCCCAGAACATACTCAGCGGCCTCGGCGTCATCTGCTTCGCGCGGGGTGAGAGGAGCGCCGGTCATTGGTCAAGACACTCCTTCAGCTTGAGAAGACTGCGACGCAGCCAGGTGCGCATGGTGTTCAGCGGCACAATATGGCGTTCGGCCAGTTCAACGTAAGACAACCCGCCCAGATAGGCACCGCGCACGGCGTCGGCGCGGTCGGGTTCCAGCGTGGCAAAGCAGTCGGTCATCCGCCGCGCCTCGCCCATGGCGATCAGCCGGGTTTCGGCGCGGGGGGCCATGTCCTGCACCAGATCAAGGCCATCATCACTGGTGGCCTCAGGGCGCGCGCGCAGCCGGTCAATCGCCAGATTGCGCGCAATTGCGATCAGCCAGGTCATGCCCCGACCTTTGGCGGCATCATAGCGTCCCGCCCGTAACCAGACCCGTGTGTAAACCTCTTGCAAGATATCCTCCGCCTCAGCGCGTTCTTTAAGGATACGGAGCAAGACGCCCATGAGTTTCGCTGACGTGTCACGATAAAGCGCGCGGAACGCAGCACGGTCCTGTGCGGCGCATTTTTCGATCATATCGGCGACAGGATCATCAGACATATCGTGACGTTACGGGTTTTCCTTGCGGGTGCAAGCTGATGATCACTTTTGCAGGCGTCAACCGCGCCGCCGCCGCCGCCCACCTTCACCGCCAGAGCCTGAGGTGTTGAAGCTGACATCGGGCAGGGTCACGATCCCGGCAAGGTTCGGGAACGGGTCCACCGCATGGGGAATGGCGTTGGCGTTGACGAAATGTTCCTGGAACTTCGGCTCGATGGCGGTTTCGACCTTGTGGATCTGATGCACCGTCGCCTCGATGCTGTCGCGGGCCGCAACGCTGCACAGCGCAATCCGCGCGCCGGTGCCGGCGGCATTGCCCGCGCTGGTCACCTTGTCGAGGGGGGCGTCGGGGATCATCCCCAGCACCATCGCGTGTTTCGGGCTGATATGCGCACCGAACGCCCCCGCAAGGGTAACCCGGTCAACATGGTCCACGCCCATCTCATCCATCAACAGCCGCGCCCCGGCGTAAAGCGCCGATTTCGCCAGCTGGATCGCGCGAATGTCGCCTTGCGTCACGCTGATCCGTGGCCCGCCGTCGGCGGTTCCGTCGTGCAAAAGGTAGCTGTGGGTCCGCCCCGTCGCCTCACACCTTTGGGTGCCGGTCTGGTCAGGACTGCCGATCAGACCGCCGGGGTCCACGAGGCCCACCATCCGCATCTCGGCCACCGCTTCGATGATGCCAGAGCCGCAGATTCCGGTGATGCCGCTGACTGCCGTGGCAGTGGCAAAGCCCGGATCGTCTGACCAGAGGTCCGACCCGATCACGCGGAACCGCGGCTCCTTGGTCACGGTGTCAATCTCGACCCGCTCGATAGCGCCGGGCGCGGCGCGCTGACCGCTGGAGATTTGCGCGCCCTCAAACGCCGGGCCGGTGGGCGACGAGCAGGCGAGGACGCGGGTTTCATTGCCCAACAGCAGTTCGGCGTTGGTGCCCACGTCAACGATCAGCACCATGTCCTTGGATTTCTGTGGTTCTTCCGCCAAAGCCACCGCCGCACAATCGGCCCCCACATGCCCCGCGATGCAGGGCAGCACATAGACCCGTGCGTTGCGGTTCAGGTGTCCAAGGTCCAACTCGCGCGCATCCAGCGCCATGCTGCCGCTGGTCGCCAGCGCAAAGGGCGCTTGCCCCAGTTCCACCGGATCGACGCCCATCAGCAGGTGGTGCATCACCGGGTTGCAGACCACGACCATCTCATAGATCGCCTTGGGGTCCACCCCCGCCTCATCGGCAATTGACGCAGCAAGGCTATTCAGCGCCTCACGCACGACAGATGTCATCTCAACATCGCCGCCGGGGTTCATCATCACATAGCTCACGCGGGACATGAGATCCTCGCCGAACCGGATCTGCGGGTTCATCAGGCCGCTGGACCCCAGCACCCGCCCATCCGACAGATCGCACAAGTGTGCCGCGATGGTGGTTGACCCAAGGTCCACAGCCAGCCCCAGAAGCGGCCCTTCGTGAAAGCCGGGGAAGATGTCGAGGATGCGGGCCTGCGCGTCGTGGTTGCCCTTGTGCAAGACGACCGTGACCTTCCACGCGCCCTTGCGCAAGCTGGGCTGCAAGCGGCGCAGCACCGACAGGTCCGCAGTCACGCTTTCCACCTGCCACTGCGCGAAAAGCGCACGTTGCAGGCGTTCAAAATCACCCGTCGGCTCATGCATGTCAGGCTCGTCCACCTCGACGAACACGGCGCGGGTGGCGGGGTCCATGACCATCACCCGCTCGGTCGCGGATTTGCGGATCACCTGCTTATGGACCTGAGATTCAGGCGGCACGTCGATGACCACATCGCCCATCACCTTGGCCTGACAGCCCAGACGACGCCCGTCCATCAACCCGAGGATGGATTTGTAGCGTTCTTCGACCGAGTTCCACTCGCTAAGCGCATCTGCGGCGACGGTAACGCCATGCTTGGAAAACTCGCCATATCCCGGCGAGATCTGGCACTTGGAGCAGATGCCACGCCCGCCACAGACGGAATCAAGGTCCACCCCCAACTGCCGCGCGGCGGTCAGGACTGGCGTTCCAAGGGCAAACCGCCCCCGCTTGCCTGAGGGAGTAAAGATCACCAGCGCGTCGTCAGTCATTCGGGGCTCTCATGCATAAAGCGATAGCGGATGTCGGCAAAGCTGTCGGCGGCGAAGGTGTAGAACCATTTCAACGGGGCCTTGGCCAGTGGCACGCCATGTACCGCCCCACCGGGGATGTAAAGCGCGACCCCGGGGGCAAGGGAATGCGGCATTCCGTCGATCATCACCTCGCCCGTGCCTTCCAGCCCGAAGTAGACCTCAGCCTCGGGGTGGGAATGCAGCGGGAAGGTGTCGCCTGCCTCCATCATCGCCAAGCCGCACACGATGTCGCCGGTGTCGGTCATGGGGGCAGAGATCAGGGTGCGAAAGCGGATCGTCCCGCGCGCCGGGTCATCCCAACGCTCGTCCGGCAAGGTCGAAGCATCGACGCGGGCTGGCACGGTCACGGCTATTCCTATTCTACAGGTGCAGTTGTAGGGCCGCACACCGCTGCCGCAATGCCCCAAAGCGGCAGTTCAGGCGCGCAATCCGGCAGGGTCAACGCTTGGCACCGCGCTGTCGGTTTCGCGTCGGCCCGGGTGATCAGTTGCCAGATCCTGCGCCAGGGCGATACGCCCGGCCCCTGTCGTCACGGATTGCCCCGGTCCAGCCAGTCCAGCACCGCCTGCCGGTCACCGTCCAGCCGCGGGGCTGGCTTGCGGGTGGCAATTTCGGGCAGCGTGCTCATCTTGATCGGGTTGCCGGGGGCGACAAAAGCCGGACCTCCAGCTTGGGCGGTTATCGGCAGCACCATGTTGCGGGCCAGGATCTGCGGATCGCGCAGCACCTCGGCCATGTCCTGCACGCGGGCAGTGGGCAGGCCTGCGCCCTCCAGCACGGCAATCCAGTGGGCCACGGTTTCGGTCAGGGTGACCGCCTCAAGCAAGCGCTTGAGCAGCGCGTGATTGTCGCAGCGCGCGGCATTTGTCGCAAAGCGCGGGTCGGCGCCAAGGTCGAGGCCCAACGTGGCACAGAGCCGGGAAAAGATCGCATCATTGCCAGCGGCGATGACCACGAACCCGTCTGACGCGCGGTAGGTGGAAAAGGGCGTGATCGTCGGATGCCGCGCACCGGTGCGTCCGGGGGGCTTGCCGGTGGCGGTGGTGATTGCCAGCGAGTGTTCCTGGATCGCAAGTTGTGCATCCAGCATCGCCACATCGACCATCGCCCCTTGCCCGGTCCGCTCACGCGCGAAAAGGGCGGCCAGAATCCCTTGGGTCAGGAACATTCCCGCCGCGATGTCACCGATGCTGGCACCCACGCGGACCGGCGGGCCGCCCGCCTCACCGGTGATGGACATGACCCCGCCACGCGCCTGCACCACCATGTCATAGGCTGGCTTCAGCGAATCCGGGCCGGTCTGCCCAAAGCCCGAGACCGAGGCATAGATCAGCCGGGGGTGCAGGGCATGCACCAACTTCCAGCCATAGCCCAAACGCTGCATCGCGCCGGGGCGAAAGTTCTCGATCAGCACATCGGCCCGCGCAAGCAGGCGTTCAAAGATCATTCGGTGCGCCTCGGTTGCAAGGTCCAGCGCGATGGACTGCTTGCCTGTGTTCAGCGTGGCGAAATAGGCGCTTTGGCCATCCACGAACGGCGGAAAGGCGCGGGTGTCGTCGCCCACGCCGGGGCGTTCCACCTTGATCACCCGCGCGCCAAGGTCTTGCAGCGTGTGGCTGGCAAAGGGGCCCGCCAGAACATGTGTCAGATCAAGTATCGTGATCCCATCAAGCGGTGTCATTCTGCGCGCCTTTTGCTGTTGTGTGACCACAAGCATTGCATGCTGCGTCAGTCGGGGCGTTGACGCGGATCAATTCCCCGACTACCTGCCCCCCCATGGCACGCGCACCCCTTCTGCAACTTTCCGGCATCTCGCTGACTTTCGGCGGCAATCCGGTTTTCGATGATCTGACCCTTGTGGTCCAGCCCGGTGACCGGGTGGCCCTTGTTGGTCGCAACGGCAGTGGCAAGTCCACGCTGATGAAGGTGATGGCGGGGTTGGTCGAGGCCGACCGCGGCACGCGCACCATCGCGCCGGGCACCACCGTGGGTTACATGGAGCAGGACCCCGACCTTTCGGGGTTTGAGACGCTTGGGGATTTTGCCGCCTCAAACCTGCCCGATGGCATGGAATACCGCCTTGCCGTCGTGGCTGAGGGGCTGAAGTTCCGCCCCGATGCACCGGTAGCCACCGCTTCGGGCGGCGAAAAGCGTCGCGCGGCGCTGGCCAAACTGCTGGCCGAAGCGCCCGACCTGATGCTGTTGGACGAACCGACCAACCACCTTGATATTCAGGCGATCGAGTGGCTGGAGGATGAGCTTTCGTCCACCCGCACCGCCTTTGTCCTGATCAGCCACGACCGCGCCTTTCTGCGCGCGCTGACCCGCGCCACCCTCTGGATTGACCGGGGGGATGTGCGGCGGCGCGAATCCGGCTTTGGCGGCTTTGAGGAATGGCGCGAAACCATCTGGGCCGAAGAGGATGAGGCCCGCCACAAACTTGACCGCAAGATCAAGGCTGAGGCGCGATGGGCGGTTGAAGGCATCTCGGCCCGGCGCAAGCGCAACCAGGGCCGCGTGCGCGCGCTGGCCGATCTGCGGGCCGAGCGATCCTCGCAGATCCGGCGTCAGGGCACGGCGGCGATGGCGTTGGACAGCGGCCCGGTGTCGGGCAAAAAGGTGATCGAGGCGCTGCATCTGACCAAATCCTTTGGCGACAAGCACCTGATTCAGGATTTCAGCCTGCGGATTCTGCGCGGCGATCGGGTGGCGTTTGTCGGCCCGAACGGGGTGGGCAAGACCACGCTTTTGAAGCTTCTGACCACCGAAATCGCCCCGGATGGCGGCAAGGTCACCCTTGGCACCAATCTTGATATCGGCGTTTTCGACCAATCGCGCGCGCGGCTGGACCCCGATGCCAGCCTTTGGGACAACCTCACCGGTGACCCCCTGATGCGCGTGTCGGGGGCGGCCGATCAGGTCATGGTGCGCGGCAACCCGCGCCATGTAGTGGCCTACCTCAAGGACTTCCTCTTTGATGAGGCCCGCGCCCGCGCGCCGGTGCGCAGCCTGTCAGGCGGGGAAAAGGCGCGGCTTTTGCTGGCCAAGCTGATGGCGCAGCCGTCAAACCTCTTGATCCTGGACGAACCGACCAACGACCTGGACGTTGAAACCCTGGACCTTCTGCAGGATATTCTGGGTGACTATGACGGCACGGTCCTTCTGGTTTCCCACGACCGCGACTTCATCGACCGGATCGCCACCGCCACCGTCGCGATGGAGGGGGAGGGCAGGGCGACCGTCTATCCCGGCGGCTGGTCCGACTATGCGGCGCAACGCGGCCAGCCTGAGGCGATGACGGCCAGCGCACCGGCCAGCCCCGCAAAACCCGACGTCAAAGCACCGACGGCCAAGGCCGGCACCCCGCGACCCAGCGCGCTGTCCTTCACGGAAAAGAAGCGCCTGGGCGATCTGCCCGTCCTGATCGAACGGCTTGAGGCCGAGATTGCCAAGCTGGCGACCCTTCTGGCCGATGCAGACCTTTTCGCCCGCGACCCGGCGAAGTTCAGCAAGGCCACCGCGGCCATGGCCGACCGTCAGGCAGCGCTTGCAGCGGCCGAAGCAAACTGGCTGGAGCTTGCTGACCGCAGCTGAATTGCGCGCCCTAACCTGGGTTAAGTCCTTGATGACATTCGCGTGAGACGCTCCTGTCCGGCGGCATCCAGCCCAAAGCGCGCTTGGCCTTGGGCGCGTTGCCGCCAGTGCCGCACACCCTGCATCACCCCGGCGTGAAGGGGCATTGTCCCCACCCCTCATACACCCCATCCCTTTAAGACCGCGGCCCAAGCCTCAGCTTGGGTCCGTTCAATGCAGGAGATACAAATGAAAAAAATCGCAGCAGCACTTGCTACCCTCGTCCTTGCCGGTCCGGCCCTTGCGGGTGGCCCGGTCGAAGTGGCCCCCGAGCCTATGGTCGAAGCAACCTATGCCCCAGCAGCCCCGGCTGGCGTTGATTGGTCGGGCTTCTATGCCGGTGCCCAGCTTGGCTATGCCGATATCGATTCCAACGGCGGCGGCCTTGACGGCAACGGCTTTCTGGGCGGTCTCCATGCCGGTTACCGCGCCGACTTTGGCAGCTATGTCGCCGGTGCCGAAATCGACTATGACAAGGCCGATATCGATCTGGCCGGTGGTGCGGGCACGCTGGACGACGTCGCACGTCTGAAACTGATGGGCGGTGCTAAGTTCGGCACCAGCCTGGTTTACGCGACCGCCGGTGCCGCGCGCGCCAGCGCAACCGTCGGCGGGGTTGATGCCAGCGACAACGGCGTCTTCTACGGCGCGGGCGTCGATGTGGCCGTGACTGAGCGTTTGTCGGTCGGTGGGGAACTGCTTCAGCACAACTTCAACGACTTTGACGGCAGCGGCGTCGATCTGGATGCCACCACGTTGAAGGCCAAAGTCTCGATGCGCTTCTAAGCGACGGATGAGCTTTCCCCTTTCCCGATCCGTCGGGGAAGGGGGCACTGACGGTCGGTTGTTTTCTGGTAGCCGCTACCGGCAATCACGCGCTGGCTGCAGCAGAAAGCTGCGATCATCGCCCCGGTCATGGCGCAGGGTGACAAAGCCGATGTCCCCCTCAAGTCCCATATCGGCCTTTGCCACCGTGACCAGCACCGCGCCACTTTTTGCACTGGAAATCGTGAAGGCGCCGGCGTCGCCTTCCATCTTGCAATCCATGCTGGCCGCATCCGCCACCTGGCAATAGGCCAGCGCCAGCAATTGTTCACCCGGCTGATCGCGCAAGGTGACCGTGACCCAGACCTGCATCGCCGGATCTTCCACCTTGGCCCCCTCAGGCGTCAGCGCGATGCTGCTGACGCGCTGCACGGGGTGGTCTGCAAGGTGTTTGGCGGAATAGTCCCGCGCGTAGCAGCTGGCATCTGACGGAAAGATCACCTCACGCGGGCTTTGCGCCGCCAAGGGGGTGGCGGTCAGGATCAAGGCCGCGCCATAAACATATGGCCTGATTACCACTTCCCGCTTGCGCCCCCGCCTGATGACCGCCCGCCGCCAAAGCCACCACTGGACGATGACCCGCCACCGCGGCTGCTGTTGCTGCTGGAGCGTGATGTGCCAAGCGACTGGGTCCGCCCCACCCGAAACGATTTTCGGTCGACATAGCCACAACTGGTGCATTTCAGATGCTCGATCCCGGTGCCGCTGGACATCAAGGTGGCCGGTTCAATCACCTCACGCGTGCGGGTCAGCGTCGTCTCGCCACAGCGCGGGCAGCGTTTGCGTGCCCGGGCAGACCGCCAGAACAGCAGCACCACGCCAGCGCCGATGGCACCCGCCCCGCCCAGCCACGGCGCGATGCCAGGGCTTTCATCGGCAAAACCTTCGGTCAGCGTCACGGGCCGCCCTTCCAGAAAGGGCGCAATCAACCGCTCACGGGTTGAGGCGATGCCAGCCGCAATTCCCTGTTCCAGCCGGCCCTCGCGCAGTTCCGGCAACACGGCGGTGGACAGCACCCGCGCCGCGCGTCCGTCATAAACCGCGTCATAGCCCGCACCCAGCGCAATCCGCACCTCACGCGCATCGGTGGTGACCAGCATCAGGATGCCATCGTCGCGCCCATCGTCCCCCACACCCCAAGCGTTGAAAAGGGCCTTGGCGTAGGCGTCCAGCCGCATGCCCTGACCGCCATAGGCGTCGATCGATGGCATGGTGACCACGACCATCTGCACCCCGGTTTCCGCCCGCACCGCCGCCAGCTGCCCCGCAATCCGCCCTTCGGCGGCTGGGTCAAGCACATCGGCAAAGTCCGAGACAGTCTCACTGAAGGGGGCTGGCAGGGCTGGCCCGGTTCCGGTGTCAGGTGCCGCGTCTGTTTCGGCGGCAGTTTGTGCGAAACCGGCCGGAGCAATTGCCACGAGGGCCAGCGTCACCGCAATGGCGAGGGCTTTGAACGTCATGATGCAAGCAATTCTTTGATTGTTGTTGCAATCAGCATGACATCTTCGTGGCGACAGTCAAACGATCCGACCTGCACCCGGATGGCAAACTGGCCATCCACCCGCGTTTGGGTCAGATAAAGCCGCCCGTCATCATTGATCCGCGCCAGAAGGGCTTCGGTCGCGGCATCATCGGCCAGCGCAAAGGTGAAAAGCGACAGGCGTGGTTCGGTGATGATTCTCACCCCCGGCAAGGCGGCGATCTGGTCGCGCGCCTCAACCGCCCAGGCGATGTGGTTGCGGATTCGGGTGCGCAGCCCCTCCAGTCCGTAGGCGCGCAGCACGAACCACAGCTTCAACGCCCGGAACCGGCGGCCCAAAGGCACCGTCCATTCGTTGAAGTTGACGATCTCTTCCCGCCCTGCGGTTTCAAGATAGGTCGGCCGCAGGCCAAGCGTGCGGACCTGCGCGCCGGGGTCACGCAGGAACTGGACCGAGCAGTCGAACTGCGCCCCCAGCCACTTGTGCGGGTTGAGAACGATGGAATCCGCCCCCTCAACCCCCGCCCAAAGGCTGCGGAACTCGGGGCAGATCATCGCTGATCCTGCCCAGGCTGCGTCCACATGCACCGGCACGCCCTCGGCCTGTGCCGCCGCGATGCAGTCGCTGATCCGGTCAAACGCGCCCACACTGGTGCCGCCCGCGCACAGGATCACGCCGGCAGGCACCATCCCCGCCGCCCGGTCCGCCGCAATCGCTGCCGTCAACGCAGGCCCCGTCATCGCGCGGGTGTCGTCCACCGCCACCTTTACCAGGTTGCGCTGCCCGATCCCCGCCACGCGGATCGCCTTGTCCACTGAACTGTGGGTCTCGGCGCTGGCGTAAAAGCGCAAGACTGGCCCGCCTGACAGCCCCTCCTCCAACCCGCGCCACCCTAGCGCGCGTTCCCGCATGGTCAGCACGGCGGAAATCGTGGCGCTGGTTGCCGTGTCATGGATTGTGCCGACAAATCCTTCTGGCAGGCCCACGGCCTGACGCAGCCAGTCGACCATCACCTGTTCCATCTCGGTCGCGGCGGGCGAGGTTTGCCAGATCAGGGCATTGGCCCCCATCGCATTGACCAACTGTTCAGCCAGCATGCTGGCCGGGGCGGCATTGGCCGGGAAATAGGCAAAGAAACGGGGGTGCTGCCAATGGGTCATGCCGCCGGGGACGATCGCCTCAAAATCGGCCCAGATCGCTTCGATCGCTTCGGTGGATTCGGGGGGGCCACCGGGCAACTGCCGCGCCACAGCCCCCGGAACCAGGGGCGCGCGCACCGGCCGGTCGCGCAAGGTTGCGTGATAGTCGGCTGCCCAGTCTGCCGCCCGTTTCGACCACAACCTCAGGTCTTCATGGTTCATGCCATCCTCCCGTTCTGGCGCGCAAAGGGGCATGATAAAGGCACCTGCGCAAGTATTCAGCTGCGTGTCGCCACGCCACCACCTTGTTTGAGTCACGGTTGTTGCTTAGGGTTTCGTTCATCAAAGCGGTAGATACCGTTTCCAACCCAACGCTTGCCCAAAGGTGCCACATGTCCTTGCCCCGCCGCCTCGTCCTTCTTGGCCTTACCGCCACGCTGTTGTCAGCCTGCCTTCCCGGCAACCGGTTCGAGACGGCCTATGACCCTGTCCCCGCCGCGGTCTCGCAAGGGTGGCGTCTGTCTGAAGTGCGCGTGTCCGTGCCAAAGACCCTTGTGGTGTCGGAAGCCAAGTCGCTTTTGCCATCCGCCGATATCGTCTGGCGCGAAGACCCGCTGGGCGATCGTTACGCCCAGGTCGACAAGATCATGACCGATGCCATCACTGCCGGCGCGCAGGGCTTGCGCGGCTCACGCCCCGTGATCATCGAGGTGACGGTCACCCGGTTCCACGCCCTGACGTTTGAGGCAGAGCTGCGCGGTGAAGATTGGGGCGTGCACAACGTCAACTTCACTGCCCGCGTGATTGATGCAACCTCGGGCGAAGTGCTGCTGCGCGACACGGCGATCAAGGCAGAGTTGCCTGCCCTGGCCGGCACCCAGATGGCTGAAGCCCGCAAGAAGGGCCAGACCCAGAAGAAGATGATCTCGTCCCACGTCGCCCGCACGGTTGCCGGCTGGCTAAGCATCGGCCCGGACAATCGCGGCGACTTCACCCGCTCGGGCAACTGATCGGCAAAGGCAGCGCCCCCTTCCGGCCACAGGCCGGGGGGGGCCACCGGCCCGACCAAGCAGACTTGCGCGCCGCCGTCCTGCCATGCTAGGCCCCTTCCCATGACAATGTTGCGCAACATCTGCATCTGCTGCATTACCCGCTGACTTCGGTCGCGCGGGTGCTTCGTCATTCCCCTTCGGATGAAAAGCCTTCCCGCGCGGGTAAGCCTGCGTGCCTGAGGGACTGACATGGTGACCATCCGCCTGACCAATTCGAAGACCCGGAAGAAGGAAGACTTCGTTCCGATCGACCCGGCTAACGTCCGCATGTATGTCTGCGGCCCCACCGTCTATGACCGCGCCCACCTTGGCAACGCGCGGCCCGTGGTGGTGTTCGACGTGCTGAACCGGCTTTTGCGCTACGCTGCGAAAGAGAATGGTTGGGGTAAAATCACCTACGTCCGCAACTTCACCGACGTCGATGACAAGATCAACGCCGAGGCGCTGCGGCGTCAAAAGGCAGGCTCTCCCGGCACGCTGGAAGAGCTGATCACCGAACGCACCAATGAAACCATCACCTGGTATCACGACGACATGGACGCATTGGGTGCCCTGCGCCCTGACCACGAACCCCGCGCCACCGAATACATCGGCCAGATGGTCGCGATGATCGCCAGCCTCATCGCGTCAGGTCACGCCTATGAGGCGGCAGGCCACGTCCTTTTCCGCGTCCGCAGCTACAAGGATTATGGCAAGCTGTCCGGGCGCAGCATCGACGACATGATCGCCGGGGCACGGGTGGAGGTGGCACCCTTCAAGGAAGACCCGATGGATTTCGTCCTGTGGAAACCCTCCTCGGGCGAAGAACCGGGCTGGCCCTCCCCCTGGGGCAAAGGCCGCCCCGGCTGGCACATCGAATGCTCCGCCATGGCGCATGAGTTGCTGGGGGAGAGCTTTGACATCCACGGCGGCGGGCTGGACCTGCAGTTCCCCCACCATGAGAATGAGATCGCCCAATCCGCCTGCGCCCACCCGCATGGCGACTTTGCGCATTACTGGCTGCACAATGAGATGCTGATGGTTGAGGGCAAGAAGATGTCCAAGAGCCTGGGCAACTTCTTCACCGTGCGGGATTTGCTGGATCAGGGCGTGCCGGGCGAGGTGATCCGGTTCGTGTTTCTGATGACCCATTACCGCAGCCCGATGGACTGGACGGCAGAGAAGGCGAATGAGGCGCGAAAGACACTTCAGGGCTGGTTTAACCTAACCGATGGTATTGCCACAGACCCGGAAATGGACTGGTGGATCGCCGAAGAACTTGCTGATGACCTCAACACATCGGCGGCACTGACGAAAATGCACCAGTTGGCGAAGGACACTACGGCTGGGCAATTGAAAAGCGCATTGAGTCTTTTGGGGTTCCCCGCCTCAGAGCACTTGGATTGGTGGCGCGAGGAAGTGGTGACTCTTTCTGGAACGAACTCAACCGGACCAGCACCTCTTTACCTAGAGCAAGTTACGCCATTTCTACAGCGCTGGCAGGACTTAAGAATCTCAAAGAACTATGGGGCGGCTGATGAGCTAAAGCGTCGTTTAGAGGCAACTGGCCTGAAAATATCAAACTCTCAGTATGGCCCGTCTGCGACAGTGCCACATGACTTCGACCCCGCCAAATTGGAGGCGCTTCAATGACCGCCCGCGCCAAATTTCTTCGAAGAAATTTGTCTGTCATGACCCGCGAGCGCCTCTTCCTCTTCGACACCACCCTGCGCGATGGGCAGCAGACGCAAGGCGTCCAGTTTTCTACCACCGAAAAACATCAGATCGCCGAAGCCCTCGACACCCTTGGTATGGACTACATTGAGGGCGGCTGGCCGGGTGCCAACCCGACCGACAGTGATTTCTTCGCCGCCCCTCCGGCAACCCGCGCCACCCTCACCGCCTTTGGCATGACCCGCCGCGTGGGCCGGTCGGCGGAGAATGACGATGTGCTTGCCGCCGTGCTGAACGCGAACACCCCCGCCGTCTGTCTGGTGGGCAAGACGCATGACTTTCAGGTCACGACCGCCCTGAACGTCACGCTGGAGGAGAACCGCGAAGCCATCGCCTCTTCCCTTCGTCACCTTGTCACCAAGGGGCGCGAACCGCTCTTCGACGCGGAACATTTCTTTGACGGTTACCGTGCAAATCCCGATTACGCGCTGTCCTGCCTGCATGCCGCGCTGGACGCTGGCGCCCGTTGGATTGTCCTGTGTGACACCAACGGCGGCACGCTGCCCGCCGAAGTGGGCCGCATCACGGCTGCGGTGATCGCCTCTGGCATCCCCGGTGACCGGCTTGGCATCCATTGTCATGATGATACCGGCAATGCAGTGGCAAACTCGCTTGCCGCCGTTGATGCAGGCGCGCGGCAGATCCAAGGCACGCTGAACGGCCTTGGCGAACGCTGCGGCAATGCGAACCTGACCACGCTGATCCCGACGCTTTTGCTGAAGGAGCCCTACGCCAGCCGCTACCAGACCGGCATCACCCCTGCGGCGCTGGCGGGGCTTTTGAAAACCAGCCGCATGCTGGATGACATCCTGAACCGCGTGCCGCTGCGGTCAGCCCCTTACATCGGTGCCAGCGCCTTTGCCCACAAGGCGGGCCTGCACGCAAGCGCGATCCTGAAAGACCCCACCACCTACGAACACATCGACCCCGCGCTGGTGGGCAACGAACGCGTCATCCCGATGTCAAACCAGGCCGGGCAATCCAACCTGCGCGCAAGGCTGACGGCCGCGGGCATCGCGATTGACCCGAAAGACCCCCGCCTGGGCCGGATCATCGAAGTGGTCAAGGCGCGCGAAGATCAGGGCTATGCCTATGACAGCGCGCAGGCCAGTTTCGAGCTTGTCGCCCGGCGCGAGCTGGGCCTTTGCCCCGCGTTCTTTGAGGTCAAGCGCTACCGTGTCACGGTGGAACGGCGGAAGAACAAATATGACCGGATGATCAGCCTGTCCGAGGCGGTCGTGGTGGTGAAGATCGGGGATCGCAAGGCCATGTCGGTCAGTGACAGCATGGATGAGGCGGGCGGCGACCGTGGCCCGGTCAACGCGCTGGCCAAGGCCCTGTCGAAAGATCTTGGCCCCTATCAGGCCTGCATTGACGACATGAAACTGGTCGATTTCAAGGTCCGCATCACCAATGGCGGGACCGAGGCCGTCACCCGCGTCATCATCGACTCTGAGGACGGGCAGGGCCGCCGCTGGTCCACCGTGGGGGTCAGTGCCAACATCGTCGACGCCAGCTTTGAGGCGCTGCTTGACGCGATCCAGTGGAAGCTGATCCGTGACTTCGGGTCCGCGCAATGACCCTCGATGCCTGTGCCGCCTTGGTGCAACGCGGCGATCCGGACCGGTTTCTGGCCGTGATGGCAGCCCCCCTGCATGCCCGCGCGCAGCTGTTCCCGCTTTACGCCTTCAACCTTGAGGTCGCCCGCGCGCCCTGGGTCACAGAGGAGCCGCTCATCGCAGAAATGCGGCTGCAATGGTGGCGTGACGTGGTGGAAAACGCAGCCTCGGGCGCCGCGAAAGCGCATGAAGTGGCGGGGCCGCTGCACGCTCTGATCAGCAATTTCGGCCTGCCGGTTGCGGTGCTGGACTGTCTGATTGCCGCCCGCCGCTGGGATATCCAAAGGGACCCCCATGACAGCCTGGCAGCCCTGAGCGACTATCTGGAAGACACCGGCGCGGGGCTGATGTGGCTGGCCGCCCGCGCACTGGGGGCCCCAGATGCGGCCGAAACTACGGTGCGGGCCTTTGGCTGGGCGACGGCGGTGGCAGGCTATCTGCGCGCCGTTCCGGAGCTGCAAGCCCGCGGGCGGCAGCCCCTGCCGGACGGCGTAACCCAGGTCGATCTGGCGGCCACGGGGCTGCAAGCCCTTGCCCTTGCACGCAAAGGCCGGCGGGCGGTGCCATCGGCTGTTGCCCCGGCCCTGCTTGCGGGATGGCAGACGCAGGCCGTCCTACGCGGCGCGGTGGCGGGCAAGTCGCTGGAGCTGTCACCCTTTCAGCTGCGCGGACGGCTGGTCTGGCAGGCTTTCACCGGGCGCTGGTAGCGCCCCTCAGGTCCGCATGTCCTGCGGGCGGAGCCATAGCCAGATCAAGGCCCCCCCGGCCAGCACCAGGAAGGGCAGCATCGCAAGGTTGACCATCTGCCAACCCGCCTGCACCGACCCGCCCGAGCAGTTCATCAGGCCCCCGGACGAAAAGCTGGCCGTCGTGACCCCGCCGAACACGATCAGGTCATTCAGGCCCTGAAGACGCCCACGCTCCTCCGGCCGCTGGGCGCTGGTCAGCATCGTGGTGGCGCCGATGAAGCCGAAGTTCCAACCAATGCCCAACAGGATAAGGGCGATGAAGAAATTCTCCAGCTCTACCCCCGCCATGGCAACGGCCCCTGCGGCGGCAAGGATCGTCAGGCCAAGGGCGATGACCCGCTCGGTCCCGAAGCGGGCGATGATATGGCCGGTGATAAAGCTGGGCGCATACATTGCCAGCACATGCGCAGTGACGATATCTGCGGCATTGCTGGTCTGGAACCCGCAGCCCACCACCGCAAGCGGCGAAGAGGTCATCACCAGGTTCATCAGCGCGTAGGACACCGTGGCGCAGATCATCGCGACGGCGATCGTCGGGGTGCGGATCAGTTCAGCCCGTGTGCGGCCGACTGGCGCGTCGGCGGCCGGCGGGCGGGGCTTGGGGATATCGAGCCCGAAGAACAGGAACATGCCGGCAAGGTTCAGCCCGATCACGGCGATGTAGCTGCCAAGGAAGGTCACCGCCATCATGTCAGACGTGACCTTGACCAGTTGCGGCCCGACGACAGCCGACAGCAGGCCCCCCGCCATGACCCAGCTGATCGCCTTGGGCCGGAATTCATCTGACGCGGTGTCAGCGGCGGCAAAGCGGTAGAACCCCTGCGCCGACATGTAGATGCCGGTCAAAAGTGCCCCGATGCAAAACAACAGGAAGCTGCCTGTTGCCAGCCCATAGGCCCCGACCGCCGCCCCAAGCGCCCCGCCAAGCGCACCGACCACAAAGCCCACCCTGCGGCCATGGCGCTGCATCAACGCGGAAATCGGCGTGGCGGTCAGCATCGACCCGATCACCGTCATCGTGATCGGCAGCGTGGCCCAACAGACATTCGGCGCCAGCGAAGACCCCGCCAGCCCCGCGATGGTAAAGATCATGGGCATCTGCGCGCCAAGGATCGCCTGCGCGGCGACAAGGACGAGGACATTGCGTTTGGCAAGGGTATCGGTGCTCATCCCGCTATCGGTAGGGGGGCGGGGTTTGGGGGGCAAGGGCAAAAGTGGGTTGCCTTGGGCCGGGTGGACGGGCGACAAGGGCTGCATGACAGGTCGCATCATCCATTCCCTTACCTGCGTGGCCGAAGGGGCCGACTGGCTTGCCCGGGCTGAGCCCGCCTTTGCCCGCGCCTTGCCGCTGGTCGGCGATCTGCCCTTGCGGCGCGAGGAGGACGGCTTTGCAGCCCTTTTGCGCGCGATCATTGGCCAGCAGGTGTCCGTCGCCAGCGCCCGTGCAATCTGGGCCCGACTTGAGACGGCTGGGCTGACCGAGGCTGCGTCGATGGCCCTGGCAACGGATGAAGACCTGCGCTCGGTCGGCCTCAGCCGTCAGAAAGCGCGCTATGGCCGTGCGCTGGCGGGGGCGGGGATCGACTTTGAGGCCCTGCGCTCGCGGCCCGATGCCGAGGTGATGACCACGCTGGTTGCCGTGCCGGGGATCGGGGTCTGGACGGCCGAGATCTATGCCATGTTTGCCCTTGGCCGCGCCGATGTCTTCGCCCCCGGCGACCTTGCCCTGCAAGAGGCCGCCCGCGTGCTGTTCGGGCTTGAGGCGCGCCCGTCGGAACGCGCGCTTCGGGCGATGGCCGAGGCCTGGTCGCCCTGGCGGTCCGTTGCGGCGCGCATCCTTTGGGCCTACTACCGGGTGGCAAAGGAACGGGACGGGGTGGTGTGATGCGCGAGTTGCGGTTTGGGCGGGCAGGGGCGGCCAACCCCTCGGCGTTGGTGGTGTTTCTGCACGGCTATGGCGCGGATGGGGCAGACCTTCTGGGCCTGGCCGACGTGCTTGCACCGCATCTGCCGGGTGTGGGCTTCCTGGCCCCGGATGCCCCCGAACGTTGCGTAGGCGGCGGGTTCGGGTTCCAGTGGTTCCCGATTCCGTGGATCGACGGCTCACCTCAGGCGCTGGCCGACGCTGGCCTTGATGCGGCGGCAGAAGATCTGAACGGATTTCTGGATGCGCGGCTGGCCGAGGTGGGGCTGCCCCCCGACCGGCTGGTGCTGATCGGCTTCAGCCAGGGCGCGATGATGAGCCTGCACGTCGCCCCGCGCCGGGCTGAGGCGTTTGCGGGGGTGGTCGCCATCTCGGGGCGGCTGTTGCGGCCCGAGATGCTGGCCGCTCAGGCCCTGTCCCAGCCGCCGGTCTTGCTGATGCATGGCGACCAGGACCCCGTCGTGCCCTTTGCCGACATGGCCAAGGCGGGGGATGCACTGGTGGCCGCAGGGTTCACAACCTTCGGGCATGTCATGAAGGGAACGGGCCACGGCATCGCGCCGGATGGCTTGGGTGTCGCCTTGCAGTTCCTGAAGGACCAGTTGCCGCTATCAAGCTAAGGATGAGGAGCGCCATGCGGCGCAAGCCTTTTTGAAGGAGGGCGGGGGGCGTTCCGCCCCCGAGGTGCCAAGGCACCTCTCCCCCTGAGGATATTTGGGGAAGAGGAAGCCGTTTCAGCCTTGGCTGTGCAGATAGGCCGCGCAACCGGTCAGGGCGGCATAGTCGTCTTCGACCACGGTTACGGAAAAATCTGTGGTCAGCAGGTCAACGCGGCGAGGTTCGCGAAAGCTGGCGGTCAGGCCGTAGGTCTGGAAATGCGGGGTCATCGCGCGCGCCATGCCGCCAATCAGGAAAATCCCGCCATAGGGCAGGTGGATCAGCGCCAGATCGGCCAGCGTCTGGCCAAGGATATGCACATAAAGCCGCGCGGCATGGGCGGCGGTTGGATCACCGTCGGCAAGGGCGGCCAGCACCTGCGATGAGGTCATCGTGGTTGGATGGCCTGCCGCAAAGGCGGCAAAGGCGTGCAGATTGGCAAGGCCACGGCCTGCCAGCACCTCTTCGACACCGGCATGGGGCACCTCACCTTCGGCTTTCAGGCGGGCCTCGATGAAGCGGGCCAGCTGAAAATCCTCTTCCGTGCGTACAGCCATGTTGACATGGCCACATTCCGACGGCGGCACGACGCGCCCTTGCGGCCCCGGATGGACGGGGGCTGCGTTCACCCCGGTGCCAAGACCCACCACCAGCATGGGCGCATGGGCCAAGACCGGCCCATCAATCACCCGGCGCAGATTGGCGGCGGGGATATGGCCAAGTGCCTGACCCTGGGCCTGCAAGTCATTGAGGATGGCTACCTTTCCAGCCCCTGTGGCACGGGTCAGCTTGTCTGCGTCAATCACCCAGTCAAGGTTGGTCATGGTGGCCACACCATCCTGCACCGGACCAGCCGCGGCAACACAGACGCCCGCCACCTGCGCCCCGGTCTGGGCCAGATAATCCTGCAGGACATGGGCGATATCCTGACCGCGCGCCTGATACTCGGCGTTGGGAAAACGGCGGATGCTGTCAAGCCGCACCTTCGGGCCATCGGCCAAGGCGACGCGGGTGTTGGTGCCGCCGATATCAGCAAGGATCGCAAGGGTCATGCTACGCTCCATCATTGCGGGCAAGGGCGCGCGCGAGGGCGTGATAAGAGGATTTCGGCGTGCGGACCAGAGTGTCAAAGTCGACATGCACCAGACCGAAGCGCTTTTCATACCCCTCGGCCCATTCGTAGTTGTCGAGGAGCGACCAGTAGAAGAACCCCTGCACATTCGCCCCATCGGCAATGGCCTGCTTGGTCGCGGCAAGGTGGTCAAACAGGAAATGTTCGCGAATTTCGTCAGTTACGCTGCCATCTTCAAGCTGGTCGGCATTGGCCATCCCATTTTCGGTGACGTAGATCGGCAGATCGCCAACATAGTGTTTCGACAGTCGTGTCAGGAAATGGTGCAGGCCTCCGGGATAGATCTCCCAGCCCATCTGCGTCTTGGGCCGGTCACCGGGGACATCACGAAGCGAGGGCCATGGTGTGCCGGGGGCATGGGCGTGCAGGTGGCGGGTGTAGTAATTTACGCCCAGCCAATCCAGCTTTTGCCCGATCAGGGGCATGTCGTCCTGCCAGTTGGCCGGCATGTGAGGGCCGAGGCCTTGCAGCACGTTGGCAGGGTAGGTCTGACGGGTGATGCCTTCAATGAACCAACGGTTGAAGATCCCATCCCAAAGGTCTGATGCGGCGTGATCTTCCGGGCTGTTGGACGCGGGGCTTGCGTGGTCGAAGTTCAGCACGATCCCTAGGTTCGGCTGGCCCATCGCGCGCAAACGCTCAACCGCCAAGCCATGCGCCAGCAGGATATGGTGCATGGCACGGGCGGCAGCGCGGATGTCACGCAGGCCGGGCGCGTGGATGCCCATGAAATGCGACAGCCACGCCACGCACCAGGGTTCGTTGATCGTGGCAATGCTGGCAACCCGCGACCCAAGGCGGCGGGTGACCGCCTCGGCGAAATCGGCAAAGCGGTGGCAGGTGTCGCGGTTGGTCCAGCCGCCCTTGTCCGCAAGGGCCGAGGGCATTTCCCAATGGTAAAGGGTCTGAAACGGTTTCAGACCGCGCTCCAGCATGCCATCGACCAGTCTGTCATAGAAATTAAGGCCTTCAGGGTTGATGTTCACCCCATCCGGCATGACCCGCGCCCAGGATGTGGAAAAGCGGTAGGCGTCCATATTGGCGGATTTCAACAGGTCCAGGTCAGCCGGCCATTGATGATAGTGGTCGCAGGCCTTTGAGCCGTCCTCAGCCCGCACCACGTTGCCGGGGGTGGCCGAAAACGTATCCCAATGGCAGGTACCGCAGCCCCCGAAAGCCGACCCTTCGATCTGATAGGCGGCGGTGGCGGCGCCGAAGAGGAATCCGGGCGGAAAGTCGAATCGGGACAGGGTCATGGCATCAGTTTCTGGGTGCGGGGCCGGTGGATTGGCCGATGATCAGCTCCGCCTCAAGCAAGCGTTGCTGGGGCCCTGCGTCGGGGTGGGCGATGACGTCCAGCAGCATCTCGGCGGCCAGACGCCCGGCCTCACGCACGGAGGAGCGGGTAGCAGTGAAGATCGGCACATCCTCACCGTTCTTCATGTAGGACAGATCATCATCGTGGATGATGACCGACACGTCGCGCCCCAGAACTCGGCCCGCACTTTCCACGGCACGGCGCACGCCCATGCCGGAAATCATTGATGACGCAAGAAAGGCCGTTGGCGGCTGGGGCAGGGCAAGCATGGCGGTGGCGGCGCGGAAGCCGGCAATCTCGGTCATCTCATCGGACGCCATGAGGGTAGGGTCAGGCGTGATGCCGCGCGCGGTCAGGGCGTCGACATAGCCGGTGCGGCGGCGGATGGCGAAATCCATGAACTCCAACCCGTTGACCAGGGCGATGCGGGTGTGGCCAAGGTCCAGCAAGAATTCGGTCGCGCGCTGAAAGGCGCGGCGGTTGTTCACGTCCAGCCAGCAGTAGGGGTCTGCGGTGCCGGTTGCGCGGCCATGAACGACGAAGGGCAGACCAATCTCACGCAAAAGGGCGATGCGGGGGTCATTCATCCGGGGGGCGTGGACGATCACGCCGTCGACGTTGCCCTTGGATTTCAGCCCACGATAGGTAGCCTCTTCGTCCTCATCGGGGACGACGGACAGCACCATGTCATAGTCGTTGCGGCTGTAGGTCTCACCCGCGCCGGCGATGAAATCTGCGAAAACGGGGTTCACGATCTCATGTCGGGTGGCGATGGGGATGACGTGGCCCACCGCCATCGCGCGGCCGGTGGCCAGACGGATGGCGCGGGTGTTCTGGTGGTAGTTATGGCGTTTGGCAGCGGCGACAACACGTTCGCGGGTGGTTTCGTTCACTTCCGGATAGCCGTTCAGGGCGCGCGACACCGTGGTGGGCGACAGCCCCAGCTTGGTGGCGAGTTCCTTGAGGTTCATTTGGATTCTGCTGCTCAAAACGGTTTCAACCCGGCGAACCTTAGCCAGCTTGGCGGGGTGCGTCAAAACATATCACCGGCGTCCGTAATCGATTACGGGCGCCAGCTTGGGCAGTTCAGGGGCGGTTTGCGTGATTTGAAGGCGCTTTGGATTGACTTAAAGGGCCGGATCGGCGAGGCTCAAACATCCAAAGCGGTTTGAAGCGATTCTGCCGGTATGGGAAATCGCCCCGCCATGAATGCGGGGAAATCGGGAGGAATACCATGAAGACGAAATTGCTCGTCAGCGCTGCGGCGTTGGCGTTGGGTTCCGGCGGCGCCATGGCGCAAGAGCTGAAGTTCCCCGTCGGTGAAGGTGCGTTCAACTGGGCAAGCTACACCGCATTTGACGAAGCCAACAACCTGGACGGCCAGTCGCTGACCATCTTCGGCCCCTGGCGCGGCGAAGACCAGGTGCTGGTTGAATCGATGCTGGCCTACTACACCGCCGCTACCGGCGTGACGGTCAGCTATTCGTCGTCCGAAGGCTATGAGCAGCAGCTGATCATCGACGCCGAGGCCGGATCGCCCCCGGACGTCGCCGTTCTGCCGCAGCCCGGCCTGATCGCCGATCTGGCCAAGCGCGGCTTCATCACGCCCCTGTCGGCCGATACCTCAACCTGGCTTAGCGAGAACTACGGTGCCGGCCCAAGCTGGGCAGCCCTTGGCACCTATCCGGGCCCCGATGGCACCCCGGCCCTTTACGCCTTCCCCTACAAGGCCGACGTGAAATCGCTGGTCTGGTACAGCCCGGACAACTTTGCCGACGCAGGCTATGCTGTGCCGGCAACGATGGAAGAGCTGAAGGCCCTGACCGACCAGATCGTTGCCGATGGCGGCACGCCATGGTGCATTGGTCTGGGTTCAGGCGGCGCGACCGGCTGGCCCGCGACCGACTGGGTCGAGGACATGATGCTGCGCACCCAACCCCCGGAAGTCTATGACGCCTGGGTGTCGAACGCGCTGCCCTTCAACAGCCCCGAAGTCGTGGCCGCGATTGACGAGTTTGGCTACTTTGCCAAGAATGATGCCTATGTTGCCGGTGGTGCTGCTGCCGTTTCGTCGACCGACTTCCGCGACAGCCCGAAGCAGCTCTTCACCTCGCCGCCGCAGTGCTACATGCACCGTCAGGCATCGTTCATCCCGTCCTTCTTCCCCGAGGGTACCGAACTGGGCACCGATGCCGACTTCTTCTACTTCCCGGCCTATGCCGAGAAGGATCTGGGTCAGCCGGTTCTGGGTGCGGGCACGCTTGCCTTCATCATGAAAGACAGCCCGGCCGCACAGGCTTTTGTCGAGTTCCTTAAGACCCCGATCGCGCATGAAGTTTGGATGGCGCAGACCGGCTTTGTCACCCCGCACCAGGGTGTCAGCGTTGACCTTTACGGATCTGCCGCGCTGAAAAAGCAGGGTGAGATTCTGGCCAACGCCACCACCTTCCGTTTTGACGGGTCTGACCTGATGCCGGGCGCTGTCGGCGCGGGCAGCTTCTGGACCGGAATGGTCGATTTCGTGGGTGGCAAGTCCGCCCAGGAAGCCGCCGACGCGATCCAGGCCTCGTGGCCGAAGTGATCTGAGGATCCCCGGACCGGGCGCCAGCAGGCGTCCGGTCCACGTTTGGCTATCCTGCCCAAGGGTCCCGACAGAGGACCTCTTCCAAGACTGACAGAGGAGGGGACCCATGCATCCGGCACTGCAAGCCTTGTTCGTGATCGTCATCGGCGTGGGCGGTTGTGTGACCTACTTCTACGCCTCGAATATTTTCCTCGACAAGGTTCTGTTCCCGGCGAAGGGCCCCAATGCGGGGCGCAACACGAACCGCGCCAACATGATCCGGCCCTGGCTGTTCCTGTTCCCCGCGCTGGCGCTGTTGTGCCTGTACCTTGCCTATCCGGTGTTCGCGACGGCCTGGCTGTCGGTCTTCAATCGAAATGGCGAGTTTGTGGGTCTTGGCAACTATGCCCGGATGTTCGGTGAGCCGAAATTCGTTGAAAGTCTCCAAAACAACATTCTGTGGCTGATCGTGGTGCCTGCTGCGGCCACTGCCTTTGGCCTGCTGGCCGCCCAGCTGACCGACCGGATCAAATGGGGCAACTTCGCCAAATCGCTGATCTTCATGCCGATGGCGATTTCCTTTGTGGGCGCATCGGTGATCTTCAAGCTGATCTATGACAGCCGCGATGCGAACCTGAGCCAGATCGGCCTGATCAACGCGGTCTGGCTGAAGTTCGATGGTGGCGTGGGGTCGTTCCTGATGCTGCGACTGGTGCCGTTCGTGCTAATCGGCAGCCTGCTTCTGGCCATCGCCTGGGCGGGCTGGGCCGTGCTGCGGCCGCTGCTGCAAGGGCAGGGCGGGGGTGCGCTGGTCAAGGCCGGGCGGGTGCTGGGTGCAGCCGTGGCAGCATTTCTGGTCTATGCGCTTGGCGTCTGGGTCTACGGCATCGTGACCAACGTTCTGCCTTATGGACAGCCGCAGGTCTGGTTGCAAAAGCCGTACTGGAACAACTTCTTCCTGATGGCGGTGCTGGTCTGGATCCAGACCGGCTTTGCCATGGTTATCCTGTCTGCCGCCCTGCGTGGCGTGCCGGAAGACACGGTCGAGGCCGCCACCATCGACGGCGCCAACCCGTTCCAGATCTTCTTCAAGATCAAGGTGCCGCAGATCATGGGGACGATTGTCGTGGTCTGGACCACGGTCACCATAACCGTGTTGAAGGTCTTCGACATCGTTCTGGCGATGACCAACGGCCAGTGGGAAACGCAGGTCTTGGCCAACTACATGTACGACAAGCTGTTCCGCAGCCTTGACTGGGGCATGGGCTCGGCTTCGGCGATGATCATCATGCTGCTCGTGACCCCGATCCTGATCTGGAACGTGATCAACGCGCGCAAGGAAATGCGGTAGGGGGCGGCGATGGACGGGATTGCAGGCAAGAAATCGGGCCTCGTCTGGGCGGTACATTTGTCGACCATTGCGCTGGTGCTGCTGTGGGTCGTGCCGACCTTTGGCCTTCTGGTGTCGTCGTTCCGCACGGGGGACCAGATCGTGGGGTCCGGCTGGTGGCAGTCGCTGTCGACCCAAGTGCAGCAGTTGGCCGCCGTGCGGATTGCGGGCGATGAGGTGCGGCGTGATGGCGTCTTTGTCATCGAGGGACAGCTTTACGCCGCCGGCACCGATGTCAGCGCCTGGGGCACGTCCTCGGTCCAGCCCGAGGCTTATGCGCCGGGCGACGTGGCACCGCTTGACGGCGGCGTGACGCTGACGGTTGGGGCGGATGGGGCTTTCGCGCTGACCTCGCCGACCACGATGGCCGAGCTGCGGATGCCGCGGGTGTTTGCGACCGCCTCCACTCCGCCGGAATTCACGGTGAACAACTACACCAACGTGATCTCCTCACCCCTTGCCGGGCAGTCGATCGGGCAGGCGTTTCTGAACACGATGACCGTGGCGATCCCGGCGACGATCATCCCGATCCTGGTGGCGGCTTTCGCGGCCTATGCGCTGGCCTGGATGGATTTTCCGGGCCGGGCGCTTCTGGTGGCGTTTGTGGTGGGTCTGCTGGTCGTGCCTTTGCAGCTGGCGCTGATCCCGCTGTTGCAGTTTCACAATTACATCGGCATCGGGAAGGGGTATCTGGGCATCTGGATGGCCCATACCGGGTTCGGCCTACCGCTCGCCATCTACCTCTTGCGAAATTACATGGTCGGCTTGCCACGCGACATCATTGAAAACGCCCGCGTCGATGGCGCCACCGATTTCCAGATCTTCACCAAGATCATCCTGCCGCTTTCGTTCCCCGCGCTGGCGTCGTTCGCGATCTTCCAGTTCCTGTGGACCTGGAATGACCTTCTGGTAGCACTCGTGTTCCTTGGCACCGGTAATGACCAGCAGGTGCTGACCGGCAACATCGTCAACCTGATGGGCAGCCGCGGGGGCGACTGGGAGATCCTGAGCGCCTCGGCCTTCGTGTCCATCGCGGTGCCGCTGGCGGTGTTCTTCTCGATGCAGCGCTTCCTGGTGCGGGGCCTTCTGGCGGGGTCGGTGAAGTGAGCATGATGGAGCGTGACGGGCGCACGGTGCTGGCCGCAGACCCCGACTGGTGGCGCGGCGCGGTGATCTACCAGATCTATCCGCGCAGCTTTCAAGACAGTGACGGCGACGGGATCGGCGATCTGGCGGGCATCACCGGACGGCTGGACCATATCGCGGGCCTCGGGGCCGATGCGATCTGGATCAGCCCGTTCTTCAAAAGCCCGATGAAGGACTTCGGCTATGACGTCAGCGACTACTGCGACGTTGACCCGATGTTCGGCACCTTGGCCGATTTCGACGCGCTGGTGGCGCGCGCGCATGACCTGGGCCTGCGGGTGATGATCGACCTTGTGCTGTCGCATACCGCTGCCGCGCACCCCTGGTTTGACGAAAGCCGCCGCGACCGCACCAACGCCCGCGCTGACTGGTATGTCTGGGCCGACCCCAAGCCAGACGGCACGCCGCCGAACAACTGGCTTTCCGTCTTTGGCGGGTCGGCGTGGGAGTGGGACGGGCGGCGCGAGCAGTATTTCCTGCACAACTTCCTGACCTCGCAGCCCGACCTGAACCTGCATCATGCACCCGTGCAGGACGCGCTTCTGGACGTCGCCCGTTTCTGGCTGAAGCGTGGGGTCGATGGCTTCCGGCTTGACACGATCAACTTCTACTTCGCCGACAAGTATCTGCGCGACAACCCGTCCTTGCCGAAAGAACTGCGCAACGACAGCATTGCGCCAAGCGTGAACCCCTATAACCACCAACTGCACCTGTTTTCCAAAAACCAGCCAGAGAACCTTGAGTTTCTGCGCAAGTTCCGGGCCGTCCTGAACCCCTACAACGCCGCAGCCGTGGGTGAGGTGGGCGATGCACAGCGGGGGCTTGAGATCATGGCCGAGTATACCTCGGGCGGCGACAAGGTGCAGATGTGCTACCCGTTCGAGATGCTGCAACCAAAGCGTCTGACCGCGCCGATGCTGGTGGAAACCTTCGCCCGGATGACTTCTGCGGCCCCTGATGCCTGGCCCTGCTGGTCATACTCCAACCACGACACCGTCCGCCACATCACCCGTTGGCACCTGACAGAGGCCGCCGCCAAGACCTATGCAACGCTTCTGGTCACCTTGCGCGGCTCGATCTGCCTTTATCAGGGTGAAGAGCTTGGCCTGCCCGAGGCAGACCTGAGCTTTGACGAATTGCAGGACCCCTACGGAATTCAGTTCTGGCCCGAGTTCAAGGGCCGCGACGGCGCGCGCACGCCGATGGTTTGGGTCACCGACAACAACAATGGCGGGTTTTCCGCGGGAAAACCCTGGCTTCCGGTCAAGTCGCCACATTTGCCGCTGTCTGTCGCCACGCAAGACCAAGACAAAACCTCTGTCCTGGCGCATTACCGCCGCGCGCTTGCCTTTCGACGCGCGCATCCTGATTTGCGTACCGGGGCGATGGACACCATCGCAGCGGTGGGTGGGGTAACGAGTTTTCAGCGCAGAGGAGAGGAAACTCTTCTCTGCGCGTTTAACCTTGGTGACAGCACGGCCGTGTTTGGCCTGCCCGAGGGAACCTGGACAACAATCGGAACGGACCTGGGCAGCCAGACCGCCACGGGGGGCAGCGTGACGCTGGACCCTTGGGGTGTGTATCTGGCCAAGCGGGCATGAGGGGGGAATACCATGGCTGAACTGGTTCTGAAGAACGTCGAAAAAGCCTATGGCGAGGTCAAGGTGTTGAAGAACATCAACCTTGATATCAAGACGGGCGAGCTGGTCGTGTTCGTCGGCCCCTCAGGCTGCGGCAAATCCACGCTTCTGCGGATGATCGCAGGACTTGAACGCATCACCGGCGGGGATTTCAGCATTGACGGCGTGCGGATGAACGACGTGCCCCCCGCACAGCGCGGGATCGCGATGGTGTTCCAGTCCTACGCGCTTTATCCGCACATGACGGTGCGCGACAACATGGCCTTTGCGCTGAAGATCGCCAAGAAGACCCCGGCAGAAATTGCCGCCGCCGTCGACAAGGCCGCGCGCATCCTGCAGCTGACGCCCTACCTGGACCGCCTGCCCAAGGCGCTGTCGGGTGGCCAGCGCCAGCGGGTTGCGATCGGGCGCAGCATCGTGCGCGATCCGAAGGTTTATCTGTTCGATGAGCCGCTCTCGAACCTTGACGCCGCCTTGCGGGTGGCCACCCGGATCGAGATTGCCCAGCTGAAAGAGGCGATGCCCAATTCAACCATGGTCTATGTTACGCATGACCAGGTTGAGGCGATGACCCTGGCCAGCCGCATCGTAGTGCTGGCGGGCGGCGGGATCAGCCAGGTCGGCAGCCCACTGGAGCTGTATGAACGCCCAGAGAACGAATTTGTCGCCCAGTTCATCGGCAGCCCGTCGATGAACCTGTTGCCGGGTGAGGTTGTGGAAACTGGCGCGACCACGGTTATCCGGCTGGAAAACGGCGGTCTGGCACGCAGCCATGTGCCAACGCAGGCCGCCGACAAGGGCCTCAAGGTCAAGATCGGCGTCCGGCCCGAGGATTTAACCGAAACCGATGGCGACGCGATCCACGCGGGTCTGGTTGAGATCACCGAGGCATTGGGTGAGGTGACCCTGCTTTACTTCCAGAAGACCAGCGATGGTGCGCAGGTGGTGGCAAAACTCCCCGGAATTCGCCCTGAACTGCGCCGGACGACGGTGAAACTGACCGCCGATCCAAAGAAAGTGCATCTTTTCGCGGGTGGCAAGTCGCTGCTTTACCGCTGAAACAGGAACAACAGGCCAAGCCAGACCAGGCACAGCCCAAGGGCCACAATCCCCGGAACCCACAGCGTATAGCGGGGGGCCGGGGCTTGTGTGTGTTTGAGAGAAACCCGTTTCATCAGCATCATTAACAGCATGGAAACCTTATCCGGGCGTTAATGGCCGGATGGATGGGTGTGAAACTGCTGAGACATTCTTGCCGCTGCAACAATCAGCAGTCTACGCCGCGGCCTTGTCAGGGTGCGGGGCACGGGTGCGCTGGCTGACCCTGTCCTGCGGCACAGCACTTACGGTTGAGCGGGGGCGCCTGCGGCTGGTGTCCCGCGGCCCGCTGTGGCAGGCCGGGGCAACCGTGACGGACAAGCGCCAGGCGCTGCGGCAGCTTGCGCGCTGGCCGGGGGTGACACTGGTCACGCCGGAGGATGCGGTTTCGGGCTGGGGGTTGGTGCCTTTGGTCACCCCGATGCACCATGCAGTTTGGGATCTGTCGGCGGACCTTCGTTCCGGCATGGCGGCCACCTGGCGAAGCTGCCTTTCTGCAGCCGAACGGGCGGGCCATCGGGTCGTGCCAGGTGACCACGCCACGCTGCAAGACCTTGTCACAGCTGAGGCGCGCCAGCGCCAGTTGCGCCG